>NZ_JBHSFK010000010.1:0-301169 GCF_042653945.1 Streptomyces vulcanius | reverse complement strand
TCGCGTGCGCGCAGTGCAGCAGCATCTGCCGCACCTGCCCGCCCGTCGGATACAACCGAAACCGCGCCATACCGCGAACGTAGACCACACGTTCCACGGCCGCGCACAACATCGATCACCATCACCCGTGCGAGTGACCACCCCACCCACTGCCGGCCGCCAGCCACCAGCCACCGGACCCTCGGCTCCCCGTCACCGCCACCCGTCCGTGGCCACCCTCAGCATCCCGGCCACGCCTGCCCCGCTCAGCGAGAGCGGGGCATTCACCCCGGCCCTGAAGGACCGGGCATCCTGCCCGAAAGCCAGGTGGATGTCTTCCTGGTGCGGGAACCGCGTCCCCGGTACGGGTGGTTCGCGGGCGAATCCGGGGCCCGGACGGCGGGGGTGACGTCATCATGAGCCGGTGTCTCAACCGGTGGCCTCTTCCTCCCCTCGCTCCCCACGCTCCCCACGCGCACTGCTGACCCTGTTTCTCGTCTCCCTCGTCCTGCTCGCGGGGCCCTCCTGTGTCCCCGGCGGGGAGCGGGCGGCGGGGGTGCCCGACTCGAAGGCGGCGGCCACTGGGCCGGGGCCCTTCGGGGCCTACCTCGGATACGGCTCCGAGGGGGTGCGGCGGATCTCGGGGCTCGACGGATGGCTGGGACCGGCCACCCCCCGGGTCGGGCACGCCTACCTCCCGGGGGACCGGTGGTTCAACATCGAGGGCGCGCCCAGCGATCTCGAGCACTGGGCGCAGTGGCGCAGGGCCCGCGCGGACCGGCTGTTCGTGCTCAACGTGCCGATGTTCGAGCGCACGGAGGCGCACCTGCCCGACCGGGAGGTGCGCGGGCTGTTGCACAAGGGTGCGGACGGCGCGTACGACGAGCACTTCCGCAAGCTCGCCCGGCGGCTGGTCTCGGTCGGGCTGCCGGACACCGTGCTCGTCGTGGGCTGGGAGATGAACGGGGTGACGTACACCCACCGGTGCGGGCCCGATCCGGAGGCGTGGAAGGCGTACTGGCGGCGGATCGTCGGAGCCATGCGGTCCGTTCCCGGGCAGCGGTTCCGGTTCGAGTTCGCGCCGAACCGGGGGCGGGACGCCGTCCCGTGGACCAGCTGCTACCCCGGGGACCGGTACGTCGACGTCATCGGCATGGACGCCTACGACCAGCCGCGCGGCATGTCCTTCGCGCAGCAGGCCTCCGAGCCGTACGGCCTCGACGCGCACGTCCGGTTCGCGCGGGCGCACGGCAAGCCGATCGCGTACCCGGAGTGGGGGCTCTTCCGCAACGGCGACAACCCGGCCTACGTCCGCGGCATGCTCGACTGGTTCGCCCGGCACCGCCCGCTGTACCAGACCATCAGCGACTACTGCCCGCACGGTGTGTGGCGGTGCACCCGGAATCCGCGGTCGTCGGAGGTGTACCGGTCGCTGCTCACGGGGCCGTTCGAGTGAATCGGGGGTGAGGTCCGGGCGCGTCCGGGCGCGTAACCAGGCCGCCCGCGCCCCGCCGGTCCGAAGATCCCAAGATGCGACGAGAACACCACGCTGCGCGCCTCACCCGCTCGCGCCCAGGTGCCGCGCCCGGGCCCGCCCTGCTCGCCGTACTGCTCGCCGTTGTGCTGCTCACCCTGACGGCCGTGCCCTCCGGCGCGGACGGAGAGCCGACCGTGACCTCTTCGACGGGCGGAGAGGCGGCCCTGTCCTCCGGTGCGGGCGGGGATGCGTACGACGCGAAGGGCGGGGGTGGGTTCCGGGAGGCCGCCGCGCGGGCCGTGCGCGCCCACGAGAAGGCGCGGGAGAAGGTCGAGCGGCTCCGGAAGTCCGATGCCCGGCGCGCAAAGGTCGACGCGGCCGAGCGCCGCCGCAAGGCCATCCGCAGCCGGCTGTGGAACCTGCTGCGCGCGGCGGAGCGCGGCGCCGGGGACCCGGTCGCGGTGGACGCGTCCGGGCGGGACGGCCACTGTCCGGTACGCCGCCGGGGTCACTCCCTCCGCCACCGCACCGGCGGCTCCTGGACCGCCCCCACCCGCGGCTACTGGCTGTCCGCCGGTTACGCCGCCCGGGGCACCCGCTGGGCGCACCGCCACACCGGCCAGGACTTCGCCGTGCCCACCCGCACCCCCGTGCGCGCCGTCGGGCCGGGCACCGTCCGCGCCACGACCTGCGGCGACGGCTTCGGCAACCAGGTGGTCGTACGGCATCGCGACGGCTACTTCACGCAGTACGCGCATCTGTCCCGCATCGACGTCCGCGTCGGCGACCGGGTCTCCCCTGGCACCCGGCTCGGCCTCTCCGGCGCCACCGGCAACGTCACCGGCCCGCATCTGCACTTCGAGGTCCGGATCACGCCGTATATCGGGTCCGCCGTGGCCCCGCTGCCGTGGCTGCGCCGCAAGGACGTCCGGCTCACCAAGTAGGGCTCACCGCCGGACGCACATCCTTCCGGCCATCCGTCCGGGTGACCCGGCGTGCGGGCGGGCCGCGCGGCCCCTTCACTGGAGGCGTCGGAGTCGTCGGAGTCGTCGAGGAACCACCGGGAGGCGAGCAGATGCCGCGCACCAAGGACGTGCCGCTGATGGTGGCCGTGGTCTGCTGTGCCGCCGCCGTACTGACCGGCTGTTCGGACGACGACACGCCGTCGTCCGTGTCGTCGGCGGCGAGCAGGGCGGCCTCGGCGGCGGAGTCGCTGGCCCGGGAGGCCACGGGAGCCGCCTCCTCGCTCGCCTCCGAGGCGTCCTCGGCGTTCGCCTCGGCGACGGCGGAAGCGGGCCGCCGGCTGGACGACATCCAGAACGGCACGGACGTGACGTCCGACGTCAGGCTGGGCACGCCGGGCAGGGACAGCGACGGCAGGGCGGCCGTCGAGGTCACCGTCTCCAACAGCGCCGACTCGTCGAAGTCGTTCGCCGTCGAGGTCGACTTCACGGACGCGAGTGGCAAGCGGGTCGACGCGGCCGTGGTCACCGTCTCCGACGTACCGGCCGGCAAGACCGGCACAGGCACGGCACGCAGCAACCGCGACCTCTCGGGCGAGGTGAAGGCGCAGGTGGCGCGGGCGGTGCGGTACTGAGCCGCACCCGTCACCAAAGCCTGCGCCGGTCACTAACCTGCTCCCATGACCGAGCCCGCGCAGCGCCCGCTGCTCTTCCTGGACGTCGACGGAACCCTCCTGCCGGTCGGGGGAGCGACGATGCCCTCGACCCTCGAGGAATGGGGGCAGTGGCAGCACCACGGCAATCCGCAGCTGGCCAAGCTCACCCCCGGGCACGGGCCGCGGCTGCTGGCGCTGCCCTGCGAGCTGGTGTGGGCCACCGCCTGGATGCACGACGCCAACGAGGTGATCGCCCCGCTGCTCGGCCTGCCGCAGCTGCCGGTGGCCGACCTGCCGGACGCTCCGCAGGAGGACGTCCTGGACGTGCTGCACTGGAAGACACGGGCGCTGGTCGAGACGGCGGCCGGGCGTCCCTTCATCTGGGTCGACGACGAGATCGGCGACCTCGACCGTGAGTGGGTGGCGGCCGAGCACCGGGGGCCGGCTCTGCTCCACCGCGTCGACTCCGCGGTCGGACTCACCCACGCCGACATCGCCGCCCTCGGCGACTGGCTGACCGAGGTCTCCCGACGAGAGTGACGTGTACTGGTCGAGTATGCCTACGGTCCGGTTCTGAGTACCGGTACTCAGGAGGGATTCGCCCAGCTCCCGCAGGCTGGTCATCGGCAGCGCGCACCGCGCACCGGACGACCAGAACCCGTGGGGGAACCAACCATGAGCAGCTCCAGCCGAGTCCGCCGTAAGCAGTCGTCCCTGTCCGCTCCCGTCCTCGCCCTGGCCGGGGTCCTCGCCGCCGGACTGCTGTCCGCGTGCTCGTTCTCCACGGCGGACGCCATCTGCGGCGGGGGTCAGTACCCGGTGCTGTCGGTGAACGGCGCCGGGGGCGGCGACTGCATCGACAACGGCAAGGAGCCGCCGAAGGGCTACGCCCGTTACCCGGAGGGCAAGGTCCCGCAGCACGTGGACGACAAGTGGGACAAGTACTGGTACGACCACACCCTCGACGAGAACGGGAAGATCATCTCGGCCTCCTGAACAGGACAGCTCTTGACCGTGGTTGACGGACCGTTGACCACATCTCGGCCCAGTCCGGGGGAAAACGCGGGCGAGACCTGACGAAGGCCGGTCCTACAGTCGGGCCCATGCCCCCCATGTCCATGTCACTTCCGGTGCTCCCCTACCGCAAGCCCACCAAGGGCCGCGACTACTGGGTCCTGGACGACGTCTTCCCCGAGGCCGACATCGCGGCGATCCGCGAGCGGTGTCTGGCCAAGGACGACTGGGTGAAGGGATATCCGTACACCTCGGAGAGCTGGCCGGGGCTGCGGACCATGCCGGGGCTCGAGGACACCGAACTCGCCCGCGTGGAGCGTCTGGTGCGGGGGGCCACCGGCGCGCAGAGACTGTGGGTGCAGCGGGCGCCCGGCGGCGGCACCCTCAACCACAACTGCGTGCAGGTCGTCGGCGAGGGCGAGAGCACGCCCCGCCCGCACTCCGACTCGCGCGCGCTGTGCCGGTACGCGGCCGTGCTGTATCTCAATCCCGGCGTCCCCAAGGACTGCGGGACCAGTTTCTTCCGGCAGTCCCTCTCCGGCGGGCGGCTCGGCGGCAACGTCGTGCAGGCCCCGCACAACAACCTCGTCGACGCCCTCGGCACCCGGTTCGTCGCGCCCGACGCCTTCGAGGAGGACGTACGGGTGCCGCACAGGTACAACCGGCTGCTCCTCTACAACGCCAACCTCGTGCACAGCGCGACCGGTTACTGCGGTACGACGCTTCAGGAGAAGCGGATGACGGCCGTGTTCTTCTGGATGGCCTGACTCAGCCGACGACCGCCATGGTGTGATCCGTCGCGTTCAGGCGTACCGCCCCGGTCCGCGTGCACGTCACGACGTCCTCGATGCGTACGCCGAAACGGCCGGGGAGACCGATGCCCGGCTCGATCGAGAAGCACATACCGGGGACCAGCCACCGTTCCTCGCCCTCGACCAGGTACGGCGGCTCAAACGTGGTGAGCCCGACGCCGTGGCCTGTGCTGTGGAGGTAGTACTCCCCGTACCCGGCATCCGCGACGACCTCGCGGGCCACCCGGTCGATCTCCTGGCACGCCACCCCGGGACGCACCGCCTCGAACGCGGCCTGCTGGGCCCTGCGGACGATCTCGTGCACCGCCCGCTCCTCGTCCGTCGGCGCGCCCACATGGACCGTCCTCGCGGTGCCGGAGGCGTAGCCGTCCTTCAGACCGCCGAAGTCCAGGACGACGGTGTCGCCGTCCCTGATCACCCGCTCGCCCGCCTCGTGGTGCGGGTCGGCGCCGTTGGGGCCCGAGCCGACGACCGTGAAGTCGACCTGGCTGTGGCCGTGTCCGCGCAGCAGACGGGCGAGGTCGGCGGCGACCTCCGACTCCCGGCGCCCCGCGAACCGTACGGCGAGGATCTCCTCGTACACCGCGTCCGCCGCCCCTGCCGCCGAGGCGAGCCTGGCCAGCTCGTGCTCGTCCTTCGCGGCCCGCAGCAGAGGCAGGGCGGTGGTCAGCGGGCGGTAGGTGGTGAGCGGGAGGGCCTCCTGGAGACCCAGGAGGTGTACGGCCCAGGTGGCGTCCGAGACGCCGTAGTGACCGTGCGGGATGAGCAGGCCGGCGGCAGCGGCGTACGGGTCCTGGCCGTCGCCCCACTCCGTGATCAGCACGGCGTCCGCGCCGGGGGCGGCCGACGCGTCCGGGCGCTCCGGGGCCGGGACGAGGAGGCGGGGGCCGTGGCCGGTGGTCAGGACGAGGAGGGTGAGCCGCCCGGTGTCCGAGGTGGGCCGGTAGCCGCACATCCAGACCAGGTCGGGGCCGGGCGTGACGAGCAGCCCCGACAGGCCCATCGCCGCCGCGTCCCGCACGGCACGAGCCATGCGCTCCGCGTAGTCCCGCCGGGTGAAGGGCTCCGGGGTCGTCGCCGGGGTCATGGGGTCTCCGTCCGGATGTCTCCGTGCACTCCAGCGTGCGGGAAGGGGACGTGGACGGCATCTCCTCCGCGCCCGGAGATCGGCCCGGAGATCACCCCGCGCCCGTCACCTCGTCCCCCACGGCCACCCGCCCCGGCCGCCGCACGGCGAAGTACGCGCCGAAGACCACCCCGCCCTCCGCCCTGCGGTAGTCGGCGAGGGTGCGCAGAGGCTCCGAGCCCGCGCGGCGGCCGGTCTCCTGGTCGACGAGGGTGACGGCGCAGCGGACCGTGAGCCGGGCGAGGGCGAGCGTGGTGCCGGGGAGGGTGAGGAGCGGGGTGTCGTCCTCGGTGTGGGGCGTCTCCCAGCCGTCGATCACGAGGTTGGGGCGGAAGCGGTTCATCGGGAGGGGGCGGCCCCCGCGCTCCGCGATCCGGCGGTTGAGGGCGTCCAGACTGGCGCGGGAGACGACATGCAGCCGGGACTCGTTGCCCGCGACCGCTCGGACCAGTCGGCTCGGCCGGCCGAGCACCCGCGTCAGCCAGCGGTCGGCAGCGTCGTCGGCGTCGCCGTCATCGGCGTCGGCGGCGGCAGCGCCGGTCGTGACCGGCTCGTGGCCCGGGGCGCGCAGGGTAAGCCCACCGTCGGCCCTCGGCTCCGGGACGATCAGGGCGAGCCGGGGGTCCGCGCCCTGCCAGCGGAGGTCGCCGTTGTCGTCCGCGACGGCGTGGACGCGGTCGCCGAGGAGACCGGAAGGGATCACCTCGGCCTGTCCGACGCTGATGCCCGCACACCCCTTGACCGGGTAATACGTGATGCCTACCACCTGAGCCATGAGCCCTCCCACGACCTTTCCCGCGAAATTTTTGCGAACTTCATAGAGTCGGAACGGCGTTTGCTGCGTACTTCATAGCGTCCGACCCCGCCGAAGAACCTCTCGGCGGATTCCCGAAAGGGCAGGAGGAACGGTGCAGCTCTCGCGGAACGCGATGGGGACTCTCTTTGTGGGTGGAGCCCTGACCTTGACCCTCGGCGCGCTCGCCTACCCGTCCATGCTCGGCCTGGACACGGTATCGACGTCGACCGACCGGATCATCACCAACACCCAGTGGGGCCCACTGACAGAGGGCGACCGGGACTTCGTGGTGAAGGTACGGGCGGCCGGTCTGTGGGAGTACCCGCTCGGTCAGATCGGGCTGCAGAAGGGGACGAGCAAGGCGGTTCTCACTGCGAGCCAGCACCTGATCGACGGTCACGCGCTGCTGGACGACACCTGCCGCAAGATCGCACCGATGCTGAACATCACCATTCCCAACGTGGCGAGCCCACAGCAGGAAGGCTTCGTCACGCAGCTGAAGGGCGAGACCGGCGCGCAGTTCGACACCGACTTCGCCAACATCCTGCGCATGACGCACGGTTCGATCTTCAACACCGTGGCGAAGATCCGCTCGACGACGAAGAACTCGCTGGTCCGGGCGCTCGCCGACCAGGCCAACGACACCGTCCTCGACCACATCACCGTGATGGAGAAGACCGGTCTGGTCGACTTCAACTCGACGATCTTCCAGCAGACCACGGCGCCCAAGCTGCCCAAGTCGGACCTGACCCCGCCGGCCCCGGTCCCCGGTCAGCCGCAGGTCGTCCTCACCCCGCCGCCGAACGCCACGTCCACCCCGGTGGACGTCAACGCCATCACGGGCGAGAACTCGCAGGCGCCCAAGTAACGCGAACAACGGGTGAGGTGGGGGTCACGCCAGCCAGACCGTGGTGTCCGGCGGCAGTAGTCCCCCCGGGCCGTCGTCGTCCGCCGGCGCGCTGCTCAGCAGCACGTCCCCGGGCGGCAGCGGCACCGGCGCCGCCGACAGGTTGGTGACACACCGCCAGCCGTTGGTACGGGCGAAGGCCAGCACGCCGGGCGGAGCCTCGGGATGCCAGGTCAGCTCCTCGCCGTCGAGCAGTTTGCGGCGCAGGCGCAGGGCCGTGCGGTAGAGCTCCAGGGTGGAGCCCGCCACACCGTCCTGCGCCTCGACGGCGTACCGTCCGAAGGCCGGCGGCTGCGGCAGCCACGCGCCGCCCGCGCCGAAGCCGTACGAGGGTCCCGTCGTCGTCCACGGCAGCGGCACCCGGCATCCGTCGCGGCCCTTGCTGGTGTGCCCGGTCTGTTCCCAGAGCGGATCCTGGAGAACCTCCACGGGCAGCCCGGCGACCTCGGGCAGGCCAAGTTCCTCGCCCTGGTACACGTACGACGATCCCGGCAGGGCCAGCATCAGGAGCGTGGCCGCACGGGCGCGCCGCAGCCCCGCCCGCTCGTCCACCGCCGGTGTCCGGCCGCCGGACAGCAGCCAGGCGTTCTCGTCCGTGCCGGGCGGCAGCATCAGTCGGGACGTGTGGCGTACGACGTCGTGGTTGGAGAGCACCCAGGTCGCGGAGGCGCCGACGGCGCGGGCCGTGGCGAGGGAGTCGGTGATCACCGCGCGGATCGCCTCGGCGTCCCAAGGGGCTTGCAGGTACTCGAAGTTGAAGGCCTGGTTGAGTTCGTCGGGGCGGGCGTACAGGGCGCGTCGGGCGCCCGGCACCCAGGCCTCGGCGACGGCCGTGCGGGGCGGGGAGTAGGCGTCGAGGACGCGCCGCCAGTCGCGGTAGATCGCGTGGACCTCGTCGCGGTCGTAGAAGGGGTGCGTGCCGGGCGGGAGGACGGCGAGGGCGAGGTCGCCGTCCTGCGCCAGTTCCCCGAGGTCGCGCAACGGGTCGGCGAGATCCTTGGCGAGGGCGTGGGCGACGTCGACGCGGAAGCCGTCCACACCGCGGTCGGACCAGAAGCGCAGGGTGGTGCGGAAGTCGTCGCGGACCTCGTCGTGGTCCCAGTTCAGGTCGGGCTGTTCGCGGGTGAAGAGGTGGAGGTACCACTGGCCGTCGGGGACGCGCTGCCAGGCGCTGCCGCCGAAGACGGACTGCCAGTCGGTGGGCGGGAGTTCACCGCTCTCGCCCAGGCCGTCGCGGAAGACGTAGCGTGCGCGGGCCGGGGAGCCGGGGCCCGCCGCCAGGGCCTGGCGGAACCAGGGGTGGCGGTGCGAGGTGTGGTTGGGGACGAGGTCGACGATCACCTTCAGGCCGAGCCGGTGGGCCTCGGCGGCGAGCGCGTCGAAGTCGGCGAGGGTGCCCAGGCGCGGGTCGACGTCCCGGTAGTCCTCGACGTCGTAGCCGCCGTCGGCCTGCTCGGAGGGATAGAAGGGGCTGAGCCAGAGCGCGTCCACGCCGAGGCCGGCGAGGTGCGCGAGGCGGTCCGTGACGCCCCGCAGATCACCGAGGCCGTCGCCGTCGGCATCGGCGAAACTGCGCGGGTACACCTGGTAGACGACGGCCTGGCGCCACCAGTCCGGGCTGTGGGGTGACAAGTCGGTCATGGTGAGAAGGCTGTCCATTTCGAGGGGAAAGCGAACGTCCACCCCCTGCGGAGCGTTTCCTTCCGTACGTGACGCAGCCGTGATGGAATCTTGAACTCCCCTGGGTTTGAGCCAGGTTGACAGCGCTCCGGTGGCCGAACGACGATGTGCGAACACTGTGGCGCCTGTGACTGATGTGATGTGCGTGACTGCCGTTGCTGATGTGACCGAAGAGCCCGGTGTTTCTGTGATCTGACCAATCGCCCCTGGCCCTCGGCCAAGATGGGATACGCATGTCCATAGCGAGACGTGTCACCGTGCGCCGCCTGCTGGGGACGGGCGCCGCTTCGCTCGCCCTGTGCACCGCCTCCGTCGCCGCGGCGACCGGCGCCTTCGCCCACACCGGCACGTCCGGCGGCGGCGACGGCTGGAAGTCCGGCGGCCACTACCAGCCCGGTACGGGCGCGGGCACGGAGACGGGCACCGACCGCTGCCAGTTCTCCCTCGACGGCTCGAACTTCTTCGACTCGGTGCGGGTCGACGACCAGAACCTGAAGCCGTCGAAGGACGGCAAGGTCCACATCAGCGTCCGTGCCGCCGCCGACGCCGGCACCTGCACCGCGTCCCTGGCCTCCTACCTGGCCCACGGCGCCAACTTCAACACCTCCGGCGAGCAGGTCTTCGTCGACTTCGACAGCGTGACGGTGAAGCCGGGTCAGACCGACACCCTCGACATCTCCGTCCCGGACGCGGGCTGCTACGCGCAGATCGACCTCTACCGGGGCGCCGTGAAGTTCGACGGCAAGCTGGACGCGAAGGACGGCTTCGTCCACGGCGACCTGCCCAAGGGCCCGGACCGCCCGGTCATCAAGGACAAGCTGATCGCCGCCTGGAACGGCGGGACGAAGGACTGCACGGCCACCGAGCAGCCGCCGTCCTCGCCGCCCGCCGACGAGAACCCGCCGGCGTCGCCCTCCACGCCGCCCGCCGAGTCGACCCCGTCGCAGCCGTCGGAGCCCTCCGAGGGCGACAGCACCTCGCCCTCTCCGTCGTCCTCCACCCCGGAGTCCTCGGAGTCGGAGTCGGCCACCCCGACCCCGTCCTCCTCCGAGTCGACCACCCCGCCGGCGACCACGCCCAAGGGCGGCGGCGGTGACCTCGCCGAGACCGGCGCCGACAGCAACACCCCCGTGATCGCGGGCGGTGCCGCGGCGCTGCTGCTCGGCGGTGCGGCGATCGTGGTGGCCACCCGCCGCCGCAAGGCCGCGACCCGCGCCTGACCCGACCCCGCTTCCGCGGTACGTCCGCCCCGGCCCCCTGCACGGAGGCCGGGGCGGACGTGCGTCGTGAGAGGCGCGGGTAGGGTGGGCCCCGGCCTGATCTGATGTGGCTGAGAAGTGCTGAGACGTGCTGAGCAGTCAGAACAGTCAGAGGGCACAAGGGATTCGGGAAGGGCGACCGGCGATGCCGTTGAGCACCGGTGGATCGGGGCCCGTGGGCGCGATAGGCGGCTACGAGCTCATCGAACGGCTCGGCAGCGGCGGCATGGGCGTGGTCCACCTGGCCCGCTCCGCGTCGGGCCGGCAGGTCGCGGTGAAGGTCGTCCACGCGCAGTACGCGCACGACGAGGAGTTCCGGGCCCGCTTCCGGCAGGAGGTCGCCTCGGCCCGCCGGGTCAGCGGCGCGTTCACCGCCCCCGTCGTGGACGCCGACCCGGACGCCGAAGTGCCGTGGATGGCGACGCTCTACGTGCCGGGCCGCACGCTCGCCGAGACCGTGGCCGCGCAGGGCTCGCTGGGCGGGCGCGAGCTGCGCGTCCTGGCGCTGGGGCTGGTGGAGGCGCTGCGGGACATCCACCAGGCGGGCTTGGTGCACCGGGACCTGAAGCCGAGCAACGTCCTGATGGCCGAGGACGGCCCGCGCGTCATCGACTTCGGCATCTCGCGCGCCGCCGAGAACCAGAACCTCACCGTCACCGGGCGGCTGATCGGCACCCCGCCGTTCATGTCGCCGGAGCAGTTCGTCGCGCCCCGGGACGTCACCGCCGCCTCGGACGTCTTCTCGCTGGGTTCGCTGCTGGCGTTCGCGGCGAGCGGCAACCGTCCCTTCGACGGCGAGAGCCCGTATCTGACGGGCTATCAGGTGATGAACGAGGCGCCGACGTTGGACGGCGTGCCCGAACCCCTGCGGAGCGTCGTCGAGCGCTGTCTGGCCAAGGATCCGGCGGACCGGCCCCAACTCGCCGAACTGCACCGCCTGTTCCGGGCGCTGCCGGACAGCACGGCGACCGTCCCAGGGCACCGGAAGCCGGTGCGGCCCCCGCAGGACACCACGCACGGAACGCACGGAACCGGCATGCGGGTTCGCGGCCGGTGGCGACGCCGCCTCCTCGTCCTCGGCTCCGCCCTCGCCGTCACCGTCAGCGCCGTGACGGTCTCCCACTGGGTGTCGAGTCCGCAGACGACCGCTTCCGCCGCCAAGGCCGAGTCCGCCGCCCCCGCGCTCCCCGCCGGCTGGCGGCCCTGGCGCGCCGGCCTCACCCAGGCCGTGAAGCCGGCGGACGAGGACACCCTCGTGTCCACCGAGCAGCCGGGCTGTGTGTCCGGCGGTGCCGCCCTGTACTGCGCGGGCACCGGCTTCACGGTCGCCAGGATCGACGCCGCCACCGGCCGTGTGAAGTGGCACTCCGGCGTCAGCCCGCAGAACGCACGGCCCGTCGGCGTCCGCGACGGGGTCGTCTACGTCTACGAGAAGCCGGACTCCGACACCGTGGCGTGGCAGCTGGTCGCCCTCGACGCCGACACCGGGAAACGGCTCTGGGACCACGAGATCGCCGAGACCCGGCCCGCGGTCATGTTCGACGGCGGCATCCTCGCGGTCACGGCCGCCGACACGGAGCTCGTCGCCATCGACGCCCGCACGGGTGAGGACCTGTGGGTGACGTCGGCGGAGTCGCCGTCGGGCCCCAGCTGCCGGCCGCTGGCCCTGGCCGGCGCCCCCTACGCCCTCTGCACCGACGCGCAGGACGCCACCACCGGCACCTGGAGCCTGCTGGGCCTCGACCCGACCGGCGGCCCGCCGCACGAACTCGCCAGGCTTCCCGTCGGCTCGGTACCGCTCGGCGTCCTCCGCGGACAGCTGCTGTTCGCGACGCTGCGGGACACCAAGTACCTGGCGCTGGTCGGGCTGGACGAACCCTACTCGGCCCTGCTGCGGGTGGACCCGGACAACGGCGCCGTCAAACGGACCGCACTGCCGAACGCGCCGCGCGGCACGGTCACCCTCGCCGGCGGCGCCGTGTACTTCGTCCGTCCCGACGGGTCCGTCACCGCGCTCCGGGCGACGGACGGCGTCCGGCTGTGGCGGAAGGACACCCAGGTCGAGAACCTGTCGACGCCGGTGCTGTCGACGAAGTACGACGATCTCGTCCTCGCCGACCGCTACGGCCGTCTCCTCGCGCTCGACCGCGCGACCGGCGCCGTGCGGTGGACCACGGACAAGCTGGACGACCCGGGGGACTCGGCGGAGAGCACGGTGCCGAGCGTGCTTCTGGTGAAGGACGCCGTGGTGGCTGTGGCCGGTGACACCGCCTTCTCGGTCCGCCCGGACCGCCCGGAACTCCCCTAGATGATCAATTCCAAGGGGTTAGTGGTCGTAGGCGGTCAGTGAGCGCAGGACGAGCTGGCCGGTGTGGTCGTTGTGCCAGATCGCGGCGGTCAGCGCGAGGATGCGCTGCATGACGCGGGCGATCACGCCGGCCGATGTGCGGCCTCGGTGCTGTTCGAGGTTGAGCTGGCCCTTGAAGGTCTCGTTGAACTCGATGACCTGCCGCAACGGCTTGAACAGCGGGGCCCCGGGGCGTTCCGGCTCGCCCTTGCGGGCCGGCCGCAGCAGCCGGATGTCCTGCTCGGCCAACTGGTGCTCGAAGTCGCGGCCGAAGTAGTTCTTGTCGCCGATCAGCGTCTGTCCGGGCCGGGCGGCGACGAGGTGCGGTTCGGCGGCGAGCAGGTCCAGCAGGGTCTCGCGTTCGTCGGCCTTGGCCCCGGTCAGGGCGAAGGCGATCGGCAGGCCCTGCAGGGTGCACACCAGGTGCAGGCGCAGGCCCCAGAAGAAGCGGCTGTGGCTGGCGCAGTACCCGTACTCGGCCCATCCGGCCAGGTCGGAGCGTTCGACGGTCTCGGGGGAGCGTCCGCACTCCACTGGCGTGGAATCCACGATCCACACGTCGTCGCTCCATACGGAAGTGTCGGTGGCCAGCAGCCGGGTTACCCGCCGCAGCAGCTCGGCGGCCTTGCGCAGGCGCTTGTTGTAGCCGGGCTGCTTCGGCAGGTAGGGGAAGAGATGCCGCAGGTGGGAGCGGGCGTGGCGCAGCCACTTGGCCTCGGAGGTGAAGCCCAGCATGGCCTGCACCATGGCGAGCGTGACCAGCTCGGCATCGGTCAGTTGCGGAGCGATCCCGACCGCCGGACGCCAGGGCGCCAGATGCGGTGATTCCTTCAGCAGGTCGTCGGTCTTCACATAGAGTGCGGTGGCGAGGGAGTCCAACTCTGTCTTCACACACTGAGGTTGGGCTCCCTCCCCTTATGCGCGCAGCCGATCCCTTGGAATCTAGCTAGTGAGGCCCGGTTTCCCACTCGCAGTCCGGTCTGCTGGAACAGTCATTGGCGCCGGGCGCCTGGCCTGGGGTGTTTCAGGCGGGCATCGTCCAGATCTGGTTCGTGTTGTTCGTGAAGCAGTCCCACATCTGGATCCTGGCCCCGTCGGCGGCGCTCCCCGAGTCGAGGTCGACGCACTTGCCGCTGGCCACGTGCTGGAGCTGCCCTGCGTTCCCGAACGGGTCCTTGAGCTGCCAGACGGCTGCAATGTCACAACCAAAGAGCTGGAGCCCGGTCCCGTTCGGTACCTGGGCCGTGTTGCTGTTGATGTCGAGGCACAGCCCACTGTTCTGGTTGAGTAACTGGAAGCCGCCGCTCACCGGGACCTTGAGCCATGCCTGGTTGCTGCCGCCGTGGCAGCCCCACTGCAGGATCAACGCGTGTACCTGCGTCGAGCCGCCCTTGACGTCGATGCACTTGCCCGTGGCGGAGTGCTTGATCGGCCCGAACCCGGCAGCAGACGCGGGTGCGGCGGTGACGCCGAGGCCGAACAGGCTGATGGCGCCGAGAGCCGTCGCGGCTCTGAGATACCTGGTCATAGTCTCTCCTCTATCAAGGCGCCACGGCGCCGGAACTTGCCTCGCATATCTGCCTCCTGATCACTTGGGTGAGTACTCGCTTCAAGCAGCGGACCGCTGTTCCGCCTGTCACGTCCCGTTCCGGTCAAGGGACCGGACGACCTGCCAGGACGGTCCGGAACAATGTGAAAGGCCCACCGCGGCGTCCACGGGTCCGCGTATGCACACGATCCCGGCCGCCGGCGGCCGGGAAAATACGTTTCGGCCCTCGCCGAAACCTGGGATCATCCGCAGCACGTCCGGACGTACTGCGGAGGGCTATACGGTGTTGCGTATTCACTTCACGCTTAGTGACCTGGCGCGAACCCGGCTGGCAGCTGTACCGAGTCCCCTCGGCGTGACTGCCTTCAGTGCCAGCCGGCTTGTGCACCGTACGGGGACTTCTGAACTCGACCTGTGGCGCCGTGTCGTCAGGGCTGCGTTGAAGCCGTCCGCGCCGCCACTGCTGAGCGGGCTGACACCGACCTCCTCCTCCCACCCCGTCCCCCGCTTCCTCCGTCCTCAGCAGGGCCTGCACACGCTGGAGGAGGAACTGGATCGGCTGCTGGCTACGCCCCGACAGGAGTTGCGCGCGGACCTGGAGTACGTGGCCCAGCACCGGAGCCTGCCCGGGTGGGCCCGCGAGCTTGCCGACGGTGACCGGGGTACCGCAGCCAGGCTTGCTCAGTCCATCCGCGATTACCACCGCATCGCCATCGCACCGTACTGGCGCGGCCTGGGCTCCACGATCGCGGCCGACCTGGCGGAGCGCGCACGGCAGTTACGGGACGGCGGCCTGGAACAGGTGCTGAGCACCTTGCACCCGCGCATGCGCTGGCGCCCGCCACGCCTGGAGATCGATTCCCCGGACGACCTGGACTTCCACCTTGGCGGGCGGGGGCTGCTGCTCACCCCAGCCGCCTTCATGTCCTACGTTCCCTGCGACCCGGACGAAGAGCAGGCAACCGAGCAGCCAACGTTGTACTACGACGTTGCCGGCGACGGTCCTCCCCGAGCTCTGGCAACCGGGCTCTACGGTCCCCATGGCGGGCTGGCCGCGCTTCTGGGGCACAGCCGCGCGGCTGTTCTCGAGGTGATCGCCGAGGGGGCGTCCACGAGCCAGCTCGCCCGCCGGGTGGGCCTGTCGATCGCCTCGGCCAGCGAACACGCGACGGTCCTGCGGCGCGCCGGCTTGGTGACCACCCACCGCACCGGCAGGACCCGCCACCACAGTCTCACCCCCCTGGGCGCGGAACTCCTCCTCCACGCCGCGGCCTCGCCCCTGCCCGACCGCCACTGACTCCTGCGGGATCCAGCCGGCCATGAGGGAAGCCGAAGGCGAAGGCCGTGTGCGGGCCGTCCGGACGGACATAGGCGAACGGGTCGACCGACAGTCGTCACGCCACCGCAACCTGCGACTTCGCAGCATCACTCGGACTTTGAAACAGCCCTGCCGCCGAGGCACCCACGTCGTCCTTGCTGAGCAAAGCTGCAAGGGCTGCCCGGACACCCGAGTCCAGGCCGGAGCCGTTCGCCGCGTGCGGCGCCTTGATGGTCATCGGCGCTGCGGTCTGGGGCGCCGACCGGGCCATCAGCCGACCGCGAGGCGAAGACAGGAGCGGTGACCGAGGGGTCCGGCGGCCCGATCGCGCGCTGTCAGGCTGCCTTGCTGGAGTAGAGAAGATTTGATCGCGCCCCGCCCGATAAAACCAGTACGGATTGGCAAGATGGCCCGGCTCCCGCTCGTGCGCGAGGGAGTCAACGCGGCCGCCGCGGCGCGCCTGGAAAGCTTGGACAAGCAGGCAATCGTAAGGATGAAGGAGCTGGCCGGCCAGGAGCCGGACGGGATCCTGCCGGCGGCGGTGTACCTGACCGACAGCCGGGAAGAGGGCGCCGAGGTGGACTACTGGATCGGCGTGGTGACCGGTCCCGAGGTGGCGGCCGAGGGGCTCGACGCCCTCGACGTGCGGGCCGGGACCTGGGCGGTTTTCGACAACCACGGGCCCTATCCGAGCGCCCTCCAGGAGCTGTGGCGAGACGTGTTCACGCAGTGGTTCCCCTCGAACCCGTACATGAGCCGGACAGGCCCAGAGCTCCTGAGGACGCAGCCGGTGGAGATCGGTGCGGAGACCGACTCCCAGCTGTGGATCCCGGTCGAGAGGGGCAGCAGGAGTGCCGGGGCGTGAACACCGGCACCGATCCCTTGGAATCGATCATCTAGGACCTGTCCTGGTCGCGTTCCACCGTCTCCAGGTACAGCTTCACGTAGCGCTCCACGTCCACGTCCAGGCCCACGTCCACGAGGTGCCGCCGCTGGGGTGCGCCGCCGTGGATCTCGGCCTCGCCGGGGCGCGGCCGGCGGTCGACGATCGTCTGGCCGCGGCCGGCCCCGGGGGCGAGGGAGACCTCGACGGGGAGCGGCCGGGTGGTGAGCCCGGCCGGGTCGACGACCGCGCAGACCGCGCCCGCGTCACCGAGGCCGCCGGAGGGGTCGTCGCCGTCGGGTTCGGGTGCGGAGGGCCGGTGGGCGAGGAGCGCGCCGGCCAGCCGGGCGCCCGGTTCCGCGCTCGCCCGCAGCCGGCGTATGTCCGCGCCCTGCACGTTGACCCGCTGGAACACGTCCAGGCCGTACATGGTGATCGGCACCTCCGCGGTCAGCAGGATCGCCGCCGCCTCCGGATCGTGCCAGACGTTGAACTCGGCGACGGGCGTGGCGTTCCCGGTCGCCACCGCCCCGCCCATGAACACGATCCGCTCGATGTTGCGGGTCACCTCCGGGTGGGTGCGCAGAAGGAGCGCGATGTTCGTCAGGGGGGCGGTGGGGATGAGGGTGACGGGCCGGGGCGAGGCCAGGATCTCGCGCCGCAGCAGCGTCACCGCGTCCACGTCCACCGGCCGGCGGGCCGGCGCCGGCAGCCCCAGATCGCCCATCCCGTCCTGCCCGTGCACATGCGCCGCCACGCGCACCGCCTCGATCAACGGCCGTTCCGCGCCCCGCGCCACGGGGATGCCGGGGGCGCCCGCCACCTCCAGCACGGTGAGCGTGTTGCGTACGACCCCGTCCACGTCCGTGTTCCCCGCCACACAGGTGACCGCTCGCAGGTCGAGCCCCGGATGCCGCACCGCGAACAGCAGGGCGAGCGCGTCGTCGACACCCGTGTCGCAGTCGATGATCACGGGGATGGGCTGCTCGGTCACCGTGGGGTCCTTCCTTGAAGCCGTCGTCGCCCTCCGACCCTATGCGGCGGCCGTGCTCACTCCCAGAGGCCGGTTCCCCGCGCCGCCACCCGCTCCGCGACGCGCCGCAGCAGGTCGTCGGCGGGCAGGGCCCCGATCCGCCGCCCGTCGCGCAGGCGTACGGCGGCCAGGCCGGCGTCGGCCTCCCGCTCCCCGATCACCGCCACGTAGGGCACGAGGCGCGCGGCACGGATGCGGGCCCCCAGGCTGCCCTCCGCGCCGAGCTCGGCCCGCAGCCCGGCCGCCGCGGCCCGCCGCACCAGTTCCACCGCCACCGCCTCCTGCGCCTCGGACACCGGCAGCACCGCGAGCTGGACGGGCGCCAGCCAGACGGGGAACGCGCCGCCGTGCACCTCCAGAAGATGGGCCACGGCCCGCTCCACGCTCCCGATGACACTGCGGTGCACCATCACCGGCCGGTGCTTCGCTCCGTCGGCGCCGACGTAGTGCAGGCCGAAGCGTTCGGGCTGGTGGAAGTCGATCTGGACGGTGGAGAGGGTGGCCTCGCGCCCGGCCGGGTCCGCGATCTGCACGTCGATCTTCGGGCCGTAGAACGCGGCCTCGCCCTCCGCCTCCTCGTACGCGGCACCGGAGCCCTCCAGCACCTCCCGCAGCAGCGCGGTGGCCCGCCGCCACAGCTCCGGGTCGGCCACGTACTTGCCGCTCCTGCCGGGCAGGGAGAGCCGGTACCGGGAGGCGCGGATGCCGAGGTCGTCGTATGCCCGCCCGATGAGCTCGAGCGCACCGCGGGCCTCGTCGACGGCCTGTTCCGGGGTGCAGAAGATGTGCGCGTCGTTGAGGGTGATGGACCGGACCCGGGTGAGACCGCCCAGCACCCCCGACCGCTCGGCGCGGTACATGGCGCCCACCTCCGCGACCCGCAGGGGCAGTTCGCGGTAGCTGTGGGAACGGGAGCGGTAGATCAGGGCGTGGTGCGGACAGAGACTCGGCCGCAGAACAGCTTCCTCCCCGCCCAGCTCCATCGGCGGGAACATGTCGTCGCCGTAGAGGTCCCAGTGCCCCGAGATCTCGTACAGCTCGCGTTTGCCGAGTACCGGCGAGTACACGTGCCGGTAGCCGGCCGCGCGCTCGACCCCCCGTACGTACTCCTCCAGTTCATGCCGTACGACCGCCCCGTCGGGCAGCCAGTAGGGCAGGCCGGCGCCCATCAGCGGGTCGGTGTCGAAGAGGTCGAGTTCGCGGCCGAGGCGGCGGTGGTCGTGCATGGGTACTCCTCCGGAAAAGGGACGAGCACCCAGAGGGAAGCCCCGGGGCACTCGCCCCGGGGCTTTGGCATCCAGTCGTGGATCAGCGCGCCGGGACGGTCTCCGGCGTCGTCGTGAGAGACGGCTGGGCGCGCTTCATGCCGGTGAGGTTAGCGGCGGGGGAACACCGCGCGCGAACCGTTTTCCGTGGCACCGGAAGCGCCCGTTCTCCGTACGCGGCTAACCCGTACGGCCCGCCGCGGTGGTCGCCCCGCGGTAGCGGTGTTGCCGTGGGGGGAGGACCGTATCCCCAGCTCAGGAGGCACTCCCCGATGACCCGTCGCATCCTCCTCGCCTCCGCCCTCCTCTCCGTGGGTCTCACGGGCTGCGCCACCCTCGGCCTCGAACACCCGCCGGTCGCCGTGCCCCCCGAGCCCACGGTCCAGCCGTCGACGGGCAGGCCCCCCGCGCCGACCGCCTCGCCCGTCCTCACCCAGGCGCAGGCCCAGGCCGCGCTGGTCACCGACACCGACCTCGGCGCCCCCTGGACCCCGACCCGGGGCGCGGCGACCTGGCGGGACGGGCTGCTGAAGGCGAGGACGTCCGTCGCCGGGTGCCAGAAGCTGCTCGACGCCCTGTACACCGACGAGTTGTTCGGCGCCCCCGCCCGCGCGGTCACCGCCCTCGACGACCCCGACACGTCCGCCCAGCTCCGCTACCAGCTCACCGACCGCAGGCCGGCCCACGTGGACCGCACGCTGGCCTGGCTGAAGTCGCTGCCGCGGTCGTGCGCCCGGTTCACGGCGACGGCCGGCGAGGACACCGTGGAGGACGTCCAGGTGTCCGAACTGCCCCTGCCCGAGGTGGGGGACGCCCGACAGGGACTGCGGGTGACCCTCACCCTCTGGGCGACCGCCGAGAAGAACCCCGGCGGCGACCCGACCGTCCTCGCCCTGGACGTGGCCGCCGTGCGGGCGGGCCAGGACGCCTTCGCCCTGACGAACGGCGCCGTGGGCGACGTACCGAACGAGGCGACCCAGGCGGCCGTCCAGCTGGGGGTACGACGACTGGCGGATGTCCGCAGGCAGGGGCGGGTGCAGGTCTGAGACCCCGTGAACAAACCCCCATATCTGTGGCCCGTGCCCGCGGAACCGTTTCACCGGGCGCCGTGTCCTTCTTCGCACATGGTGGTTCCACGCCACGGGACCGCCGGTGAAGGGGGATGGCCATGGAGCAGGTACGCGAGGGGGCACGGTTAGGGGCATGGGTCGTCGGCGGGGTCGTCGGCCTGGCGGTGTTGTACGTGATCGGGGTGTTCGCCTTCGGCGGCGCGGGGTGGATCACCGCCCCGTTCCGCGGTGAGGCGGAGGAGCGCGAGAACACCGTCGGCTCGGGCGAGTTCCGTCAGGCCACGTACGAGGAGTTCTTCGATCTGTGCGAGGCCGTGCAGAACGCCGAAGGAACGATCCAGGCGCTCCAGGAGGAGCGGAAGTCCGCTTCGGAGACTCGCACCACGCAGATCGACCAGTCGATCACCGCGCTGAAGGCCACGCGGATCGAGTCGGTCAACGACTACAACTCGAAGGCCGCCCAGGAACACCGCGCGCCCTTCCGTGACAAGGATCTGCCGTACCGGCTGGATGCCACCGCCGAGCGCACGACATGCACCAACTGATCCCCATCTCATCCCGGGAAGAGGGCAGCACGGCATGAAGAAGTTCGTACGCATGGCCCTGGCCACCGTTGTCGCGCTCGTTGTGGGCCTCGCCCTGACGTCCTGCACCAGCGACACCAGCCAGGACAAGGAGAACAAGGCCAAGCAGGACAACTACGACCACCTCGTGGCCCAGCAGCCGGCGGGCCGCATGGAGTACTCGCCGACCCGCGAGGCGATCAACCAGTGGATCAAGACGTGGGGGAAGCGGGGCAAACTCTCGTACGTCTACATCCAGAACGCCAACGGCGAGTACGGGTACTTCATCATGAAGGGCCTGCCGGTGCCGCGCTGCAAGATGCTCACTCCGACGGAGAAGGTGGAGCACTCCGACAGCGGCATCGCGGTCCTCGCGCAGCCCGGCATGGACGGCACGTACACGTCGGGTTCCACCTGCAACGCCTACTACGGTTTCGACGCCACGACGGGCGCGTACATGGAGTTCACGGTCGGCACGAACCAGTCGTTCTTCCTGTTCGACAAGCCCATGACGATGCCGGAGTACGCCAGCGCCAAGCAGTTGGGGCCGACCTCGGTGAAGGACGTCGAGAAGAAGCCCTGAGATCGCGTTCGCATGGCCATGTCGCCCCATGCCCTCTGCGTAGCGTCACTGTGCTTGTGCGCAGCGCCTGAAGTCAGTTCGCGGCTGTTCTGTGTCAGCGTCCCTTGCGGCAGATACGGGTGATCGCGGCGCCCTCCTCAGGGGTGAGAGGCCCCGTTGTCTCCTCGCTGCTGACTCCGAGCGTGGTGGCCAGGTCGCGCCCATGGAGGTCCAGGGCGACTTCGGCGAGCCGGGACTGCGCCGCAGCCGAGGACCTGCCCCGGCGCCACGCGGCGACGCCCAGGACGACGGCCACGGCGCCGGAGGGCGGCCAGAGCAGCGCGAGCAGGCCGTACAGGCTCGCCCATGCCCCTCGGACGGTCGCGTCGGCGAACTGCCCGCCTGCCGCCTCGATCTCGGAACGGACATGGTCCGGCGCGACCAGCCAGAAAGCTGGCCAGACGAAGGTCAGATCCAGGCCGTAGCGCTCGTGGCCGATCGATTCGACTGCTGTGAACCGGTCACCGATCCAGGTGGGACGGGCCGGGCGGGCCAAGGCGATCCGGTTCGCTCGCGCCGCCAAGTCGTCGATCACGGACTGCATTTCGTCGGTCCGGCCGTCAGCTTTCTCCAGTTCGAACCGCTGGTCGACGAGAGCGTCCCAGCGGTTCCGGCGGACTGTGCTGGGCCACCGTGCCAGGGGCGTCGGCCAGCGTCCGAGCCAGATCAGACGAACCCCGGCTGCCAGACCGCCGGCCGCGAGTCCGACCGCGGCGGCGGCGAGCAGGAGGCCGGCCACGCCGAGCGTCTTTCGGGCCGAGGGCCATCGGCCGATGTCAGCCACGAGCTTGTCCAGTGAGTCGAGTGCATAGCCGACGTCGACCGCGTGCGCCCAGCGCAAACGGGCGCCGACGAGCAGTACCGTGAGGAAGAGCAGTCCGGGGATGGCGAGCAGTGACACCCAGCGCTCGGCGAGCTTCTTGGCCAGTTCGCCGAAGAAGGTGGTCATCCGGTCGTCCGCGTGGACATGCGCTCGCCGGTCACCCGGCAGCGCGGTGACAACCCTGCCGGTCGCGGACGCTCAAGTCGCGAGCAGGCGCCGTCCGGGCAGCGAGCGATCTCCTCGTCGGCGTGACCGGGACCGAACGGCATTTCGTGCGGCAACTGGCGATACGATCCGTCCCCATCGAACTGGGTGAGCTGTTCGAGCAGTTCAGCGATCGGCGTCCGGGTCCGGGCTGCGGTCTCGATCGCTGTCAGCAAGGTCTGGTACTCCGCCGGACGTCCGGGGAGTGCCGCACGGATGTCGGGGAGACGCTCGCACAGATAGGTCAGCGCGAGCCGTTCGCGTTCCTCGTCCGTGGCACTTGTGGACACTTTCATCCCCCGCGTTCGCCGCACACTGCCCAACCGAATTGAGCCGATGCGACGATAGCTTCTCGGCAACCGTCATGTAGCCCGGACAGGTGGGGTCAAAGGAGCTTGCCGGCCAGTTCTGGTAAGAAGCAGCCGCCTTCCGGGTCTTGAAGACGACTGTCGGATGCCGGTGCAACAATGCCGCCAATGACCGCCTTTAGGCAGCCCGGTGAGCGACTGGAACAACGGATTTCGAGGTGGCAGCACGGCGACCCTGAGGGCGTGTTGGACGACAAGGCTCTGGTCGAGGCCGCACAACTGTGGTGGGAGCAGGTCGCGGACGGCGGTGACAGTCTCGTCGACGCGGCTCTTCACCTGCTTGGCTGGCTGCACTGGGCGCGATTCGAGAGCGGGCCACAGGACGACCGGGAGATCGAGCAGCACTGGGCGCTCGAGTTCTTCCATGTTCTGTGGCAGCGCAGTCCGAGCGCGCCGCCCCCGGAGATCCAGGAGCATTTTCGGGGCTCGGCGCCACTCGCGATCGACAACACCGAGGCCCATGCGAGCGGGATACTCCGCGGCATCGCGGCCCATACGCTGACTCGGCACAGGGACACCGGGCTACGCCTTTTCGCGCTGTCGCAGTGGCCGCTGGATCTCACCGCCGACGCGGCGCCGGCGCTGGTGGAGGCGGCCCTGCTCCTGCACGACCGGTACACCGAGACCGGCAACGCGGCGGATCTCGACACCGCCGTCACCTACGGCCGGCGCGCCCTGGACCTGGCGACCGAGCCGGACCCGCTGCGTGCCACGCTGTTGCAGAACGTCGCCGTGCTGCATGCCAGCCGGTTCGAGAAGACCTCGGTGATGTCCGACATCGATCGGACCCTGGCACTGACCGACGAGGCGCTGGCGATCACCCGGTCGCTCGCGGGTGACCCGGCCCCGCTGCTGGCCAATCGCAGCGCCGCGTTGTGGCGGCGTTTCCTGGCCTTCCACCGCCTGGAGGATCTGCAGCAGGCAGTGGCCGAAGGCACGGCAGCGGTCGACGCGCTGCCGGAGAGCCCGTCGCGTGCGGCGGTCCGTGCGCAGGTCGCCGGCCTGACGCAGGTGCTGTTGCTGCACCCGGACAATCCGGAGGTCGGGGATGCGGACCAGGTGAGTGCCCTGCGAGCCGCTCTCCTTGATGCGGCCGGCGAGGCACGGCAGTCCGCTCGACAGGAACTCGGTCTGGCCCTCGCCGTCCGGTACGAGCAGGCCGGGCGGATCGAGGATCTTCAGGAAGCGATCGGGCTCTTGCGTGACAACGCAGCCGGGCGGTCCACGTCGCTGCTTGCGACGGCACTGCGGATCCGGTTCGACGCACTGGGCGACGCCGCCGATCTGGATGAGTGCATTTCCCTGTTCCAGCGCGCCCGGACAGAGGACACCTCGGCGGTTGGGCGGATTTCGATGGCTGACGGCCTGGCAGGGGCCCTCGAAGCCGCATACCAGCTCCGGCCGGACCCGGCGAGGTTGCGCGCCGCGGTCGACGCGGCCCGGACGGCAGTGCTCGACGCCTGGCCGGACCCGACCTCACCGGAGCCCGAGCGGGGGCTGCTGCCCATGCTGGAGTCGTTGGCCCAGGAGAACCTGCGCCGTCGGCTCCGTGCGGTCGAACAGACCGACGACCACGACTTCGTGCTGTCCTCCGAGGCGATGACCGACGCCGCGTATCTGTGGTTGCTGGCCCAGCGGCTGACCGCGCGCGACCCGGCCCTGCCGACCCTGGCCCAAGCACGTGGTGTGCTCGGCGACTTCCACATCCTGCGGAACAACGCGACCATCGACTCCGGCCGGTTCGACGAGCTCGCGCAGACCTTGTTGCACTGGCTGCCGGCACAGGAGGCGCTCGGGGACGACCTGCCCGACCCGCTGGACCGGTTACTCGGACCGCGTGCCGAACCGGAGTGGCAGGCCCGGTACGCTGCCGGCCTGATCAGCCACGTCTCCCGGGATCGGAGTCCGGCGGTGGCGAACGCCGCGGTCCTGCTGCTGACCTCCGCGACCGAGGCCACCCCGGCCGACGATCCTCAACTGCCCGAGCGGCTCGGCCGGCTCAGCGACGCCTACCTCGTCCGCGGCGTCAACGGCCAGGACACCGATGACCTGGAGACAGCCACCCGGCTGGCCGACGAGGCCATGGCGCTCGCCCCGCCGGACGACGCCCGGCAGCGGGAGCGGTTGATCCGAGCCCGGAGCCTGCGGCTGCGCTTCTTTCGGCGTGCGGTCACCCCGGACCTCGGACGCAACGCAGTCACCCTGCCTGCCATCGCCAAAGAGTACGCAGACGGGCCCGAGGGCGCCGAGTTGGCTGCCGCGATGGACGCCGCGCTACAGGAACTCCTCCTTTCCCTGCCGATCGCGGAGCCTGTCACCCAGCAGCATTCCAGGCGGTTCCTGCGAGAGTTCCGCCGTACCGGCCTCGCAGTCGACCTGGAGCTTGCGCTGCGCGCCGCCGAGGCCGAGACGATCCGGCACGAGCATTCGGCCGAGAGGTTCGGGCACCTGTCTCACCTCTCCGACATACGTCTCGAGCGCTATCTGCTGACCGGGGAGAACACCGAGCTGACCGAGGCCGCCTGTCTGCTGGAGGAGGCACTCGACCTGGCTCCGCAGATCGGCGCCCACCGCGGGCCGTTGCTCAGGCGCCTCACCCATATCTACGAACAGCGTTCCGAGCCGACCGACGTACAGCTGGACCGGCTGTGCCATCTGGCGCGCACCACGATCACCTACGCGATGGACAGCCTGACTGCCCTGCGCAGCGCCGGTCGGCTCGCCCTGCAATTCCAGCGCCACGACCTGACCGTCACCTGCTACCGCGAAGCCGTCGCTCTGATGCGCCTCGCTGCGCTGGAGGAGATCGACCGGGTGGACCGGGCTGCCCAGCTCACCCAGATCACCGAAGTGGGCAGTGAGGCGGTGACCGCGCACATCCTGGCCGGGGACCCGGTCGGCGCGCTGGAGGCTGCCGAGGAGGCCCGTGCGGTGCTGCTGTCGCTGGAGCTTGACCTGCGGACCGACCTGGCGAAACTCCGGGAGGCCCGGCCCGACCTTGCCGAACGCTTCGACCGCCTGCGCCAGGCGCTGACCGCAGACGCTGCCGAGGGTGCCCACGCCCCGGAGGGCTACGTGCGTTCCGTCCGCGCCCACCAGAGCCGGAACGCCTGGACCGACCTGCTCGACGACATCCGCGAGGTTCCCGGCCACGAGGAGTTCCTGCGTCCACCGGCCACCGCCGAGCTGACCGCCCTGAACCTGCCCGGTCCGATCGTGCTGATCAACGTGAGCCGATTCGGCGGCCACGCCCTGATCGTCGGCCCGGAACCCGGTGTCCGCGTGCTGGCGCTTGACGGGCTGAACCAGGAGGATGTCCGCTCGCACGCCTACGGCCTGCTCTCCGCGGCGGACACCGGGGTGACCGACGAGATCCTGGAATGGCTGTGGACCGCAGTGGTCGGTCCGGTCCTGGAGAACGTGCAAGCGTCCCGCGTGTGGTGGGTGCCGACGGGCCTGCTCAGCGCGTTTCCGCTGCACGCCGCCACCGCCCCGCAAGGCCGGTCCGCGCTCGACCTGGTCGAGTCGTCGTATGCCCCGACGATTCGCCTGCTGGCCCGCAGTCTGGTGCGGTCCACCGCACCGCGGCCGGGTGGTGACCTGATTGTCGCGGTACGGCGCACCGAAAACGGCGCCGAACTGGCCGGCGCTGAGGCCGAGGGCCAGGCGCTGACCGAGCTCTTTCCGCACGCTGTAGGGCTGTTCAACGAGGAGGCGACCCGTGAGAGCGTCCTGACCGCTCTGCCACATGCCGCCCGCGTCCACTTCGCCTGCCACAATGTCCGCGACGAGGTCCGCCCGCACCTGAGCGGCCTGGGTCTGTTCGACGGCCTGCTGACCATCGACGACCTGTCCCGCCTGGACCTGCCGAACGCCGAGTTCGCACAGCTGTCAGCCTGTGCCACGGTCACGCCCACCCCGGACGCACCGGACGAACTGACCCACCTGGCTGCCGCGTTCCAGCTCGCCGGCTTCCGGAGCGTGGTCGCCACCCTCTGGCCGGTCCGTGACCTGATCGCCGCTGAGTTCTCCCAGCTCTTCCATGATGCGGGTGGTCACTCCCAGGGCTCCGCCGCCCTTGCCCGTGCCACCCGCGCCCTGCGCGATCGTTACCCGGATCACCCCGACTTGTGGGCCCCGTTCCTGCACTACGGTCTGTAAGGGAGCGGCATCCCAGCGGGAGATCACTTCGACGACAGGCTCTACGGCTTCTCGTAGGGGTCGGCGGGCTGGTCGATCTGCTTGACGGCTGTGGCGTCCAGGACCGGGGGCCAGGCCGCGTCGGAGCCGAGGGCGCCCTTCGGGTGCCAGGTGCCGGTGACGGTGACCCAGGTGTCGGCGGGGAGCGCGTCGGCGTTCCTGACCTCGGCCTTTCCGGTGGTGGCGTCGGCGGCGCAGCAGGTGACCAGGAGCCGGGTGACGTACCAGGTGCCGTCGTCTCCGTGGGTGACGAAGCCGGTGAGGCGCAGGGTACGGCCCTTCAGGGAGCGCCCGCTGTCGTAGATCGCGCGGGAGCTGAACTCGCCGACGGTGAGCGTGAGCGGGTCCCCGGAGGGCAGCGCCGGGAAGGCGCCGATCCCCTGCTCGGCCCGCTGGGCGGCCTCGCGGCCCGCGCTGTAGGAGCCGAGGGCGGGCGGCGGGAAGAGAAGCAGGGCCAGGGCGGGGAGGGTGAGCAGCCAGGCGGTTCGGGGGCCGTGGCGGTGGTGGTGGTCGTCGTCCCGGCTTTGCGTGAGTACGGCGGTCAGGGCGGCCAGGAGGATCAAGGTCGCCCCGGACACGATCAGGTACGGGCGCAGGCCCGCCTGTACGTAGCGCAGGTACAGGTCGCCGAAGAGGGTGATGCGCAGGACCGCCGCGCCGGTGAGGAGGAGCAGGAGGGCCGGGCCGTACCGTCTCACAGCAGCCACCACCCCACGAGCACACTGGCCGTCACGGCCACCAGCCAGGTCACGGACGCGAACCGCGCGGCGAAGGCGCGGCCGAAGGTGCCCGTCTGCAGGGCGAGGAGTTTCAGGTCGACCATCGGTCCGACGACCATGAAGGCGAGGCGCGCGGTGGCCGGGAAGGCGCTGAGGGACGCGGCGACGAAGGCGTCGGCCTCGCTGCACACGCACAGCACGACGGCGAGAGCCGCGAGCAGGGGGACCGCCACCCACACCGACCCGGTGAAGAGGTCGAGCACGGAGCGCGGGACGGCGATGTTGAAGGTCGCGGCGGCTGCCGCGCCGAGCACGAGGAAGCCGCCGGCGTGCAGGAAGTCGTGCTGGAGGCCGGTGAGGAAGGCGCGGGCGCCGGTGGCGTGATCGCCGTGGCCGTGGCCGTCGTCCCGCTTCGGCAGCCGCAGCCACTCGTCCCTGCCGAAGCGGGCCCACAGCCAGCCCATCACGACGGCCGTGGAGAGGGAGGCGAGCAGCCGGGCGAGGACCATCTCCGGCCGGCCGGGGAAGGCGATGGAGGTGGCGACCAGCACGACCGGGTTGATCGCGGGCGCGGAGAGCAGGAAGGCGAGGGCGGCGGCCGGGGCGACCCCGCGCCGCATCAGGCTCCCGGCCACCGGCACCGACGCGCACTCGCACCCCGGCAGCACGGCCCCGGCGACGCCCGCGAGGGGCACCGCGAGCGCCGGGCTGCGCGGCAGCAGCCGCTGGAACACCCGCTCCGGCACGAACGCGCCGATGGCCGCCGAGACGACCGTACCGAGGAGCAGGAACGGCACGCCCTGGACGGCGACGGCGGTGAACACCGTCCACCAGGCGGCGACGGGCGGGGTGTACAGGTCGAGCGCGAGCGTCGGCCCGAGTACGGAGGCGACGGTCACGATCGCCGCGACCGCGACGAGCACAGCGCCGCCGAGCACGGCGTACCCGGCGGCCCGTACGACCATCCCGACGGCTCTCAGGCCGTCGGCCGCCGCTGTCCGTTCGTTCCGCACGCGCCGCACGCTAGCGGGGTGGGCTGTGGGACACCCGGCACTTCACCCAGAGGGTGCTGTGACGGGCTAGAGGGGCGGCTGGGCAGGGGCAGGGCCGAGGGTCGTGGTTCCCGGGGCCGTGCGGTGTCCCAGGCCCGTGCGGTAGGCGTCGAGGGCCGCCTCCACCCGGCCCGTGCGGCGCAGCAGGTCGCCCAGCATGCGGCACAGGTCGGCCAGGTCGCCGGCGGCGCCCGCGCGTTCCAGGAGGCTGAGGGCGCGGACGTAGTGCTCCTCGGCGGCCTCCGTGTCACGGGCGTCCTCGGCGATGATGCCGAGCAGCCGGTGCGCCCCGGCGGCGTGGATCGCGCCGCGCTCGGGAGAGAGGTCCCCGAGGACGCGCTGCAACAGCTCGGCCGCCTCCTCGGACTTGCCCCTGCGGTGCAGTACGTCGGCCAGCTCGACGGCGACCTGACTGCTGTAGAGGACAGCGCGGCGGGCGTCGAGCATGGTCTGGGCCTGCTTCAACTCCTCCTCCGCGCGCTCCAGTTGGCCGTTCTGGGCGTAGACGTAGCCGCGCATCCAGTGGCAGTTGGCGAGTTCAGTGCGGAACTGGAGCTGGCGGTAGAGCTCGGCGGCCTTGGCGAGGTTGGCGTCCGCCTCGGCGAGCCGGCCCTCGGCGAGGAGGGTGCGGGCGACGGAGCGGTGCATCCGGGCGATCAGCGCGGGGTCGGCGACCTGGGGCGCGAGGGCGAGCGCGAACTCCGCGGCCTGGGCGGCGCGGGCCTGGGCGCCCATGTCCATGTAGGGCCCGATGACGGAGGCGTACAGGAGCAGCAGCGCGTCCGGGTCGTGCAGCCCGCCCCGGTTCAGCTCGTCGAGCGTGGACTCCAACAGGTAGACGGCGTACCGGAGTTCACCGGCGAGGAAGTGCGAGACGGCGCGCCCGCGCAGGGCGGGGACGCGGGCGGGCAGCGGTGCGTCGGCGAGACACGCCTCCGCCCGTTCGAAGTGGAGCCGGGCCGCCTCCAGGTCGCCGGTCTCGATCGTGGACTCCCCGAGTCCGAGCAGCGCGGCGTACTGCTCCTCGGCCAGGCCGTGTTCCTCGGCCTCCGCGAGCAGCGCGGCGTACTGGAGGGCGGCGTCCTCCGCGTCGCCGGTGGCGAGGGTGCGCTGGGCCTCCGTGAGGCGGAAGCGCAGATCGGTGACGAGCCGTGCCGACCGCCCGGTGGCCAGTTCGTCGAAGTCGACGCCGAGCCGTTCGGCGATGTGTTTGAGCGCCTCGTCGGAGGGCCGCACCCGGCCCGCCTCCAGGGTGGAGATGTAGGCAGGTGTGTAGGTCGGCTCCGCCAATTGCCGTTGCGTCAGCCCTCGTTCGACGCGCAATCGCTGTACGCGTCGCCCGACGACTTCCGGTTCGTCCCGTTCTCCCACGCCTCGCTTACCCCCAACTCCCCCTGAACCTCTTGCCGTTGGACTATCGCACCCTCTAGGTTAAACGGCGAATTAAGCCTGCTTAATACATGAGTGTCGTCAGCCGTGGTCCGCCGACGTCGACATTGTGAGGTTGCCGTGCCCGGACACCCCTCCGTCTCCCACGGACACCGCTTCGCCAGGGCCGCCGCCGCGGCCCTCCTGGCCGCAGCGGCCCTGATCACCGCGGCCAACGCGGTCCCGGCCGCCTCCACGGCCACACCCCCGGCGGCCCAGGAACAGCCCGACGGCCGATAGCGGGCTCCGACCGGGTCAGGCCGGTGTCTGCAACTGCCGCAGCTGACGCCGGACATGGTCCAGCGCCCCCTGCCGTCTGCCGGGCACCCGGCCGCGCAGCTCCGCGAGCGCCGGACCCAGCTCACGGGCCCGGGCCGGATCGCCGATCCGCCCCCACTGGTGATGCGCCCGGTCCACGGCCGCCTCCACCGCGGGCGCGTCCACCGGCTGCCCGACGGCCAGCCGCGCCGCCGCGACGGACATCCACGTACGGCAACTGCGCTCCGCGTCCCCCGCGAACATCGCGAGATCGGCCCGCACCTCGGCCCAGTGCAACGCCTCCTCGGAGCCGACCCCGTGCGAAACGGCGGCGCTCTGCTGCCACCGAGCCGCCAGCCCATCGGCATCAGTGTGCCGCCCGGCCTGAACGGCGGTGGTGATGGCGGTGTGCGGATCGACACTCACGTGAGCGTCATTCAGCCCGTCCGGGGGAGTTTGAGGACGAGGCCCGTTCAGGGCCGACTGCGGGGGTCTGGGGGCGGCAGCCCCCAGGGGACGGGAATGGGCAGGGGCGGCGGGGGCGAAATCCACCCCGGTCCGCCCGGACAACACCACGTCCCCCACCTCCCCCTCCCCCGCGATCCGCGCCAACGCCATCTGATGCAACTGCTCGACGGCGGGACGCCCCCCGCTCCGCAATATCGTCGCGACCGCCTTCATATACGTCGGCGCCCCCACCGACCGCCGCCCAGGAGGCGGCGCCACCCGCCCGTACACCCCCACAGCCGGCCCGCAGTCAAGCCCCTGCCCCGGCCCGGGCCCCTGCCCCCGCAGCCACCCCCACGCCTCCGCGTCCGCGTGCAGATCCACGAACACGGTCGTGGCCCCGGCGACCCGCAACCGCAGCTCCTCCCGGAACCAGTGCCAGGGGAACCCGGTGTACCGCATCGTCGACGGCGTCGTACGCGCCAGCGCGAGATGCGGCAGCCGCTGCCGCCGGTCGAGCTGCACCTGCCCGGTGACGAACACCGTCAGCGGACCCTCCGCCGCCGCGGCGGCCCGCAGCCGGGTCAGCACCGCCTGCGGCTCCAGCGGATCCGCCAGTTCCACGACGTTCGCGGTGTCGGTCCCGGCCAGCACGGCGGGCGGCACGGCCGCGAGCACGGGAAGGACGGACGCCGCGTCCACCAGACACCCCTTACCCACGGGCGAGGCCGCGAGCAGCAGCACGGTTCCGGGCATGGTCGGTCCCCTCCCCTGTCGATCGGATACGTCAGCACCGTAACCGGTGACACTGCGAAGGGGAGCCTCAGGACCGCAATCGTCCCCGTACGAGACTTACGTCCCGCCCTCGCCGCCGCTCAGTAGGCGACGGACATCCGGGCGTGCGGGTGGGCGTCCCGTTCCAGTTCGTCGACGAAGGCGACCGCGTAGTCCTCGATGCTGATCCGGCTGTGCCCCTCCGCGTCGGTGAGCAGCGCGTCGCCGCCGGTGCGGAAGCGGCCGGTGCGCTCGCCGGGGGCGATCTCCGGCGCCGGGGAGACGTACGTCCAGTCCAGGTCGTCGACGGAACGGTAGAAGGCGAGGACGTCACGGTGGGCGTCGGCCTCCGGCAGGAAGCCCTCGGGGAAGCCGGGCTGCTCGGCGAGGGCCTGTCCGGGGGCGACCTCCAGACCCCCGGCGCCGCCGACGACCACCAGCCGCCCCACGCCCGCCTCCCGCGCCCCGGCCACCAGCCCCTCGTTCAGCGCGAGGAACGGCTCGCGCGGGTCCGTCGCGTCGCGGGGCGGTACGCACGCCGAGGCGATCGCGTCGGCGCCGCGTGCCAGCACGGCCACCGCGGCCGGGTCGGAGGCGTCGCCCGCGGCGGCGGCGACACCGGGGATCGGTGACTGCCCGGACCGGCTGACCGCCAGTACCAGGTGCCCGCGCGCGGACGCCTCCGTGGCGATCCGGCTGCCGACGGTGCCGGTGGCGCCGAAGAGGACGACCTTCGTCCGCTCGCGCTTGGCGGACCCGTGTGTCATGGGGCCGTGCGTCATGCGCCCAGCGAAGCACGCGGGAGGACCGCTCGCATCCGGGTGCCCGCCGTACACGACTTGCCACGACGGCCTCCCAGGTGTGCTCTGGAAGGCGGGGCGAGGAGAGAGAGGAGCGCGGCCATGGCTCAGACGACACTCAGGCCCGACATCTTCGGCGTGCGGACCCACCGGATCACGGCGTGGGCGGTACCCGTCGCGCTCGGGCTCGTCTACGGCTACTGGGTGGCGGCCAACGACCGCTCCGGCGGCCCCATCACCGGCTGGAACGTCCTGCTCGGCTTCGTCTCCGCGATCGTGTTCGCCGCCGCGTGGATGGGCCTGCACGCGCTGGCCCCGCACATGCTGCGCGAACTGCACGCCGGACTGTGGTCGGCGTTCGCGGGCATCGCCTTCGGCTTCATGTACAGCGAGACCGGCGCGAGCGTCCTGCGCTCCTGCGCGATGGCGCTGGCGGTCGCGGCGGCCACGTTCGTGACGCTGTTCTACCGCTACTACACGCACGAGGACGCGGAGGGCCACCGCATCCGCTGAGCCCGGCGGACCAGCGGTTGACCAACGGCGGACAGCACAGCGCGGGTCCCGGCGTCATCACGGCCGCCGGGACCCGCGCGTTCCCTCATCCCTCCACTCGCCGGGCGCCCGGTATCCGCTCCCGGCCGCCCGGCGAGGCCCTTGAAGTTCCACCCGCCCTTCCAGGAAACACCCGTTCGGGGGAACCCTCCACCGGAGGACGGCGCAGGCCGTGGCGACGGTCCACCCGTACGGCCGCCACTGACTGGCGCGCGCCGCCCGCACACCGTTGTCTGGTGAGGTGTCCCGAAGCCTGCGGACCGCCCTCTCGGCCGTCCTGATCGCCCTGTCCTGCCTCCTCGTGCCGTTCGGCGCGCTCGCGGCCTGGGTGGCGTACGGCCTGACCGACACCGGCCGCTACGTCACCACGATGGCGCCGCTCGCCTCCGACCCCGCCGTCCGGGACGCCGTCGCCGACACGGTGGGGGACGGCGTGGCCCGCGAGGCCGGGGTGAACCCGCTGTTCATCCGGGACGCGGTGCGCTCCTTCACCTCGACCCGCGCCTACCGCACCGCGTGGGACGCCGGCAACGAGGCCGCCCACACGGCCGTGATGCGGGCGCTCCAGGACGAACGCGCCGGCCACGACGACGACCCGGTCACCGTCGACCTGGCGACCGTCACCACACCGCTCCGCCACCAGATGACGATCGACCATGTGCCGTTCGCCGACCGCGTCCCGGTCGCGCACACCCGGGTCGACCTCCTTCCGCCCCATGAACTCGCCGCGCTCCGGAAGGGCTACCACGTGCTCGACGTGGCCGGTTTCTGGCTCCCCCTGGCCGCCGTCGTCTTCGCGGTGACCGGCATCGCGGTCGCCGCCTGCCGTCGCCGCGCGATCACCGCGACGGCCCTGGGCACCGCGCTCGGCGGCGCGTTCCTCGGCCTGGCCGTGGCGATCGGCCGCCGGCTCACCCTGGCCGACCTCCCCGACCCGTCCCACCGCCCGGCCGCCGCCGCGGTCTACGACGCCCTCACCACCACCCTGCGCACCACCTCCTGGCTCCTCCTCACCCTGGGCCTGACGGTCGCGGCGATGACCTGGCTGACCCGCCGCCGCCCCCGCGCCCGCCCGGCCCCGACCCCTGCTCCCCCTCCGGAACCCACCCGGGTACGGGTCTGACCACGTCCTTCAACTCCGTGGCCGACAGGCCGTCCCCGGCTCTACCGTCACCCCATGACCAAGAACACGACGACCCTCTGGCGGCCCACCGGGCCCGAGGAGCTGGCGCTGGTGGAGGCGGCCGGGTGGAAGGCCTGGCCGCCGCGGCTGCCCGAGCAGCCGATCTTCTATCCCGTGCTCAACGAGGACTACGCGGTGCGGATCGCGCGGGACTGGAACGTGCCGGCCTCCGGCGTGGGGTATGTGACGCGGTTCGAGGTCGAGAGCGGGTTCCTGGAGCGGTATCCGGTGCGGCAGGCCGGCGGAGAGACCATCCTGGAGCTCTGGATACCGGCTGAGGAGCTCGATGAGTTCAACGCGCACATCGTGGGACGCATCGAGGTCGTCCGGGAGTTCCGCTGACGGACACGGACACGGACACGGACGGCGGCGGCGGTGGGGGCGCGGGCGGGTTCTCGCCGTCTGGGGTGCGGGGGCGCTGCTGGCCGGGGTGAGCGTGGTCGTCGGGTGCCGGGCGTTCGGGACCGACGGGATCACCCCCGTACCGCAGACGCTGGCCTTCCTGCCGTGGCTGCTCGTGCCGGCGGGGATCGGGATGGCGGCCGCCCTGCTCGCGCGCTGGTGGGCGGGGGTGGTGTGGGGGGTCGTGGCGGTGTCGCTGCTCGCCTGGTTCCTCCAGCCGTACGGGGACGGCGGCGAGCCGGCCGGGCCGGTCGTCGCGCGGCTGCGGGTGCTGACCGCGAACGTCGAGTTCGGGTGGGCCACCGGCGCGCTCGTCCCCGTCGTACGGCGGGAGCGGCCGGACGTGGTGTTCGTGGAGGAGTGCGAGTACGGGTGTCAGGCGACGGTCCGGCGGGAGCTCGGGGACGAGTATCCCTACCGGCAGGCCGTGCCGGGCGGTACCTCGGTCGGGTCCGTCATCCTCAGCCGGTTCCCGTTGACGGCCGCCGAAGGTGTGCGCGGCCAGATGGGTATGCCCGGGGCCGTCGCCGACATCGACGGGCAGGCCGTCCGGCTTCAGCTGGCGCATCCCAAGCCGCCGCTGCCCGGACAAGTGGCCTTGTGGAAGCGCGAGTCGGGGCGGCTTCGGGACTTCGCCGACCGGTACTCCGGCGACGGGCCGCTCATTCTCGCCGGGGACTTCAACGCCTCCCAGGACCACGCCGTCTTCCGGCGGATCCTCGACACCGGGCTGCGGGACGCCGCCCGGCTCGCGGGTGAGGGGCGCGAGCCGAGCTGGCCGAGCCGTACGACGCCCGTCTTCGGCGCGCAGATCGACCATGTGCTCGTCTCGGAGGAGTTCTCGGCGAGCCGCGCCCGCCTTCTGCACCTCGACGACACCGATCACCGTGCGCTGCTGGTGGAGATCGAACTCCACCGATAATCGCGCTCCACCGATAATGGGGCCATGTCCCGCGAGTTCCCCATCGGCCTCAGCCCTCCCGACTGGCTGGTCCGGAACCTTCAGCCCCAGCGGGCCCCCGCCAGCCGGGCCGCCGCCGTGCGGGCCGCCGTCGCGATGACGCTTCCGCTGGTGATCGGGCTGGCGGCGGGAGAGCCCGCGTACGGCGCGCTCGCCTCGATGGGCGCCCTGTCCGGGGTGATCGGCGACACCGCCGACGCCTACCGCATGCGGATCCTGAACATCGCCGTGCCGCAGCTGTTCGGCGCCATCGGCATCACGGTCGGTTCCGCCGTGTACGGGCAGGGGTGGCTGGCGGTCGCCGTCGTCACCGGGGTGGCGCTGGTCTCCGGGATGATCTCGACGATCGGGGCCGTGGCCTCCGTCTCCGGGCTGCTGCTCCTGCTGAACTCCGTGGTGGGGGCGGGGCTGCCGATGCCGGGGGAGTGGTGGCTGGCGCCGGTGCTGATGAGCGGCGCGGGGCTGCTGGTGCTGCTCCTCGCCCTGCTGGCGTGGCCGCTGCGCTCCGGGGTGCCGGAACGCACCGCCGTCGCGGCGACCTACCGCACGGTCGCCGATCTGCTCGCCGCCTGCGGCAGCGAGGTCCCGGGCGCGTACGAGGACGCCCGCCACACCGTCACCCAGTCGCTGAACCAGTCGTACGACCTCGTCCTCGCCCGGCGCGCCCGGCAGCACGGCCGCAACGCCGAACTGACGCGGCTGATCGCCCAGTTGAACGCCATCACCCCGGTGGTGGAGGCGGCCCCCGCCGCGCATCTCGCCGGGCGCCCGCTGCCCGACGCGGTCCCGGAGGCCGTACGGCATCTCGCGCGGGCCGTGGAGACCGGGTTCACCGGGCCGGTCGGGCTGCGGCTCCCCTCCCCCGGGTCGGAGACCGGCCGGGCCGTGGACCACGCGCTGCGGCATGCCGCCGAGGTGGTGGCCGCGCCCGACATCGAGCCCGGTGTCCCCGGTGGCGTGGACGACGACCGCCTCGGCCGTCCGGCGAGGCTGCGGGTGCGGGCCTCGGGCGCCGCCCGCGACGTCGCCCTGTCCGCCGCCTCCTGGCGCTACGGCCTGCGCCTCGCCCTGTGCATCGGGCTGGCCCAGATCCTGGTCTCGACGGTCCCGGTGGCGCGCTCCTACTGGGTCGCCCTGACCATCACCTTCGTCATGAAGCCCGACTTCGGCTCGGTGTTCTCCCGGGCGCTGCTGCGGGCGCTGGGCACGGTGGCCGGCCTGGTGGTGGCGGCGGCCGTGCTCTCCCAGGTGCCGAGGGGGTGGTGGGACGTACCGGTGATGCTGCTGCTCGCCCCGCTCATCCCGGCGCTCACCCCGCGCGGCTACGGCTACCAGACGGCGGCGATCACCCCGGTGATCCTGCTGCTGTCGGACGTCCTCAACCACCAGGGCACCGGCCTGCTGCTGCCCCGCCTGGTCGACTCGCTGATCGGCTGCGGAATCGCGCTCGTGGCCGGCTACCTGCTCTGGCCGGAGAGCTGGCACACCAGGGTCGGCGACCGGCTGGCCGACGCGGTCGCCGACGCCTCGCGCTATGTGGACGCGGCCTTCGGCGCGGACGTCGACACCGCGGGCCGGGCCCGGATGCGCCGCCGGCTGTACCGCGATCTGTCGGTCGTCCGTACGGAGTTCCAGCGGGCGCTGACCGAACCGCCGCCGACGGGCCGGCGGGCGGCGGCCTGGTGGCCGCTGGTCGTCGCGGTCGAGCGGATCGTGGACGCGACGACGGCGGCCCGGGTCCGTGTCAGCCACGGAGCCGAACCGCCGTCGGTGCGCGAGATCGCCCATGTCGCGCTGCAACTGCGCGAGTTGGCGGACGGGTTGCGGGACACGGAGAACCTCTATCCCGTCCGCACGGAACTGACCGGCCCGCCGGACAGCGTCCTGGAGCCGCTCCGCCAGGAGGTCGCGGCGGCGCGGGCGATCACCTCACCCAGATAGCCGTCCGGTCAGACGCCGATGTCGCAGCCGTCCGCGCGCCACACCGCCACGACCGCCGGGCGGACGATCTTGCCGGGTCCGTCGGGCCACACGCTCAGCGGGTTCTCCACGGTCGCGCCGGTGAGCTCACCCGGATGCTGTACGGCGACCAGGACGCGCCGGTCCTGGACGAGCGGGCCGCAGGTCTCGGCACCCTTGGGCACCGTCAGGAACTGCTTGAGCTCACCGCGCCGCGAGCCCTTCGTGGCCACGCCGAACAGGCCGTCGTGCGAGCCGAGCTGAGCGCCGTCGGTGGAGATCCACAGGTTGCCGTGCGGGTCGAAGGCCACGTTGTCCGGGCAGGAGATCGGGCTGACGTCGTCCTTCGGGAAGCCCGCGAAGTAGGTCGCCGGGTCCTCCGGGTCGCCCGCGACGAGGAACAGCGACCAGGCGAACCTCGTGCTGTCGGCGCGGTTGTGGCGCTCGGTCAGTTCGAGGATGTGCCCGTGCTTGTTGGCGTTGCGCGGGTTGGCCTCGTCGGCGGCGGCGTTCGTACCGACACCGCGGTTGGTGTTGTTGGTGAGGGCGACGTACACCTTGCCGCTGTGCGGGTTGGGCTCGATGTCCTCGGGCCGGTCCATCTTGGTCGCGCCGACCTTGTCACCGGCGAGGCGGGTGAAGACGTAGACCTCCTCGGCCGTCATCCCCTCGACGTGCGAGACGGCGCCCTTCGCGGTGGCGGTGGCGAGCGGGATCCACTCGCCACTGCCGTCGAACTCACCGTCCGCCGGCAGCTTCCCGCTTCCGTCGATCTCTATCGCGGGGGAGTCGCCGGTGAGCTTGGCGACGTACAGGGTCCCCTCGTCGAGCAGGGTGAGGTTGTGCTCGCGGGCGGCCCTGCTGCTGCCCTTCTTCATCTTCTTGCTGCCGACGAACTTGTAGAAGTAGTCGAAGCGCTCGTCGTCACCGGTGTAGACGACGGGACGGCCGTCGTCCGTGAGCCGCACGGTGGCGCCCTCGTGCTTGACCCGGCCGAGCGCGGTGCGCTTGCGGGGCGTGGAGGTCGGGTCGTACGGGTCGAGTTCGACGACGTAGCCGAAGCGGTGCGACTCGTTGGGCTCCTGGGCGACGTCGAACCGCTTGTCGAACCTCTCCCACTTGCGCTCGGTGGCGCCGGTGCCGAGCCCGTACCGCTTGTCGGTCGTCCGCGTCCCGTTGGCGAAGTACTGGTTGAAGTTCTCCTCGCCGTGGAGCGTGGTGCCCCAGGGGGTCGTGCCGCCCGAGCAGTTGTTGAGCGTGCCGAGGACCTTGCGGCCGGTCGGGTCGACGGACGTCTTGAGCAGCGCGGATCCGGCCGCGGGGCCGGTCAGCCTGAACTCGGTGGTCGCGGTGACCCGACGGTTGAGCGGGTGCCGCGGTACGGCGGTCAGGGCGCCGGTCCGCCGGTCCTCCTCGACGACGACCACACCGAGCCCGTGGGCGGCCCAGGCGACCTCGACCTGGTTGCGGGTCGGGTTGGCGGGGTCGTACCCGCGGAACATCAGCACCTCGTCGGTGTACTCGTGGTTGGCGACGAGGAGTTGGCGGCGGTGCTCGCCCGGCACGGGCAGGAGGGCGAGGAAGTCGTTGTTGTAGCCGAACTGGCCGGCCTGGGAGGCGCCGGTCTGGTTCTCCGGGTCGAAGGCGGGCGCGCCGCGCAGGATCGGCTCGCCCCAGCGGATGACGACGTTCTGCCGGTAGCCGTCCGGGATGGTCACGGCGTCGGCGGTGTTCGGCTCGACGGAGGTGTAACGGAGCCCGCGGGCGGCGCGGCCGTGTTTGGAGTTCTTGGAGGAGGACGCGGATATCGACTCCGTGGCGGCGGCGGCCGGAATCGCCCCCGCGACACCGGCGGCGCCGGCCGTGGCGGCCACCGTGACGACGGCGGCGGCGCGCATCATGGCGCGGCGGCCCATGGCTCCGGCGATGACGTCGCCGACGTATTCGTTGTCGCTGGTGTTGGGCACCTCGTGGAAGCAGGCGTCACCACACCGGTAACGACAGGTCAGGGAGGATCGCCCTCCCGGGTGCGAGTCGGACGGCGTCCCGATGATCGGCAGCAGCTTGCGCACTTTGCTCTCCCCTTGCGTGCCCTTGATGTGAACGTGACGTTAGGGGTGTGTCCGTGCGCAGGCGCGGCGCATGGATGAACGCGAGGTGAATCCCGGGAAGCCACAAGGGAGTTGGGCGGAGGATGGGGGCAGCGGACTTCGGCCACGGAGGCGGTGTTGACACACCGCTTGCCGCCTTACTCACCCCTGCCCAAGATCACCACGTGGGGCCGCTAACCTTACGTGTCCGTCCTGGCCAGGGATTGACGGGCTTGACATCACGCGAAGGGTTGCGCGCATGGGCATTCTCACTCGCCTTCGGAACGCATTCGGCCGCTCACGCAAGGGGCTTACCGCCGAGGCAGAGGGTGCGGAACAGGTTCCTTCGCAGGAACCCGCTCCTTCGCGGGAGGAGGTCGCTCCCCGCGAGGAGCGCCGACCGGAGGAAGGCAAACAGGACCAGGTTCAGAACCAGGAACAGGTACCGGCACCGGCCAAGGCCGCGGTGGAACCAACACCGACGCCTGCCCAGATCCCCGAGCCCCGCTCGGCGAGCGGCAGCGAACACGACTTGGTCGCAGCGGCCTTCAACAACGTAACGGTCCCCAAGCCGACCCGCTCCACGGAGACGGATGCCGACACGGGGGCAGAGCCCGACCTCAAGACCGGTACGGCGACTGAGCCGACGGCCGAGGTTGAGGCCGGGATTGAGGCCAGGGTTGAGGCCGAGGCTGACGCCGGGGTTGAGGCCGGGGTTGAGGCCAGGGTTGAGGCCAGGGTTGAGGCCGAGGCTGACGCCGGGGTTGAGGCCGAGGCTGACGCCGGGGTTGAGGCCGAGGTTGAGGCTGGCCCGGAGGCCGGAGTTGAGGCCGGTGCGGCGGCCGAGCCGACGGCCGAGGCTGACGCCGGTGCGGCGGCTGAGCCGGAAGCCGGGGCGGCGACGCAGGCGGAGACCGGGGCTGAGGCGGAAGCCGAGCCCGAGGTTGAGACCGAGGCAGCGACGCAGGCCGAGACCGAGACTGCGCCGGAAGCCGAGCCCGAGGTTGAGACCGAGGCAGCGACGCAGGCCGAGACCGAGACTGCGCCGGAAGCCGAGCCCGAGGTTGAGACCGAGGCAGCGACGCAGGCCGAGACCGAGACTGCGCCGGAAGCCGAGCCCGAGGTTGAGGCCGAGGCAGCGACGCAGGCCGAGACCGAGGTTGAGGCCGAGGCGGCGGCGAAGGCTGAGCCCGAGACTGCGGCGAAGGCCGAGGTTGCGGCCGGGGCAGGAGCCGAGTCGACGGACGGGAGAGTGGCTGAGGCGGAGCCGACCGCCGAGCCGACTCCGGAGAAGGAGCCGGAGGCAGCGGCAGCGGCAGCGAGCGAGGCCTCCGGGGCTGCGGTGGAAGCTGAAGCAACCGGCGAGCCGGCGACCGAGCCGGCAGTCGACGCCGAGGAGCCGGACCAGACGTCGGCCCCGGAAGCCGCGGCTGACGAGCCGGCCTCCGCCGAGGAGCCCTCGGCGGAGTCGGCGGAGCCGGAGGCACTGTCTGTGCCGGCCGCAGAAGCCGCCGAGGAGCCGTCGCCGGAGGGTTCTGCCGCAGCGGACGCGGACGCCAAGCCCGAGCCGCAGGCCGAGTCCGTCACGGCCACCGCCGGGGCCGACACCGCCACCGAGCCGGTCGCCGACCTCGACGACGCGGAAGCCGACGCCGACGCCCCCGCCTCAACCGAGGCAGAGGCCGCGGAATCCACCCCCGCAGCCGCGCAGCCCGAGGCGGAGCCTGCCGTCGGCAGCGACCAGCCCGCCGAGGAGGCCGCCCCCGCACTCATCGCGGCTGCCGCCACCACGGAACCCGCGGTCGCCGACGGTGGAAGCGCCCCGCTGGGTGCACCCGCAGGCGGCGACGAGAGCGGTACGGGTGCGGAGGAGCGGGTGCGGGCCGACGCTCCGCATCTGGTCACCGCCTACCAGACCGCCGGCGCCGCCCTCGAGAAGCTGGGCCTCACCGGCAAACGTGCGGAGGTGTACCTCGTCCTCGACCGCTCCGCTTCCATGCGGGCCTACTACAAGGACGGCTCCGCCCAGGCTCTCGCCGACCAGACCCTCGCCCTGGCGGCCCACCTGGACCCCGAGGCCAAGGTCCGCGTCGTGTTCTTCTCGACGGAGCTCGACGGCACCGCCGACCTCACCCTCACCGACCCCGAGAACAGGATCGACGAGCTGCACGCCGGCCTCGGCCGTATGGGCCGTACCAGCTACCACGCCGCCGTCGAGGCCGTCGTAAGCCAGAACGAGAAGGCCCCGGAGCCGCACACACCGGCTCTGGTGATCTTCCAGACCGACGGCGCCCCGGACGCCAAGACCCCGGCCACCCAGTCCCTCACCGAGGCGGGGAAGAACCGTCCGGGCGTCTTCTTCTCCTTCGTCGCCTTCGGTGAGCACGACAACAAGGCGTTCGACTACCTCCGCAAGCTGAAGACCGCCAACGCGTCGTTCTTCCACGCGGGCCCCACCCCCCGCGAGCTCACGGACGCCGAGCTCTACGAGGGCGTACTGGCGAACTGGCGCCCGTAAGAAATCCGTGCCGTGCCGCCCGCTTCCCAGCCCGTAAAACGGGAGGCGGGCGGCATACACATGTCGGCTACGATTTCAAGGTTCATACCCGTAGCGACATGGGAGCAGCCACCATGGCTCGACACCTCATCACCAGCGCCCTTCCGTACATCAACGGAATCAAGCACCTGGGCAACATGGTGGGGTCCATGCTCCCGGCGGACGTGTACTCCCGGTACCTCCGCCAGCGCGGCCACGACGTCCTGTACATCTGCGCGACGGACGAGCACGGCACCCCCGCCGAGCTGGCCGCGAAGGAGCAGGGCCTCCCCGTGGCCGACTTCTGCGCGCAGGCGCACGACGCGCAGAAGGCGGTCTACGACGGCTTCGCGCTGGCCTTCGACTTCTTCGGCCGCAGCTCCAGCCCCCAGAACATCGAGATCACCCAGCACTTCGCCCGCCGCCTCGACGAGAACGGCTTCATCGAGGAGCGCGCGATCCGGCAGGTGTACTCCCCCGCCGACGGCCGCTTCCTCCCGGACCGCTACGTCGAGGGCACCTGCCCCCACTGCGGCTACGACAAGGCCCGCGGCGACCAGTGCGAGAACTGCACCCGCGTCCTGGACCCGACCGACCTGATCAACCCGCGGTCGGCCATCTCCGGGTCCACCGACCTGGAGGTCCGCGAGACCAAGCACCTCTTCCTCCTCCAGTCCAAGCTCCAGCACGAGGTCGAGGAGTGGGTCTCCCGCCACGAGGACGACTGGCCGCAGCTGGCCTCCTCCATCGCCCGCAAGTGGCTGACCGAGGGCCTGCACGACCGCGCGATCACCCGTGACCTGGACTGGGGCGTCCCCGTCCCGGCCGACACCTGGCCGGAGCTGGCGGCGGAGGGCAAGGTCTTCTACGTCTGGTTCGACGCCCCGATCGAGTACATCGGCGCGACGAAGGAGTGGGCGGACCAGGACCCGGCGAACAGGGACTGGAAGTCGTGGTGGTACGAGTCCGCCGCCGACGTCCGCTACACCGAGTTCATGGCCAAGGACAACGTCCCCTTCCACACCGTGATGTTCCCGGCCACGGAAATCGGCGTGCGCGAGCCGTGGAAGATGGTCGACTACGTCAAGGCCTTCAACTGGCTGACGTACTACGGCGGGAAGTTCTCCACGAGCCAGAAGCGAGGCGTCTTCACGGACCAGGCCCTGGCGCTCCTGCCCGCCGACTACTGGCGCTACTTCCTGATCGCCAACGCCCCCGAGTCCGACGACTCCTCCTTCACCTGGGAGCACTTCACGGCCACGGTCAACAAGGACCTCGCCGACACCCTGGGCAACTTCGTCAACCGGGTCCTGTCCTTCTCGAAGAAGCGCTTCGGGGACGAGGTCCCGGCGGGCAGCGCCCCCGGTGCGGCGGAGGCCCGGCTGGGCGAGCAGATCGCCCAGCTGCTGGCCGAGTACGAGGGCCACATGGAGACCCTCCAGTTCCGCAAGGCCGCCGCCGCCCTGCGCGCGCTGTGGTCGGCCGGCAACTCCTACCTGGAGGAGAAGGCCCCCTGGCTGGAGATCAAGACCGACAAGGACGCCGCCGCCCTCACCCTCCGTACCGCGATGAACCTGATCCACCTCTACTCGGTGGTCTCGGAACCCTTCATCCCGGCCACGGCGAAGACCATGCGTGAGGCCTTCTCCCTCAAGGACGACACCGCGACCTGGGTCACGGCCGACGAGGCCCGCGCCCTCGCCTCCGTCCCCGCCGGCACCCCCTTCACCGTCCCCCCGGTCCTCTTCGCCAAGCTCACGGACGAGGACCTGGAGAACTACAAGGAGCGCTTCGGCGGCGAGCCGGCCGCGTAAGGCACGCACGCACAGGGAGGGGCCCGGGATTCGTGTCCCGGGCCCCTCGCCGTGCGTACTACTCGCGCGCCAGGACCAGGGTCGGCGGCGCGTCCGGGCGGTCGCCGGTGAACGCCCGGTGGGACTGCCGGCGGCGCCGCTCGAACCACTGTCTGCCCTCGGTGGCCATGGCGGTCAGGATCCGGAACCCGGCCGTGATGCCGGACGACTCCAGGGCGAGCCTGCGCAGTTGGACGAGGTCCTCCTCGTCGGCGTCGTACAGCTCGTCGTAGTTCTCAAGGAGCGCGCTCCACCGCTGTCCGTTGTGCAGGTCAAGGCGCAGGGCCTCGTGCAGGACCAGTCCGTCGTCGTCCGCCACGTCCTGGAGGCTGCCGTCGTCGGCGATGGAGACGATCTCCCGCCGGGAGTCGCCGAAGCGGACGCCGACCGACTCCAGGGTGACCGCGCTGATGGCGTCGTAACGGAAGACCGTGTCCCGTCGGCCCTCGTGCTCACCGGTGACGAAGTCCACCGTCCAGGAGCTCGCCCACACCCCGCTCGAGGTGAGGACGTACAGGGTCTGCACATAGCGCGAGTAGCGCGGCGGGCCGTTCCTGACCTTGGCGCGCACATGCCGTCCGGCACTGGCCTCCGTCAGGGAGAAGCTGAAGAGGATGTCCCGGTGCTCCATCCCGTGCTCGCTCAGCACCTCCCGGCGCAGATACCGCTGGTCCAGGTCGTACCAGTGGGCCATCTCCTCGTCGCCGGGGCGCTTGGCGTCGACGTGTTCCTTCCACTGCTTGCGCGCCGCCAGGTCCCTCTCGTACTGCTCCATGTCGTGGCGGTGCAGCCGGTGCCCGGCGAGGTGGATGCCGGCCCACACCGACCACCCCACGGACGCCGCCAGCAGCAGACAGGCCGGCAGGCCCCGCTCCCAGTCCTCGCTCGGGATGAGCTGCGCGATGCCGACACCGAGCAGGACGATCCCGGCGCGTCCGCACCAGGCACGGAACTCCCGCATCCTGGCCACGCCGTACTGGCGCAGTTCGTCGGACGGCCGCTCGGCGAACTCCCGGGCGCGCAGCTGTATCAGCCAGTCGAGACCGCCCGGGGTGCCGGTGCGCCAGTGGCGGTGGGTGAGTTCGTCGACCAGGTCGCGCCGCACCTTCTCGGTACGGCGGCGCCACTCGACGGCTTCGTAGGAGTCCGCCGGCTCGTGCTCCACGAACCGGTCCTCCACCAGGGTCTCGACGGTACTGCGGAACTCCTCCTTCTTCGCGACCTGCTTCGCCTTGGCCCGCCGCTCCCGTTCGGCATGCCACTGCGGCGACGTCCGGCGCACCGCGTGTCGCCAGGTCGCCGGCAGGAGCACCGAGCCGGGGCCCTGCTCCCGCTCCGGCACGCCGTCGTGGTCGGGCTCGGCACTCCGTTCCTTGCGCTGTCTGGACTCGGCGCCCGCACGCAGCCACTCGGGGATCCCGGTCGCCAGTGCCACACAGCCCGTCGTGAGGCAGAACCAGACGACCGCCCGGGAGAAGCCGTCGAGCCGGTCCGGCATCTGCGCGATCAGCATCACGACCGCGGCCGGCACGCCGATACCGCCGAAGAAGCAGATGGTCCCCAGATCGGCCTCCCGTTCCTCGGGCGGGAACGGAGGGTGCAGCTCGGGGTCCGGGGTGAAGAAGTACGGTGCTTTCTCCTTCCGGTCGCCCGCCATCCGGTCGGCCAGTACCTCGTCGTCGCCGAGGTCGCGCGCGTCCCGTTCTATGCCGTCGATGACGCGGCGCAGGTGGTTCCTCACCTGGACGGCCCGAACCTCGGGAAGGTCCGCCAGCAGCCGTGCCACATCCGGGCGGCCGTCCGGTCCCGTGGGCCGGGCCGGGCTGACCGACGCCAGGACCAGGTCGTGCAGGACGCGGCCCGCCGTGCCGAACTCCCCCGGGTCGTCGCTCAGCGCGTCCAGGGTGGCGCGCAACCGGTGCCAGTCCTCGTCCGTCAGATCCTCCGGGGCACGGCGGCTCAGCAGCGACAGCGCCAGGTGGTACAGCGCCTCCGGGGTGGGGGTGTCGCTGTTGTCGACCACCTCCCCGATGAGCAGCTCCGCCCTGGCCCGCAGGCCCGCGTCCAGGCTGCGCACGCCCTGCTGGAACTTCTGCTCGGGGGAGGCGTCCCGGTCCAGGACGTACTGGTTGACCTCGCCGTGGTTGACGCCGACGCCGTGGACGCTCACGTCGAGGGCCTGGATGCCCTGGTTCGCTGTTGTCATGCCTGACCTCTCACTTGCTGGATGAGCTGCGTGACGGTCGCCACCAGCCCGGCGAGGGCGGCGCTGTCCGCGATGAGTCCCCTGAGGTTCATCAGGGCGCGCAGGAGCCGGCCGCGCCCCTCGTCGTCCCGGGCTGCCGCGTTCCGTTCCGCCGTGCCGAGCTCGTCCTCGGCGGCCCGGAAGATGAAGTCGTCGATCTGCCGGAGGGAGCGGGCCTCCTTCAGCTCGGCGCGCAGTCCGGCCAGTTCGTGGTGCAGAGCGGCCACGGCGTCGGGGGCGGGGCCGGCCGACGTGGTCCAGGACTGGCCGACCGTGCCGTGGTTGACGCCCACGCCGACGACCGAGACATGGGCCGCGCTGATACCGAGGTTGCCGGCGGCGGGCGGGGCGCCGTGCGCGACCGGGAGTGTGGCCACCTGCTTCCGGGGAGGGCCGGCGGGCGGGGCCGGGGGCAGCAGGCCCGGAGGCCGGGGGTGGCCGGGGACGCGGATCCAGACCGGCTCCCCGGTGATCTCCTTCGCCGTCAGCACGGCGGGGGCGAACTCCTCGGTTCCCAGGCCCTGATGACCGTGCCGTACGACTCCCTGGTGCAGGACGTGGGACACCGCGAGGGACAGCACCGCTCCCGGTGCCTCGGCCAGCGCCCGCCGCAGCGGCTCCATGTCCGCGATCCGGAACGCGGTGTTGAGGTCCGCGCCGACCCAGCCCGTGGCGTCCCGGCCGACCTCTCCCGCGTGGAGGGCCACCCGCAGTCGCATCGTGCGGTCCCCGGTGTGGTCGTACGCGTGCTCCCTCAGTTCATGTTCGAGGGCCCGGACGAAACCGCCCAGGAGGACTGTCTTGGGGACGGCCCCGGGCAGGAGCAGGACGACGGCGTCGCCCCGGTCCTCCATCGGCGGCCGCTCGATGCCGGCGGCGTCGAGCGCCCGGGCCACGACGGTGCGCAGCCGTTCGCGGAGCCACGTCTGGTCCGGGTCCGTGCGCCGTCCGAAGCTCTCGATGTCGAGGATGACGATCAGGGAATACTGAACTGGGGAACTCACCATGGCGGAAGGGATATCGCACAACCGGCGTGTCTACAGTGTCAGTTGACACTCTGCTTGCGGGCGGCGGGCTGCGGGTTGCGGCCGGGGCGTGACCCGCCGTCACTCGCCGGCCCAGTCCAGCAGTGCGCGCGGGTCCTTCACCACGATCCGTCCGCGGCCCACGGTCACCTGCCCGTCGCGTTGCAGGCCGCGCGTCGTGCGGGCCACCGACTCCCGGGAGGCGCCGGCCGCGCCGGCCAGTTCCCGCTGGTTGACCAGCACCGTGACGGCACCGGGCCGGCCGGGCACGGGGACTCCGTGGCTCAGCGCCAGGTCCGCGAGCACCCGGGCGACCCGGATCCCGGCCGGGTAGGCGCCGTGCTCGCCGCGCAGCCGGTCGGAGTGGCGGAGGCGGTCGGCGACACTGCGCAGCACGGTGAGGGCCAACGCCCCGTGACGGCGGAGCAGTTGCCGGAAGCGCTCGGCCGGCACGGCCACGCCGTGCCCCGCCCTGAGCGCCGTCACGGTCGCCGACCGGTGGCCGCCGTCGACGCAGGCCAGCTCCCCGATCAGCTCGCCGGGGCCGCGGATCGCCAGCACGCTGGTGTAGCCGTTGGCCGTCTCGGCCGTGATCTTCACCAGGCCGTCCTCGACGAGGATCACCTGGTCGGCCGGGGAGCCCTCGCGCATCAGCGTCTCCCCGCGCTCCCAGGGACACGGCCGGCCCGCCTCGCGGACGAGCCGCAGTTCCTCCGGTGTGAACGGACTGGGGTACGTCACGCCCGCAGCGTACAAGGGGGACACGCAACCTCCACGGTCTCCTCCGGCGTCCCTCGCTACGACATCCATCGCATGGGGGGCTCACATGGCGCTGTTCGGGAACGCGCACACCATCGACGCCGGGACGGCGCAGCAGGACTACGCGCGGCTGCTGGGGCAGGGCGAGCAGGTGCATGCCGCGTATCTGCTGATCCGGGACACGATCCTGTTCACCGACCGCCGGCTGATCCTGGTCGACAAGCAGGGGATCACCGGCAAGAAGGTGGAGTACCACTCCGTGCCGTACCGCAGCATCACGCACTTCGCGGTCGAGACCGCCGGCACGTTCGACCTCGACGCCGAACTCAAGATCTGGGTGTCGGGCACCTCGGTGCCGATCCAGAAGACGTTCACCAAGGGCGTGGACATCTACGAGGTGCAGGCGATCCTCACCCAGTTCGTGGCGAAATAGCGGGCACGGCAAAAAACGCGAGGGCCGGGGGCTCGTGGTCTCCCGGCCCTCGCGCGTCTCGGGGGCTGCTCGCGGGCTACTTGAGTACGTCCGCGCCCGTCGTCGTCGGCAGTGACGTGGGCAGGTTCTTCGCCGAGGTCTCCAGGCCGGAGGTCAGCGTCGGCGTCCAGTTCACGGTCGTCTTGATCTTCTTCGACGACGCGGCGTTGTACGCGGCGACCACGTCCGTCGTGGTGCCGTTGACGAGGTTGCCGCTGCCCTTGACCGAACCGGTGCCGTCGCCGCTGAGCAGCTTGGCGATCTTGCCGCCGGCCGGCACCTTCCAGTAGTTGTCCTCCGCGACGACCTGGGCCTTGGCGCGGGAGTTGATGCTGTACTGCGTCGCGTAGCCGTTGAGGGTCGTGACGTCGTAGTAGTTGTTGTAGATGTGGACCTGGCCGACGCGGGTCAGCGGGGCGCGCTGGACGATGCCCTTCCAGATGTTGTGGTGGAGGGAGACGCGCAGCTTGCCGCTGGGCTCGCTGTCGCTGCTGCCGATCAGCATCGTCTTGTCGTGGTTGGTGAACTGGTTGCGGGACACCGTCACCAGGTCCGAGCTCTTGGTGATGTCGAGGTCGCCGTCGTGGACCTGGTACTCGCGGCCGTAGTACTTCGGGTTGGCGCCGTCGAGGTGGGGCGCGTCGCTGAAGGTGTTGTGGTCGGCCCAGACATGGGTGGCGCCGCGCAGGGTGACGGCGTCGTAGTTGGAGTTCCAGTTGCCGTCGTCGCCGTCGGTCGGGTCCCACTGCGGGAAGCAGTCCTCGGTGGCGGTGAACGTCAGGTTGCGGACGATGACGTTGTCCACCTTCTGGATCTGCAGCATGCCGCCGGAGATGCCCGCCTTGGTGCCCGGGACGCCGACGACCGTCGTGTTGGCCGGGACCTTGAAGACGATGTTCTTCGCCTGCTTGGTCTGCGCGGCGGCGCGCGCCTTCTCCTGGGTGCCGGAGGGCAGCTTCGAACGGCCGTAGGTCGCGGGGTCGTACGCCTTCAGGTACGCGGCGAGCGAGTAGCCGGTGCCCGAGGCGTAGTTCGCGCAGGTCAGCTTCTTGCCGGCGTCGTCGGTGTTGGCGTCGATGGTGCCCTTGACCTTGATGATCCGGGGCGTGGTGTCGGACACCGAACCCAGCGCCTTCACGAGCTGGGCGCGGGTGGAGACGGTGAAGGTGTGCGCGGCGTCGGCCTTGGTGCCACCGGTCGTACCCGTGCCGGAGGAGGCCCAGCCGTCCTTGGCGGCGAGCGTCTGGTGGTACAGGTCGACGGTCCCGGCGTTGGCGTTCATCACGACGACACCGGCACCGACCCCGGCCGCCACGACCGCGGCGGTGACGACGAGCGTGCGGCGGGTGCGGAGGGACCGGCGATGGGAGGGAGCTGCCACGGTGGATCCTTACGGGGAACGGGGAGGAGCGGGGTTACGCCCTGTCAGTGGCCGCCGGGTCGTGAAGAGTTGCCGTGAACCAAGAATTTTTCTCCGGCCTTATGAAGCCGGCCGTATGAAGTCGGCCTTACGAAGCCGGCCTTGTGAAGCCGCGTGAAGCGTGAAGGGTGAGTCTCTCGGAATCCCCATCCCCTCTCCGTCTCCTGGCCGACGTCTTCGCTTCGCCGGCCGGCGCCCCCTTCGCGCTGGCCGGCGGGTACGCGTTGCAGGCACACGGGCTGCTGGAGCGCCCGCACGCGAACCTCGACCTCGCGACCGCGAGCCCCGAGCCGTTGCGGCGGCTCGCCTGGGAGGTCGGGGCCGCGCTGACCGCCCTGGGGCACGAGGTGGGCGTCGAGGGCACGACACCCCTCACCGCGCATCTCACGGTCGGGGCGGTGCCGCTGACCCTGCACCGGGAGAACCTCTGGGCACCGCCGGTCCCGACGCCGTACGGCCCCTGCCTCGCCCTCCCCGACGCCGTGGGCACCAAGATGCGGGCCCTGTACGGGCGTGGACTCGCCGTCGATCTGGTCGACGCGCGGGCCGCGGCCGAGCGCTTCGGCCTGCCCGAGCTGGAGGAACTGGGCCGGCGTCACCTCCGCGACGGGGACGGCGATCTCGATCCGACCGTGTTGCAGGGACGGCTGACCGGGACCGATCACTATCCCGACGCGGCGTTCACCGCCCATGGGCTCGCCGAGTCGGACATCGCCGCGCTGCGCGCCTGGGCGCAGGCCTGGTCGACGGACATCGCCGAGCGGCTGCTGGAGGACGGGGCCTCGCCTGACGACTGCTGACGGGTCTGGTCGCGCTAGGGCTCCGCCGTCTCGTAGAGCTCGAACCAGATGCTCTTGCCCTCGCCGCGCGGGGCCACGCCCCAGCTGTCCGCGAGGAGTTCGATCAGCAGCAGCCCGCGGCCGGAGGAGGCGAGTTCACCGGGGCGGCGTTTGTGCGGGAGGTCGTCGCTGGTGTCGGTGACCTCGATCCGGATACGGCGCTCACCGGGGGCACCGGTGACCTCGGCGACCATCAGGGCGTCGGCGTCGGTGTGCACGAGGACGTTGGTGAGGGTCTCGGAGACGAGGAGGACCGCCGAGTCGACCTGGTCGGCCGACGGCCAGTCGTGCAGCAGCTCGCGCAGTTGCTGCCGGGCCACGGCGACCCGCTCCGGCTCGGCCTGCGCGACCGTCAGCATGCTGCGCCGGACCGGCGTCCGTACGGGTGCGGCGGCGAGCGGGCCGTGGCTCTCCTCGCCGTGGCGGCCGAGCAGCAGGACGGCGATGTCGTCGCCGCGCCGGTCGGCGAACGGGCCGGTGGTGTGGTGGGAGGAGGGCCCGTGCACGGCCTGGACGAGCGCGTCGGCCAGCTCCTCCAGGCCGCCCTCGTGGCCCTCCAGGATCACCCGCACCCGCTGCCAGCCGGTGTCGAGGTCGTGGCCGCCGGTCTCCAGCAGTCCGTCGGTGGACAGCACGAGCGTCTCGCCGGGTTCCAGGGCGAGCCGGGTGGTGGGGTAGTCGGCGTCGGGGTCGATGCCAAGGGGCAGACCGCCGGCCGTGGCGCGGACCAGGACCGTGCCGTCGGTCATCCGGACGGCCGGGTCGAGATGCCCGGCCCGGGCCGTCTCCAGGACACCGGTGGCCGGGTCGACCTCGATGTACAGACAGGTCGCGAACCGGGAGTCCGTACTGCCGGTGCTCCCGCCGCTGCCGGTACTCTCGCCGTTCTCGCTGTTCAGGCCGTGGAAGAAGCCGGAGGCCCGGGAGAGCACGGCGTCGGGCCGGTGGCCCTCGGCGGCATACGCCCGTACGGCGATCCGGAGCTGGCCCATGAGCCCGGCGGCCCGTACGTCATGCCCCTGGACATCACCGATGACCAGCGCGAACCGCTTGTTCGGCAGCGGGATCATGTCGTACCAGTCGCCGCCGACCTGGAGTCCGCCACCGGTCGGTATGTAGCGGGCGGCGAGGGTCATGCCCGGTATCTCGGGGCCGAGCGTGGGCAGCATGGAGCGCTGGAGGCCGTCGGTCAGCTCGCGCTGGGTCTCGGCGGCGCCCGCGCGGGTGAGGGCCTGGGCGAGCATGCGGGCCACGGTGGTGAGCACGGACCGCTCGTCCGGGGTGAAGGCGACCGGATAGGCGAAGCCGGCCATCCAGGCGCCCATCGTGCGGCCGGCCACCGTCAGCGGCAGGAAGGCCCAGGACTGCCGGCCGAACTGCTCGGCCAGCGGCCAGGTCAGCGGGTAGCGCTCCTTGTACCGCTCGGGGGAGGTGAGGTACACCGCGCGTCCGGTGCGGACCACCTCCGCCGCCGGATAGTCCGTCTCCACGGACATATGGGTGAAGGGGTACTCGTCGCGGGGCTGCTGTCCGTGGTGGCCGATGATCGTCAGCCGGTCGCCCTCGGCGCCGAAGACGGCCAGCCCGTCGGGGGAGAAGCCCGGCATCGACAGCCCCGCAGCGACCCGCAGCACCTCCTCGGTGGACCGCGCCTCCGCCAGCGCCCGGCCCGCGTCCAGCAGGAACGCCTCCCGCGAGCGGCGCCAGTCCCCGGTGACGGCCCTGCGGCCCGCGGGGGTGCCCGGGCGGGGCTCGGTGACCTCCTGAAGGGTGCCGATCAGTTCGTACGCCCGTTTCACCGGGTCGAACGACGGCTTCGAGCGGCTGCGGACCACCCGGACGACGCGCCCCCGCTCGTCCATGATCCGGATGCGCACCTCTGCGAGGGTGCCCTCGGCGACGGCGAGCTGGATCACGCCGGTGATCTCGTTCCAGTCCACGGGGTGCAGCCGGGCCCGGGTCTGGGCCTCGGTGAGGACCGTCCCCTCGAAGGGCAGCCCGAGCAGCCGGGCGGCTTCGGCGTCGACCGTGACCAGCCCAGTAGCAGTACTCCAGTGCCACACGCCGGTCGCGAGGGAGGCGAGAACCTCCTCCACGGCGGGCAGGGGCTCGCCAGTGCGCATTGCCCCACTTTAAGAAGAGGGAATCGAAAAATGCCACTGATCACCGGGATCCAATCCAGGAGAGGCGATCTGGGGTGCCCGGTAGGCTGGGGCTTGTTTCACGTGAAACATGCCCCCCGATCCACGAAGGCTGGATGAACCACGATGCATCGGTACAGGTCCCACACCTGCGGCGAGCTCCGCTCCTCTGACGTCGGCACCGACGTCCGACTGAGTGGCTGGCTGCACAATCGGCGCGACCTGGGCGGCATCCTCTTCATCGATCTGCGCGATCACTACGGCATCACCCAGCTCGTGGCCCGTCCGGGCACGCCCGCGTACGAGGCCCTGGACAAGGTCAGCAAGGAGTCGACCGTACGGGTCGACGGCAAGGTCGTCTCCCGTGGCACGGAGAACGTGAACCCGGAGCTGCCGACCGGTGAGATCGAGGTCGAGGTCGGTGAGGTCGAGCTGCTCGGTGCCGCCGCCCCGCTTCCCTTCACGATCAACGCCGAGGACGGGGTCAACGAGGAGCGGCGCCTGGAGTACCGCTTCCTGGACCTGCGCCGCGAGCGCATGCACCGCAACGTCATGCTGCGTACGTCGGTCATCTCGGCGATCCGCCACAAGATGACGGCGCTGGGCTTCAACGAGATGGCGACGCCGATCCTGTCCGCGACCTCCCCCGAGGGCGCCCGCGACTTCGTCGTCCCCTCCCGCCTGAACCCGGGCAAGTTCTACGCCCTCCCCCAGGCCCCGCAGCAGTTCAAGCAGCTGCTGATGATCTCGGGCTTCGACCGCTACTTCCAGATCGCGCCCTGTTTCCGCGACGAGGACGCCCGCGCGGACCGCTCGCCGGGCGAGTTCTACCAGCTCGACGTGGAGATGAGCTTCGTCGAGCAGGAGGACGTCTTCCAGCCGATCGAGAAGCTGATGACCGAGCTGTTCGAGGAGTTCGGCGGTGGCCGTCACGTCACGTCCCCCTTCCCGCGGATCCCGTTCCGCGAGGCCATGCTGAAGTACGGCTCCGACAAGCCGGACCTGCGGGCCAAGCTGGAGCTGGTGGACATCACCGATGTCTTCGACGGCTCGGGGTTCAAGGCGTTCGCGGGCAAGCACGTGCGTGCCCTGGCGGTGCCGGACGTCTCCGCCCAGCCCCGCAAGTTCTTCGACCAGCTGGGTGACTTCGCCGTCTCGCTGGGCGCGAAGGGTCTGGCCTGGGTGCGGGTCACCGAGGACGGCTCCCTCTCCGGCCCGATCGCGAAGTTCCTCACCGAGGAGAACGTCGCCGAGCTGACCAAGCGGCTGTCGCTGGCCGCCGGTCACGCGGTGTTCTTCGGCGCGGGCGAGTTCGACGAGGTCTCGAAGATCATGGGCGCCGTGCGGGTGGAGGCGGCCAAGCGGGCCGGCCACTTCGAGGACGGTGTCTTCCGCTTCTGCTGGATCGTCGACTTCCCGATGTACGAGAAGGACGAGGAGACCGGCGCGATCGACTTCTCGCACAACCCGTTCTCCATGCCGCAGGGCGGTCTGGAGGCCCTGGAGACCCAGGACCCGCTGGACATCCTGGGCTGGCAGTACGACATCGTCTGCAACGGCGTCGAGCTGTCCTCCGGCGCGATCCGGAACCACGAGCCGGAGATCATGCTCAAGGCGTTCGAGATCGCGGGCTACGACCGTGAGACCGTCGAGGACAAGTTCGCGGGCATGCTGCGCGCGTTCCGCTTCGGCGCCCCGCCGCACGGCGGCATCGCCCCCGGTGTCGACCGCATCGTGATGCTCCTCGCGGACGAGCCGAACATCCGCGAGACCATCGCCTTCCCGCTCAACGGCAACGCCCAGGATCTGATGATGGGCGCGCCGACGGAGCTGGAGGAGTCGCGGCTGCGTGAGCTGCACCTGAACGTGCGGAAGCCGCAGCCGAAGTAACAGCCGCCGCTGGGGACTTCAGGTTTCTCAGGAACGCACAGTCGTTGCCCATGGTAAGAACAGGTTCCTTACCTAGCGTCCAGGGCATGACGGGAAACGAAAGCACGAAGCCTGAAGGCCCCCAGCACAAAAGGAACATGACGCGGCGAAAGGTGGTCGTCGCGGGCGGCGCGGCGGTGGTCGCCGTCGGCGGGGCGGGCGCCCTCGCCATGACCGCGTCGGCGGACGAGGCGGCTGACACCGCCGCCGCGTCCGCTTCCGCCTCCAGCACGGCGGAGACCTGTTACAAGCTCACCTCGGAGACCACCGAGGGGCCGTACTACATCGACGCGGACAAGCTCCGCCAGGACATCACCGAGGACAACGAGGGCATTCCGCTGACCCTCCAGCTCAAGGTGATAGACGCCGAGACCTGCAAGCCGCTCGCGAACGCGGCCGTGGACGTCTGGCACTGCGATGCCCTCGGCCTCTACTCGGGCTACGAGTCCTTCTCCCAGGGCGGCGGCACGGCCCCCACGGACGCGCCCACAGGCACCCCGACCGGCGAGCCGCCGACCGGTGAGCCCCCGGCCGGCGGCGGTGGCGGTGGGCACGAGGAGCCCACCAGCGACACCCGCTATCTGCGCGGCACCTGGAAGACGGACAAGAAGGGCTGCGTCACCTTCACCTCCGTCTTCCCCGGCTGGTACCAGGGCCGCACCGTCCACATCCACACCAAGGTCCATGTGGACGGCGAGTGGACCGACGCCGGCTACGAGGGCGGGCACGCCTGCCACACCGGCCAGTTCTTCTTCGACGAGGAGTCGGTCCTGCTCTCCGCGGAGGTGGAGCCGTACTCGACGAGCACGACGACCCGCACCACGCTCACCGAGGACACCATCTACGACCAGAGCGGCACGACGGGCGGTCTGCTCAAGCTGAAGTACAACAAGAAGAACATCGCGAAGGGCGTGACCGCGTCCATCACGATGGGCGTCTCCCCGGACGAGACGAACGACGGCACCTGACCTGAACTCGCCGTTTCCTCAGCTCGTTGACAGGATCCCTGTCTACTTTACATGTCCATGACATACGAGCCACAGGAACAGGCACCGGAACAGGTACTGGAACAGGCACAGTCACAGTCACAGGCACAGGACCGTGACCTGACCCGCCGTCGGGTGGTCGCCGTGGGCGCGGGTGCGATCGCCGCGGCGGGACTCGGCGGCGGCGCGCTCGCGGTCGACGCGGCGGCGGGCGAGCGGAACCCGACCGGAAAACCGGGCCGGAAACCCCTCCCCGAGGACTGCTACGTCCTCACCTCCGAATCGGTCGAGGGCCCCTACTACATCGACGCCGACAAGATCCGCCGGGACGTCACGGAGGACCGCCCGGGCATCCCGCTGACCCTCGCGCTCAAGGTGATCGACGCGGAGACATGCCGGCCGATCCGTAACGCCGCCGTGGACATCTGGCACTGCGACGCGGTGGGCGTGTACTCCGGCTACGAGGACATGGGCAGCGGCGGCGGGGGCGGCGGCCCCGCTCCGACGGGCGAGCCCCCGACGGACGCCCCGACCGGCGCCCCGACCGGCCCTCCCCCCGGTGGCGGAGGCGGCCACCAGGAGCCCACCGACGACACCCGCTACCTGCGCGGCACCTGGCGCACGGACCGCCACGGCCATGTCACCTTCAAGACGGTCTTCCCCGGCTGGTACCGGGGCCGCTGCATCCACATCCACACCAAGGTCCATGTGGACGGGGAGTGGACCGACGCGGGCTACGAGGGCGGACACACCTGCCACACCGGCCAGTTCTTCTTCGACGAGGAGGCGGTCGTGGCCACGGAGACCGTGGAGCCGTACGTCTCGAACACCGCCGAACGCACCCTCCTGACCGAGGACACGATCTACGACCAGAGCGGCGCGGCGGGCGGCCTGCTGAAGCTGCGCTACGACCACCGCGACATCACCAGGGGCGTACGAGGCTCCCTGACGGTCGGCGTGGACCCGACCGCGACCAACGACGGCCAGGGCGCCCCGCCGCAGGCGTCCCCTTCGCCCTCCGCCACGTAATCCCTCCCTTCTTGGGAACCTCACCGGAGCCGCACAGGAATCCCGATGGGCGCCCACAGCGGCCTGCCGTCTCATAGGAGAGGAGGGAGCCGACACAGATCGGCGGGCAAGGGAGGAGCCAGACCATGGCAGGCATGGGATTCACGATCACGCTCTCGGTGCTGCTGATCGCCGGCGCGGTGGTCGGGGTGGTGGCCCAGCGCCGCTACTCCCACCACCGCCCCCCGTCCGACCTGGACGCGGAGGCGGAAGCCAATCACGCCCTCGTCCACCTGACGGGCGGCCTGGTCCCCCCGAACACGCGGAGTTGGTCGGGCGCGGGCAAGGAGACGGGCCAGTCGCTGACCAGAGCGGCGGAATGCCACCACAAGGCCCGGACCCTCCTCGTCTCGGCACGCACGGCAGCGGAGTACGAAGAGGTGACACGGGTGGCGAGGGAGGGCCTGGACCACCTCCGAGCGGCTCGAACGGGCCTGGACACCGACTCGCCCCCGACAGCCCTCGCGGCTACGTCCCGCTAGCGGCCCCGTCCTCGGGCGACTCGGTGAACAGGTCCTCCGCCACGGTGGCCGTCAGGGCGCGGTCGAACCAGAGGGTGAGGGTGTCGAGGTCGTCGCAGGAGGTGACGCGCTCTCGGATTTCCTCGGGGATGTCGATGCCGCGCTTGTCCAGCAGACGGAGGACGAGCGCGGCGCGATCTTTGAGCTTGCCCTCGGCCTCGCCCTCCAGGTACGTCTCCTCGAACAGCGTCCCATGGCCCGGGAAGTGCGTCTTCATCAGCGATCTCCAATTCTCCCTGACCGGAGTGTTCTCCAGGCCGACTTCCAACACCTCGAGCCAGTACCCCGCGGTAAGTGGGGCGAAGGGCAGGAGCCCGCGGACCACGGCTTCCAGTATGGCGGGCGCTCTACGGCTCTGGCTGTGAACGATGGCCGAGAGTGCCGCGAGCGCCGGGTTCCGGGTGACCATCGACTCGTCGGTGATCTCGGGGACGGTGGTCGGGCCCAGGACGAACGGGTGTGTCACCTGGGTCGTCCACGGCCCCACCGCGCATTCGAAGGGCCCGGCCGCCCAGGTCGCTGTAGGGCGGTCTCTGCAGACCGCCACCAGCAGCACCGGCATGTCGTACTTCGCCCGCAAGTAGGCGACGTAGTACGCCCAGCTTTTCGGCTTCTCCGGGTGTTTCTTGGTCTGCGCCTCGATGGCGATCAGGAAGCTCTCGCCCATCTCCGGCTCGAACTTGCGCACCGTGTCGACGCGGCGCTCCAGGGGCCGGATCTCCGTGGCGTCGGGCGAGACTGTACCGAAGTCCGATTTCGAGGGCGGCGGAATTCCCAGTGCCTGGAAGACGAGTGAGAGGGCCTCCGGATGGTCCTGGAACAGCCGGTGGGATGCCTCGTGGGTGGGTGTGACCATGTGCGCAACCTGATGGATCAAGGGTCCGGTTGTCCGGCCGATTCCGATGCGTTCACTCATTCGAGGTAGGAAGGAACGTTCAGGCCGCCGGGCCGGTCAGGTCGCACCAGATGTACTTGCCGGCGCCGACGATGTTCCTGTGGTCCCGCTGCTGCACCCAGCCCCACCGCTCCGAGCAGTCCCGTACGAGCGCGAGGCCCCGGCCGGTCTCCGCGTCCCACGGCGTCGAGCGGGACGGACGAGGCGGTGCGGGGTCGTTGTCCCACACGCCGATGCGGAGAGCGCGGTGTTCCGCGCGGAGCTTCATGGCGGCGGGGCCCTTGGTGTGCCGTACCGCGTTCGTCACCAGCTCGGTGGCCAGCAGCTCGGCGGCCTCGGTGAGTTGGGGGAACCCGTGACCGGCGAGGACCGCGCGCAGGGTCTGGCGGCAGATGCGGACGGCTCGGGGGTCGTTGGGGATGTAGAGGATGTACTCCCAGGTGGTGGGGGCCTCTTCGGATTCGGGCATGACTGACTCCTGGCGGGATGGGGGGAGTTGGGACACCGGTGGCTCCGTCGCCGCCGACATGGCATGACGGGGCGGTGCGCTTCCGGTACCGGTTTCGCAGGGTGCCGTTCGCGTCACCGACGGTAGAGGGAAAATTTAGCCTTCCGCAACTCATTGTCGTACTCTGGTCACTCGAAGTGGTGGAAGCGGGGAGGCCGGGTGCCACGGAAACACGCGACTGTGCGACAGGAACGGCTGGGCCGCGAACTGCGCAGGCTGCGCGAGGCCGCAGGACTGACGGCCCGGGAAGCCGCTCATGCGCTGGGCACGATCTCGGTGACGATGAGCAGGATCGAGTCGGGCCTGATGGGCGTCAGCGAGGCCCGGATACGGCGAATGGCGACCCAATACGCCTGCGCCGACGCCAAGTTGATCGATGCGCTCGTCGAAATGGCGACGGACCGGACCCGTGGCTGGTGGGAAGAGTACCGAGCCGTCCTGCCACCGGGCTTCCTCGACCTCGCGGAACTGGAGCACCACGCACGGTTCCTACGTGTGGTCTCCACCGCGCACGTGCCGGGGCTGTTGCAGACCGAGGATTACGCGCGGGCCGTCTTCGCCTACGTGGTACCGGAACTACCCCCTGGCGACCTGGAGTCGAGGGTCGCCCACCGGATGCGCCGCCGGGTGGTCGTCGAACGGGACGGGGCAGTCGAGTACGAAGCCGTCATACACGAGGGCGTGCTGCGTACGCGGGTCGCCGACCGACGAACTGCGCGGGCCCAACTGGAGGAGATCCTGGGGCAGTCGGAGCGTCCGAACGTCACGGTCCGGGTGATCCCGTTCGACGTGGACGGATTCGCCGGAGCCAACTCCGCCATGGTGTACGCGGGCGGCTCCGTGCCTCAACTGGACACCGCCAAACGGGATGCCCCGCAGGGAGGCCCCTTCCTGGATGCGGCATCCCAACTGCTCCGGTTTCGAACTCTCTTCCGTAAGGTGGAGTCGGCCTCGCTGGACCCGGCGCGGTCGCGTGACTTCATTCACCGCCTGGCGAAGGAGCTGTAAGGCGTGACCCAGTGGCAGAAGTCGTCGTTCTCCGGCGGCGGCGACGGAGACGACTGCCTCGAACTCGCCTCCGCCGAATCCGAACTCCTCCTCCGCGAGAGCGACGACCCCACCCGAATACTCACCCTCACCCCCGACACCCTCGCCGAGTTGCTCCGGCGCCTGCGCTGACACGCGCTCACCGCAGCGCCGCCGGTATCGGCTCGCACGCCCGTCGCCACGTCTCCGGGACGCCCGCCACCCCCGTCCGGGCCGCGACCACCCCGCCCGCTATCGCGCACGTCGTGTCGCGGTCGCCCCACCCCCCGACCGTCTGCCACAGGGCCTCGGGGAGGTCGTCCAGGTGACCCGCCGCGGACCACAGGGCGAACGGCACCGTGTCCTGCGCCGAGAGCAGCGTCCCCGAGCCCAGTACGGACGCGGCGTGCCGCACCGAGGTGCGGGCGGGGAAGCCGGCGGCTCGCAGGAGGCCCGAGCGTACGTCGCTCTCGGGGACGTGGGACGCGGTCGCCCGTAGGAGACCGGGGCGGTCGAAGGTCTCCCCGCCCGCCGCCAGCCCCGCCGCGACGGCCACCGCGACCGCGCCCGCCACCGCCTCCGGGTGCGCGTGCGTGGTCAGCGCGGAAAGGCGCGCCTGCTCGACGGCGGCGCCGAGGTCGTCGTAGAACCACGCCCCCAGCGGAGCGACCCGCATCGCCGCGCCGTTGCCGTGGGAGCCCTGGCCGCCGAACCGGCTTCTCGTCAGTGTGCGCCAGTCCTCGCCCTCCGCGACGCGCAGCAGCAGCCCGTGCATCGAGGGGCCGTAGCCCCGGTTCGGGTCGCGCGCGTACTCGGCGGCGAACTCGCGCGCCAGGGCGTCCGGGCGGACCTCGCCGTGTTCCGTCAGGTGTGCGAACAGCACGAACGCCATCGCCGAGTCGTCCGTCCACAGCCAGGGCGCCGGACGTGACTCCCGCGCGGCCCACAGCGCCTCCACGTCCTCGTCGGAGCGCGTGAACCAGCCGTCGCCGAAGGCATCGCCCAGGACGAGCCCCTCCAGGCTTCTCCTGCCGTGTGCGGCACTCATCGCAGCCATTCCCCCTGCTGATCCGATCGGGTGAGGGAGAAACCTTCCCGCCGTCACGACTCGCATACGAGCCGTAACCGACGGCAAGGGAGCCGATGACCCTGCTCCCTCCTCCTCATGAAACGAGCATCCTCGTGCGCCTTCGGCACACTGTCACCTCGGTTATCGGCGCCCTCGCCCTCACCGCCCTCCTCGCCGCCCCCGCCCACGCCGCCACCGGCGACTTCGGATACAAGGTCGTCGGGCTGGACGGGCAGCCGATCTCGGTCACCCTGCACGACCCGCCGAGCGGTGAGTGCGTCACGCTCGCGGAGGTCGCCGACCCGGACGCCTCCGCGCCCGCCTTCGCGCCGCACAACGACACCGACGAGTTCGCCATCGTGTTCACCGAGCCGGACTGCACGGGGGCCTCCTGGACCCTGCGCCCGCACGGCCGCCCCGCCACGGACCGGCTGTTGCTGCGGTCGGTCGTGTTCCTCCGGCCATAGGACAGACAAATCACAGACAGAATCGCGGAGGGCCCTGTCCGGGCGACCGGACAGGGCCCTTCGGCGTGTCTGTCGCGCGCTCTCCGTCGCACCGAGCGCGGCCGTTGTCACATTCGCGATCCGGGCGGTGTCTTCATGAAGACCAACCAGCCGAACGCACAAGGAGAACACCATGGCGTTACGCGTCCCGAGAGCCGAACTCCCGACCGAACTGAGCGAGAACATGATCAAAGAGCTCGGTGCCGTGGCCGAGCCCGTCGAGGTGGGGTGGCACAGCCCCGAAGTCGCCACGTCCAACCTGGAGTTCGGCAGCAAGGTGGCCACGTGGGATGCGGCCGACGCGAGTCTCAAGTCGTTCGCTCACATGGCCGTCGCCACGCAGGTCGGCTGCGGCTGGTGTCTCGATGTCGGTTACTTCCAGGCGCAGAACGCGAACCTGGACCTGGCCAAGGCGAGCCAGGTGCCACGCTGGCGGGAGTCGGAGGTGTTCACCCCGCTGGAGCGGGACGTCCTCGAGTACGCCGAGGCCATGACGAACACGCCTCCGACCGTCACCGACGAGCAGTACGCCGGCCTGCTCGACCGACTCGGCCCGGCGGCGATGGTCGAGCTCACCGCGTACATCGCCTTCGTCAACATGGCGACCAGGAACAACAACGCCAACGGGGTCACGTCGCAGGGATTCTCCGATGCCTGCGAGACTCCGCTGGCCACGCGTTCCGAGAACTCCGGCGTGGCGTCGACGGCATGACCGAGGACCCCTTCGTCGCCCATCGCAGCCTGCTGTTCACGGTCGCCTACGAGATGCTCGGGTCGGCGGCCGACGCGGAGGACGTGCTACAGGAGTCCTGGCTGAGGTGGGCCGACGTCGACCGGTCACGGGTGGGCGACGTGCGGGCGTATCTCGTCCGGATCGTCACACGGCAGGCGCTCAACCGCCTGCGCACGCTGTCGCGCAGCCGCGAGGAGTACGTCGGCGAGTGGCTGCCGGAGCCGCTGCTGACCAGCCCCGATGTCGCCGAGGACGTCGAACTCGCGGAGAGCGTCTCGATCGCGATGCTGACCGTCCTCGAAACGCTCGGGCCCGTCGAGCGGGCGGTGTTCGTGCTCCGCGAGGTTTTCGAGCTGCCGTACCGCGAGATCGCCGAGGCTGTCGGAAAGTCCACGGCCGCGGTGCGCCAGATCGCGCGGCGGGCCCGCGAACATGTGGCGGCTCGGCAGCCACGAGTGCGGGTGAACCGGGCGGAGCAGCATGTCGTCGTGGCGCGGTTCCTGGTGGCCTTGCGCACCGGGCAGTTGCAGGAACTGATGGAGGTCCTGGCTCCCGACGTGGTCCTGATCGCCGATGGCGGCGGGCTGGTGGCCGCCGCTCTGGCTCCGGTCCATGGAGCCGAACTGGTGGCGCCGTTGCTCGCTCGCGCGAACCGGGTGGTGGCCGGCTTCGAGACGGCGACCGTATGGCTCAACGGCGCGCCCGCGGGCCGGATCGAGATCGACGGTGAGCCGGCCGCGGTGAGCCTCGCGGTGGAGAACGGGCGGGTCACCCGGATCTACGTCGTGAGAAACCCACGGAAGCTGACCCGCCTCGACGAACTGGCTGAACTCGCCAGATAGGCCCGCCCACCATCTGTTCCCGCGCAGCCGGGCAGCGTACGCAGGTGGCTCTTGACGAGCCCGGCCGTCTCCTGGAGACGGCAGGGCTCGTCCGCATGCCGTTGCGGTCAGCCCTGCGGTCCGCCTTCGGACATCCCGTGCACCGCCGGGATCGTCCCCAGGCGGCCCTTCTGGAAGTCCTCGAACGCCTGCTGGAGCTCGTCCTTGGTGTTCATGACGAACGGGCCGTAGTGGGCCATGGGCTCCCGGATCGGCTGTCCGCCGAGGAGTACGACCTCCATGTCCGGCGTGTTGGAGTCCTGCTGCTCGTCCGCGCGGACGGTCAGCGAGGAGCCGGCGCCGAAGACCGCCGTCTGGCCGAGGCGGATCGGGCGCTGCTCGGCACCGACCGAGCCCTTGCCCGCGAGGACGTACGCGAGGCCGTTGAAGTCCTCCCGCCAGGGGAGCGTGAGCTCCGCGCCGGGAGCCAGCGTCGCGTGGATCATCGTGATGGGGGTGTGGGTGATGCCGGGGCCCGCGTTGCCGTCCAGCTCGCCCGCGATGACCCGGAGCAGCGCGCCGCCGTCCGGGGACGCCAGGAGCTGGACACTGCCGCCCCTGATGTCCTGGTAGCGCGGCGCCATCATCTTGTCCTTCGCCGGGAGGTTCACCCACAGCTGGAGGCCGTGGAAGAGACCGCCGGACACGACGAGGTGCTCCGGCGGCGCCTCGATGTGGAGCAGACCGGAACCGGCCGTCATCCACTGGGTGTCGCCGTTCGTGATCGTGCCGCCGCCGCCCTGGCTGTCCTGGTGGTCGAAGATGCCGTCGATGATGTAGGTGACGGTCTCGAAGCCGCGGTGCGGGTGCCAGGGGGTGCCCTTCGGCTCCCCGGGCTGGTACTCCACCTCACCCATCTGGTCCATCATGATGAACGGGTCGAGGTGACGGTAGTGGATGCCGGCGAAGGCGCGGCGCACCGGGAAGCCCTCGCCCTCGAACCCGCTCGGCGCGGTCGTGACACCGAGCACGGGACGCGCCACGGCGTCTGCGGGCGCGGCGACGCGGGGCAGCGTCAACGGGTTCTCGACGGTCACTGCGGGCATGGTCGTTACCTCCTCGGGCGGGCGACGTGCATCCCACTTTAGTTGAGCATTGAACTTTCTGCCACCCCCAACGACGGAGGCCCGGAGGACATTCCCTCCGGGCCGGACCGTCCCCCCACGAGGGGGGTTCAGCCAGTGGATCAGTTGCTGAAGTACAGGTACTTCCACGCGCCGTACGTCGTCGAGTTCACGTTGTCGCCGGACGAGCCGTTGACGTACACCGAGCGCATCCGGGCCCGGATGCCGGCCTCACCGGGCGCCTCCAGGGTCACGGGCGACTTGCCGTTCGAAGCGACCGGGAAGTACTCGGAGTCCGCGGAGTACCACGAACCCTGGTAGTAGACCTGAAGGTCGAAGCGCGCCTGGCGACCCGGGTAGTAGGTCATGCTCGTGGTGAGCAGCGGGTCGGTGTTCTTGTGGAACCAGTAGTAGGACGTCGAGCCGATCTTCGCCGTCCGGTAGTGGTGGGAGACGGCGGTGGAGACCTTGACCCGGGCGTACCCGGTGACCTTCACGGTCTTCGGCGCGTACCGGGCGTCGCCCGAGAAGACCGCGGTGACGGTCGTGTCGCGGGTCATGTCCACCCAGGCGGCGAGGTTGCCGGCGGAGTTGACCTTGCCCGTCTTGATCAGCTTCTTCGGCTTGTCGGCGCCGAAGGGGTCCGCGTAGATCTGGACCGAGCGGTTCTTGTACGTCTTCCCCAGGTGCGCCGTGAACTTGACGTCGGTGCCGTAGTTGTACAGCTTGCCGTTGTTGTTCAGGGACAGGGCGGTGGCCGCCCGGGACACCGCGACCTTGTCGGAGGCGGTCGCCGACGTGTGCGTGGCGTCGCCCGCGTAGGTCACCTTGTAGGTCACCGTGCCGCCGGCCGGCGGGGTGTCCGTGAAGGAGTACGTGCCGTTCGACTTGACCGTGACGGCCGCGAGCTTCTTGCCGCTCGGGCTCTCCAGGTCGGTACGGGTGACCGCGAGCTTCGTGCCGGCCGGGAACGCGACGTTCGCCGTGATCTTCCCGGTGACCGTGAGCTTCTTGGCGCGGGCCGCGGACGTGGGCGCGTTGACCGTGAGCGTCGGCACGCTGAGCGCCGGGCCCGTGAACGCCTTCAGGGTGTAGGTGTTGTCCGAGTTGCCGGCCAGGGCGAACACCCGGGAGGAGTCGGGAGCCCAGGCCACGTCGCCCATGCTGGAGTTCCCGGCGTCGAAGCGGCGTACCGGCTTGTCGGCGCCCGCCTTGTAGACGTTCACATGACGGTCGTAGGCCTGGGCGATCAGACCGCTCGGCGAGACGTCGCCGAGCCAGCCGGTCTCGGTGAGGGGCGTGCCCTCGGTGAAGCCGCCGTCGGCGTACGACAGCTTCCGGGAGCCGTTCCACAGCACCTGGGAGCCGCCGGGCACGAGGTCGATGTCGCTGGAGTAGCGTCCGCTGTCGGTCTTGGCGACCACCTGCGGGGTGGCGCCGGAGACGTCGAGGACGTTGATCGCGCCCGGGCTGGTCCCGCTGTCGGCGTAGGACAGCAGGCCGGGGGCGGACGGGTTCGCGTCGAGGAGCCCCGAGTTGTAGTACGGGGAGACCGTCTCCGGGAGCTGCCCCAGGGTCACCGCGGTCGCCGGGTCGGTGGCGGCCGGGTCGACGGAGCCCAGGTTGCCGTGGAAGCCGTCCGACTCGGTGGTCCGGTACGAGAACCAGATCCGGCCGCCCGCGAACGCGACCTCGTGCGGCTCCGCTCCGGTGCCGATGTCGTAGCGGGCCTTGACCTGGAGGTTGGCCGCGTTGAGGGCCACGATCTCGTGGGTGGCGGGCAGCGCCGCGTACAGGGTGGCGCCGTCGTCCGACACCGCCAGGTCGCTGACGTCGCCGAAGCCGACGTTCAGACCGACGAGGGTGCCGTTGTAGTCGGTGGCCAGGATGCGGCCGTTGGCCTGGTCGGCCACGAAGACGCGCTGCAGCGCGCCGTCCGCGACGAGACCGACAGGCGTGGTGAGCGTGGCCGTCGCGGCCGAGGCGGTACCGGCTCCGGCGACGCTCAGCGCGACGGAGCTGAAGAGAACCGCGAGAGTCGTCGCGGCAGACGTGCTGCGCTTACGCACAGAGATAAACCCCCCACAAGAGTCCCGGGGTCGCCGGGAGATCGAGAGCGCCGCGCGGCACCCGGACGTGACCGTTGGAGATCGGTTTCGTGCGGGGCGCGGCTGCCAGGAGTCAGCCTATGGCATGCCTGTGACAATAAGCGGCCTATTTCCCAGAAGGGCGGCGGTCAGCCGTACATCCGGCGCATCGCGAAGTCGACCATCTGCTCGACCGCCTTCGCGTCGAACACCATCCGGTGCTCGCCCTCCATGTCGAGGACGAAGCCGTAGCCGGTGGGCAGCAGGTCGATCACCTCGGCGCCGGTGATGACGAAGTACTTGGACTCTTTGCCCGCGTACCGGCGCAGCTCCTTGAGGGAGGTGAACATCGGGATCACCGGCTGCTGGGTGTTGTGCAGGGCCAGGAAGCCGGGGTTGTCACCGCGCGGGCAGTAGACCTTGGAGGTCGCGAAGACCTGCTGGAAGTCCTCGGCGGCCAGCTGCCCCGTGGTGAAGGCCCGCACCGCGTCGGCGAGGGAGGGCGGGGACGGCTCGGGATACAGGGGCGGCTGCTGCCCGTAGCCGCCGCCCATCGGCTGCTGGGGCGGCGCGGCGTACTGCTGCTGGGCACCCAGGTTCTGGTCGTAGCCGTACATGGGCGCAAGAGTACCGACCCGCGCTCCCCATGGGCACTTCACAGATGAGCCCCTGGCGTCCCACAGCGGACGCCCATAGCGTCCCCGATATCAAAGAGCACACCAGGGAACAGCAAAGAGCACATCAATACGGCAAGGGGCACCGCCATGGCACACCACGACCACGAGGACCACGAGCACGACAGAGGGCTCTCCTACGATCTTCCCGTCCTCGCCCGCCGCCGGATGATCCGGCTGTTCGCGGGAGCGAGCCTGGTGCCGCTGGTGGGCTGCGCCGGTACCGAGGAGAAGTCCTCGTCCGCCACATCCGCTTCCACAGCCTCATCCGCCTCCACCGAATGCGCGACCATCCCCAACGAGACGGCCGGCCCCTACCCCGGCGACGGCTCGAACGGGGTGAACGTGCTGAAGGAGAGCGGTGTCGTGCGCGGCGACATCACCTCGAGCTTCGGCGACTCCGCGGGCGGCACCGCCGAGGGCGTGCCGCTGACCGTCACGCTCACGGTCGTGGACGCCGCCTCGGGCTGCGGGACGCCGAAGGCGGGCGCCGCCGTCTACCTCTGGCACTGCGACCGGGAGGGCAACTACTCCCTGTACTCCGAGGGCGTCACCGACGAGAACTACCTGCGGGGCGTCCAGGAGGCGGACGACAAGGGTCAGGTCACCTTCAAGAGCATCTTCCCGGCGTGCTACACCGGCCGCTGGCCGCACATCCACTTCGAGGTCTACGGCAGCCTGGAGGACGCCACCGCGGCCACCTCCATCACCAGCACCTCGCAGCTCGCGCTGCCGAAGGACGTCTGCGACACCGTGTACGCGACGGACGGCTACAGCCGGAGCGTGACGAACCTCGCCCAGCTCTCCCTCGAGACGGACAACATCTTCAGCGACGGTTACGACCAGCAACTCGCGGCCGTGGACGGAAGCGTCGAGAAGGGGTACACGGCCACGCTGACCGTCCCGGTGTGAACCGTCACAGATGGCCGGATCGGGGGGAGTCGGGGTTGCGCCTTATTACCGACGGGTAGCATCATCGGAGCTACTAGTTGGTATGTGAACTGGCGCGAGGATCCAAAGTGCCTCGCCGATCTCTCTCTACGGAGCCATCGCCATGGGGCACTACAAGTCGAATCTCCGCGACATCGAGTTCAACCTCTTCGAAGTACTGGGACGCGACAAGCTGTACGGCACCGGCCCGTTCGAGGAGATGGACACCGAGACCGCGAAGAGCATCCTCGAGGAGCTGACCCGCCTCTCCGAGAACGAGCTGGCCGAGTCCTTCACCGACGCCGACCGCAACCCCCCGGTCTTCGACCCCACCACGAACACCGCCCCGGTCCCCGCGTCCTTCAAGAAGAGCTACAAGGCGTTCATGGACTCGGAGTACTGGCGGCTCGGCCTGCCCGAGGAGATCGGCGGCACCACCGCCCCGCCGTCGCTGATCTGGTCGTACGCGGAGCTGATCCTCGGCGCGAACCCGGCGATCTGGATGTACTCCTCCGGGCCGGCGTTCGCCCGCATCCTCTTCGAGGAGGGCACCGAGGAGCAGCAGAAGCTCGCCTCGGTCGCCGTGGAGAAGCGGTGGGGCTCGACCATGGTGCTCACCGAGCCCGACGCGGGCTCCGACGTGGGCGCCGGCCGCACCAAGGCGGTCCAGCAGGAGGACGGCTCCTGGCACATCGAGGGCGTCAAGCGCTTCATCACGTCCGGTGAGCACGACATGGAGGAGAACATCCTCCACTACGTCCTCGCGCGGCCGGAGGGCGCCGGTCCGGGCACCAAGGGCCTCTCCCTCTTCCTCGTGCCGAAGTACCTGTTCGACTGGGAGACCGGCGAGCTGGGCGAGCGCAACGGCGCGTACGCGACGAACGTCGAGCACAAGATGGGCCTCAAGGCGTCCAACACCTGCGAGATGACCTTCGGCGACCGGCACCCCGCCAAGGGCTGGCTGATCGGCGACAAGCACGACGGCATCCGCCAGATGTTCCGGATCATCGAGTTCGCCCGCATGATGGTCGGCACGAAGGCCATCTCCACGCTCTCGACGGGCTACCTGAACGCGCTGGAGTACGCCAAGGAGCGCGTCCAGGGCCCCGACCTGGCGAACTTCATGGACAAGACCGCGCCCAAGGTCACCATCACCCACCACCCCGACGTGCGCCGCTCGCTGATCACGCAGAAGGCGTACGCGGAGGGCATGCGGGCGCTGGTGCTGTACACCGCCAGCATCCAGGACGCGATCGCCGTCAAGGAGACGAACGGCGAGGACGCGAAGACCGAGCACGCGCTGAACGACCTGCTCCTGCCGATCGTCAAGGGCTACGGCTCCGAGAAGGGCTACGAGCAGCTCGCGCAGTCGCTGCAGACCTTCGGCGGCTCCGGCTTCCTCCAGGAGTACCCGATCGAGCAGTACATCCGCGACGCCAAGATCGACACCCTGTACGAGGGCACCACCGCGATCCAGGGCCAGGACTACTTCTTCCGGAAGATCGTCCGCAACCAGGGCGCGGCCCTGAACTCCCTCGCCGAGGACATCAAGAAGTTCCTCGCGCTCGGCACCGGCGGCGAGGAGCTGGCGGGCGCCCGCGAGCACCTCGCGAAGGCGGCCGTGGAGCTGGAGGCGATCGTCGGCCTGATGCTGACCGACCTGGCCGCCACCGAGCAGGACGTCAAGAACATCTACAAGGTGGGCCTCAACACCACCCGCCTGCTGCTCACCTCCGGTGACGTGATCGTCGGCTACCTGCTCCTCAAGGGTGCCGCGGTCGCCGCCGAGAAGCTGGAGACCGCCTCCGCCAAGGACAAGCCCTTCTACACCGGCAAGATCGCGGCGGCGAAGTTCTTCGCCGCCAACGTCCTGCCCGGCGTCACCCTGGCCCGCAAGATCGCCGAGGGCGTCGAGCTGGACCTGATGGAACTGGACGAGGCCGCCTTCTAGCCGACCGCCTGGCGTCCTCAGATCCTTCACAAGGGCCCGTTCCCATCGCTGGGAAGCGGGCCCTTGCACGTCGTTAAGGTGAACCCCATGAGCCAATCCCCCCGCTTCGACCGCGGCCACACCGACGACCTCGTCTCCTTCCTGGCGGCGAGTCCGTCGCCGTACCACGCGGTGGCCACGGCCGCCGAACGGCTGGAGAAGGCAGGCTTCCGGCAGGTCGCGGAGACGGACGCCTGGGAGGGGACGACCGGTGGCCGGTACGTACTGCGCGGGGGCGCGATCGTGGCCTGGTACGTCCCCGAGGGCGCCGAACCCCACACCCCCTTCCGGATCGTCGGCGCCCACACCGACTCCCCGAACCTGCGGGTCAAGCCGCTGCCCGACACCGGCGCGCACGGCTGGCGCCAGATCGCCGTGGAGATCTACGGCGGGCCGCTGCTCAACTCCTGGCTCGACCGCGACCTGGGCATCGCCGGCCGGCTGACCCTGCGGGACGGCTCGACACGCCTGGTGAACGTCGGCCGCCCGCTGCTGCGAGTCCCCCAGCTCGCCATCCACCTCGACCGCGCGGTCAACACCGACGGGCTCAAGCTCGACAAGCAGCGGCACGTCCAGCCCATCTGGGGCCTCGGCTCCGATGTCCGCGACGGCGACCTGATCGCCTTCCTGGAGGAGGAGTGCGGGCTGCCCGCCGGGGAGGTCAGCGGCTGGGACCTGATGACGCACTCCGTCGAACCGTCCGCCTACCTCGGCCGCGACCAGGAGCTCCTTGCCGGTCCGCGCATGGACAATCTGCTGTCCGTGCACGCCGCGACGGCGGCCCTCGCGGGCGTGGCGACCAGCGGCGCCGGCCTGCCGTACATCCCGGTGCTCGCCGCCTTCGACCACGAGGAGAACGGCTCGCAGTCCGACACCGGCGCGGACGGGCCGCTGCTGGGCAGCGTGCTGGAACGTTCCGTCTTCGCGCGCGGCGGATCGTACGAGGACCGGGCGCGGGCCTTCGCCGGAACGGTCTGTCTCTCCTCCGACACCGGCCACGCCGTGCACCCCAACTACGCGGAGCGGCACGACCCGACGCACCACCCGCGCGTCAACGGCGGCCCGATCCTCAAGGTCAACGTCAACAACCGCTACGCGACGGACGGTTCGGGCCGCGCGGTGTTCGCCGCCGCCTGTGAGAAGGCGGGCGTCCCCTTCCAGTCCTTCGTCTCCAACAACTCCATGCCCTGCGGCACCACCATCGGCCCCATCACCGCGGCCCGGCACGGCATCCGCACGGTCGACATCGGCGTGGCCATCCTGTCCATGCACAGCGCCCGCGAACTGTGCGGCGACGCCGACCCGTACCTGCTCGCCAACGCGTTGGTCGCCTTCCTGGAGGGCTAGTCCAGGGCTAGTTCGGGAAGTGTGGGGTACCCGCAGGCGGTAGCCGGAACGTCCGGCTCACCGACAGGGAGGCGACGCCATGGGCCTGGGCGGATGCATCATCCTCATCGCCGTGGGAGCCATCCTCACGTTCGCGACCGACTGGGACATGCAGGGGGTGAACCTCGACCTGGTGGGCGTCATCCTCATGATCGTCGGCCTGATCGGCGTCACCACGTTCAGCAGCATCGCGCGGCGCCGGCGGGTACTGATGCCGCCCTCCACGACAGTGATCGAGGAGGACCGGACGCGACGCAGCGGCGACGGCTACAGCAACGGATACGGCGCCTGACCCCGCGTCGGACGACCGACCCGTCGTCGTCCACCCCCGCCGGCACCGACGGCGGCCGGTCCGCCCCGCCCTCGGTGAGGCGGACCGGAACGCCCCCTGCTCGCGGCCGTGAAGGGTCAGCCCAACGCGTGACCCGTCGTCGCGTCCACATGGGCCGGGACGGCCTCGTGACGGTCGCCGACCGTTGAGGTGCCGGACGGTTCGAGGAGGAGGATCTCCGTGGGGACCGGGGCGTACGGCTTGTGCTCTGTGCCGCGCGGGACCGTGAAGACGCTGCCCCTGGGCAGGACCACCGTCCGCTCCCCGGCCGGCTCGCGGAGCGCGATGTGCAGCTCTCCCTCCAGCACCAGGAAGAACTCGTCCGTGTCGTCGTGGACGTGCCAGAGGTGTTCGCCCTCGACCTTGGCCACGCGGACGTCGTAGTCGTTGACGGTCGTGACGATGCGTGGGCTCCACTGCTGGGTGAAGGACGCGAGGGCGGCGGAGAGCGCGATGGGTTCCATGGGTTCCATGCGCTCATCGTCGGCCGTGGTGCACCCGCCGTACGAGTGCTAGTAATCGCATATGCCGCAAGAATCCTCGCAGCGTCCGCACCGGGTCGCCGTCATCGTCGACGAAGGGACCAATCCCTTCGAGGTCGGGGTCGCCACCGAGCTGTTCGGGCTGCCTCGGCCCGAGCTCGGGCTGCCGGGGCCGCTGTACACCGTCACGCTCTGCGCGCCCACGCCCGTCGTGCGGATGAACAACGGGTTCTTCACCCTGACCGAGGTACCGGGGCTGGCGGCCGTGGACGGTGCCGACACGCTCGTCGTGCCGGGCCGGCCCGACAATGTCGTACCGCGCGGGGACGACGTCCTCGACGCGATCCGGCGCACCCACGCGCGCGGGGCGCGTGTCATGAGCCTCTGCACCGGGGCCTTCGCGCTCGCCGAGGCGGGGATCCTCGACGGCCGCCGTGCCACCACGCACTGGATGTGGGCCGAGGCCTTCCAGAAACTGCACCCGCGCGTACGGCTCGAACCCGACGTGCTCTTCGTCGACGAGGGCGACATCCTGACCGCCGCCGGCAGCGCCGCCGCGCTCGACCTCGCGCTGTATGTCGTGCGGCGTGACCACGGCACCGAGATCGCGAACGCGGTGTCGCGGCGGCTGGTGTTCGCCGCGCACCGGGACGGCGGGCAGCGGCAGTTCGTGGAGCGGCCGGTGCCGGACGTGCCGGACGAGTCGCTGGCGCCGCTGCTGGCGTGGGCCGGAGAACGGCTGGGGGAGCCGCTGACCGTCACGGGGCTCGCGGCGCGCGCGGCCGTCTCCCCCGCCACCCTCCACCGGCGGTTCCGGGCCCAGCTCGGTACGACACCGCTCGCCTGGCTGAACGGTGAGCGCGTGGCGCTGGCCTGTCTGCTGATCGAGCGGGGCGAGGAGCGGCTGGACGTGGTGGCGGCCAGGAGCGGGCTGGGGACGGCCGCGAACCTACGCGCGCGTGTGCGGCGCGAGACCGGACTCAGCCCGTCGGCCTATCGACGGCGTTTCGGACCGGCGGGCGGGGAACCGGTGAGGACATGAGATTCCTCGTACGCGACCGACTCCTCGCCTTCGGTGACGACTACTGGATCGAGGACGACCACGGCAACAGGGTGTACCTCGTCGACGGCAAGGCCATCCGGCTGCGGGACACCTTCGAGCTGAAGGACACCCAGGGTCGGGTCCTGATCGACATCCACCAGAAGATGCTCGCCCTGCGCGACACGATGGTGATCGAGCGGGAGGGTGAGCCGCTGGCCACCGTCCGGCGCAAGCGGCTGTCGCTGCTGCGCAACCACTACCGGGTGGCCCTGGCCGACGGGCGGACCGAGCTCGACGTCAGCGGCAGGGTCCTCGACCGTGAGTTCGCCGTCGAGTACGACGGTGAGCTGCTCGCCGTGGTCTCCCGACGCCGGCTGCACGTGCGGGAGACCTACGGCGTCGACGTCGTCCGTGACGACGCGGACCCGGCGCTGCTGATCGCGGTGACGGTGTGCGTCATCCACCTGGCCGAGAAGGAGCGGGACGACGACTGAGGGCCGGCTAGGAGAACAGCAGACGCCAGGTCAGCGGGCCGGGGGTGCCGTCGGCGTCGCCGCGCAGTTCCTTCCGTGACTTCTGGAAGTCCCGTACGTTCAGCCGGTCGGACTCGCCCCAGGTCTTGCTCGGGCCGACCTTGTAGTGGTCGCCGAAGCCGCGCTTGACCAGCTGCTTTCCGAGCTGGAGGACGTGCGCGTTCGAGGCCCCGGCCACGAAGTACTTGCGCCCCGGGAAGGCGGGGACACTCGGCTTGGCGGGGGTGGTCGCCTGCGGGATGTCGTCACCGAGGTCCAGGTCGGCCTTCGCGTACTTGAGGATCCTGGCGAAGTCGATCGCGCCGGGGTCGCCGTGGACGTTCTCGGGCACGTGCATGTGCCCGCAGACCCCCTTGAAGTCCGTCCACTTCGCGGCCGTCATCCGCTGGCCGCCGCCGTTCCCGTACGACGTGGGGTACGCGGGCCACGACTTCGGGCCGGACAGCGGTACGCCGTGCTCCTCGTGCATCCAGGTCAGGAAGCGGGCGATGCCGTGCAGGGCCCAGTCGGGCGCGTCCGGCCAGTAGACGTGCTCCCGGCCCGCGGTCTTCCACTTCGCGTGGGTCTTCGGGTCGCAGGTGCCGACCAGTTCGACCTGACAGACGTTCATGGTGTTGGTCTCGACGCCGCCGCGCAGATTGACCAGCGCCCTGGAGGACGTCTCGATGTCGAAGTGCTGGTACCACTTCAGCTTCTTGGCGGCGAGGTCGGGCACCGCCGTCAGGTTCGGCGCGGAGGAGCCGCCGTCGTATCCGGGGAGGGTGGGACCCTCCGTGGTGTGCAGGACGACGACGTTGACCTGCATCGGGTCACCGCCGAAGTCGTCCTGGTACCAGTTGGCCCGGCTCGCGCCGGGGTAACGCTGGGGTCCCGTCTTGGTGCTCATCACAGACTCCTGGGTTGAGTGTGTCGATAGGGAGTACGGGGAGAAGGGGCGAAGCAGTCAGTTGCCTCGTCCGGCCGGTGCCATCGGGCCCGCCGCGTGCAGATGCCGGGCCAGGCGCGCGGCGTCGGTGTCGGTGTCTCCTCCGGTGTCGGCGGTGTCGTCGCGGGCCGCCAGTTCGCGGGCGAGCGCGGCGTGCCGCAGCTGGCGGGAGGACGGGGTCTGGGTGCTCAGCACCACGTCGCGGGCCAGCTCGGGCAACCGGTAGCGGCCGGCGCCGCCCGCGCCGGGGTCCGGCTCCCAGACCAGGATCCGGGCTCTCACGGCAGCGTCGATCAACGGCAGCAACGGCTCCGGCGCCATGCCCTGGACGGCGGCGAGCAGACCGACGTCCAGCCATTCGCCGTCTGCTGCGGCGTAGGAGAGCATCGTGCGGGCCGGGTCGGACAACTCGACCAGCCGCGCGTGGAGGATGTTGCGTACCGCCGCCGGCACCTGCGCCGCCGGGCCGGTGCGCCGGTCGGGCGGCAGTCCGAGCAGCTGGGCCAGGGCGAACGGGTGGCCCTCGGCACGCCGGTGCAGCGCCGCCGCGGTCTCCGGCGGGGCGTCCTCGCCGTTCGCCTCGAGGAGTTCGGCCACGTCGTCGACGGTCAGCGGCTCCAGGGTCAGCCAGGTCGCGCCGATCAGGGCCAGCTCGGCGAGCAGCATGCTGGACACCGGGGCGTCGGGGTTGCGCAGGGTGCACACGAAGACGACCGGAGCCTCCCGCAGCACCTTGGCGAGCCGCTTCAGGAGGCGGTGGAAGCCCTGCGGTGCCTGGTCGAGGTCGTCGACGACACAGAGGGTGGGGGCCAGGGTGAGTTCATGGACGACGGTGCCGAGCGGGTCCTTCTGCGCGACGTCGTCCTGAGCGGAGTCGGTGCCGTCCTGCCGCAGCGCGTCCAGGAGCTGGACGGTGGGGCAGGTCTGGAAGATCCCGCGGTTGCCGCTGAGCGCCTGGCCCGCCCTGGTGCGGGCGACGGTGAACCCGGCGGCCTGGGCCCACGCCGAGAGCTCCTCGACGAGCCGGGTCTTGCCCGCCCCCTGCTCCCCGTTGACGACGGCCCACTGGGGGCGGCCGGCGGTCGCGGCCGACAGCAGGACGGCCAGCCGGGCCATCTCCTCGCTCCGGCCCACGAAGGGAGCGGTCGCGGCGGTCGTCGCGGGGTACGGGTGCACGCACGCGGTGACGAACCCGGGGCCCGCGAGGCCCGCTGTCCCCGTGGACAGCGACGCGCCGACCCCGGCGGGGCCACCGGTGCCGGACGAGGGCGTACCGCCCGTACCGGACGGGCGTTGGGCCCCGGTGCCGGACCAGGGCGTACCGCCCGTGCCGGACCAGGGCGGGGCCCCGGTGCCGGACGGGCGCGTACTGCCCGTGCCGGACGAGGGCGGGGCCCCGGTGCCGGACGGGCGCGTACTGCCCGTGCCTGACCAGGGCGAGGCTCCGGTGTCGGAGGGGTGCGGACCGCCCGTGCCGGACGGGCGCGGGCCGCTCTTGTCAGACGGGCGCGGGGCGCCGAGGGCGACGACGTCGTGCCGCAGGATCGCGGTGTGCAGGTCCCTCAGCCGGGGGCTGGGGTCCAGGCCCAGCTCCGTGGCCAGCATGTCGCGGAACCGCTCGTACTGCCGCAGCGCCTCGACCGGCCGTCCTGCCACGTACAGCGCGCGCATCAGCAGCGCCCAGGACGTCTCACGCAGCGGCGCCCTGAGGACGAGGCCCCCGGCGACGTCGATCGCCAGTTCCGTCTCCCCCTGCTGCACGAGGATCGCGGCCCGCAGCTCCTTGGCGTCGTGGAGGGCGCCGTCGAGCCGGGTGCGCTCGCGTATCGCGAAGTCGTGCTCGGCGGCCTCGGCCAGGGCCTCGCCGCGCCACAGTCCGAGCGCCGCCTCGATCTCCTCCCGGGCGGACGGCAGCCGGCGGTTCCTGAGGGCGTCTCGGGCCCTGCTCACGGACTCCTCGAAGAGTGCCGTGTCCCGTGCGTCGTCCGGCACTTTCAGGGCGTACCCGGCCGGACCGCTGACCAGCATCGCGGACCTGCCCTGCAGGGCAGGGTCGAGGACCGCGCGCAGCCGGCTGATGTGGGCGCGTACGGAGGAGGCGGCGCCCGTCGGCCGGTCCGTCGGCCACAGATCGCGGCAGAGGGTCTCCTGCGAGACGGGCCGGCCGTCCTCGATGAGCAGGCGGACCAGCAGCAGTCGGCGCTGCCGGGGGCCCAGTTCGAGGAGTTCGTCACCCCTCAGCACTTCGACGGGGCCGAGCAGCCCGAAGCGCATCTCCTGTCCGTGAGGTGAGTTCACCGGGTGGGCCCTCCTGAGCGGGGCTGGTACGAAGGCCGCCCGTCGGCGTCACCGCAGTCAACCAACGGTTCGTTGCTCGGTTGTTGTCGCCGTGTTGTCAGCCACTTGAATGCCCGCATTGAATCGCGGACACCGGCGCGGGGGCACGGGCTACTTGGTCACGGTGGCTTCCACGACGCGAGGCGTGCCGCGGCGGGCGTCGATCCCGCCCGTGGCGAGCGCCGAGCCCGGCAGGGCGAGGGCGTTCAGCCGGCGGCCCAGGGCCGGGACGCGCATCGCCCGGCGCAGGATCAGGTAACCGGCCAGTCCGCCCAGCGTGTTGGCGATGAGGTCGTTGACGTCCACCGAGCGGGCGTTGTTGCACACGATGTAACTGAGCAGCTGGGTCAGCTCGATCGACAGGCTGACCAGTGCGGTGAAGCCGGTGACCCGCCCGAGGGAGGTGGCCTTGGCGGACATCAGCGGCAGCAGCATGCCGAGCGGGACCATCAGGGCCACATTGGCGACGATGCTGGGGTCGGGGCTGGGCACGGGGATGTAGCTGACCTGGCTGGTCCAGGGCATCTGGTTGGCGTACTCGCCGTAGGTCACGACGATCGGGAAGACCGTGAGGCTGAGCACGCCGGCGGCGTACGCGGCGGCCAGCAGACGGGTCAGCGTGTGCTGCCCGGTCCAGCCGGGCCTGCCCTGCCGTGCGCGCCAGGCCAGGAAGAGGGTGAACGCGGCCATCAGGGGCCCCAGTACGGTCAAGGCACCGATCTCGAAGTTGACGTTGCCCATGGGGGAGTGCTCCTCGGTGGGGAGGGACGGGTGCCGGTGACGTCCGGCGGCGAGGGCCACTCTCGCCCGCCGCACCGGGGCGGCGGATCTTGCGAAAGTCGGATCTTCGGGCCGACCGCTACGACTTTCGGCAGATGTCCCGGCTACGCTCCCGGCATGAGCTCCTGGCGATGGGCGAGGCGAAGCGAAGTGGTATGGCCCCTGGTGGTCGTCCTGCTGCTCGGTCTCGGTCTGTTCGACTACGCGATGGGCGTGTTCGGATACGCCCACAACGCGTTCACCAGGCTCGACGCCACCACCACCGGCCCCTTGACGCTGGGATCCGCCCTGCTGACGGTCGCCGCCCTCCTGCTCTGGCCCCGGCTCGGCGCACGGGGCCTGCCGCTCGCTGCCGGGCTCGCGGCGGTGGCCTCGCTCGGCATCACGGTCGCCGTCCATGTCATCGCGGGGACGGCCCCCGGCCTGGACGAGTTCACCGCGGTGGAGGGGCCGATCGGATTCACCGAACCGGCGGCGCTGTCGGGCCTGTTGGTCCTCGTGACCTGGCGCGGGGCGCCGGTGTGGTCGGCGGTGGCCGCGCCGTTGGCCGTGGCGGCGATCGTGACGCGCCCGCTGGCCGCCGAGATCGACCTGGGCGGCATGGTCCTCGCGTTCTTCCTCACCCTGGCGGCGACGGCGGCCGTGGCCATCGGTCTGACCGTGCGGCTGGTCGTCGCGGACCGGGCGCGGCGGGACAGCGCCGTACGGCTGGAGCAGCGCGCGGAGTTCGCCCGGGATCTGCACGACTTCGTCGCGCACCATGTGACGGGCATCGTCATCCAGGCGCAGGGCGCGCGCTCGGTCGCCGCCCGGCGGCCGGACCTGGTGCCGCCCGCGCTGGAACGGATCGAGCACGCGGGGGCGGAGGCGCTGAAGTCGATGCGCGCGATGGTGGGGATGCTGCGCGACTCCGGCCCGCAGGAGACCGGGAAGTCACCGGACGCGGACCTCGCGCCGCTGGCCGGTATGGCCGAGGTGCGGTCCCTCGTGGAGGAGTTCGCCCCGGTCGGCGGCGGCCGGGCGACGCTGCGGACGGAGGGTGAGTTCGCGGATCTGCCGATGGAGGTGGTCACCACCGTGCACCGGGTGGTGATGGAGGCGCTGACCAACATACGCAAGCACGCCCGCGACTTCACCGAGGTGGAGGTGAGCCTGGTGCGGACCGGGCCCCGGGTCACCGTGACGGTCGGCGACGACGGACGGCCGCGCGCGGGCCACCAGGCCCTGCACGCCCTTCAGTCGCTGGGCGGGGGCTTCGGGCTGAAGGGGCTGGCCGAGCGGGTCGGCTTGATCGGCGGCCGGGTCGAGGCCGGTCCCGCGTCGGGCGGGGGCTGGCGCGTCGAGGCGGCACTGCCCGTGGGTGAGCCGCTCGACGCAAGGGTGGGGAGGGCCGCGTGACCATCCGGGTACTGCTCGCCGACGACCAGGCCATGGTCCGCACCGGCTTCGAGATGATCCTGTCCGCCGAGGACGACATCGAGGTCGTCGGACACGCGGCGGACGGCCTGCAGGCGGTGGAACTGGCCGAACGGCACCGGCCCGACGTGGTGCTCATGGACATCCGCATGCCCCGGCTCGACGGCCTGGAGGCGCTGCGCCGGCTGACCCGACCGGGCCTGGTCGACCCGCCGAAGGTCGTCGTGGCCACCACGTTCGACGACGACGAGTACGTCCACCGCGCCCTGCGCGACGGCGCCTGCGGCTTCCTCCTCAAGGACTCCGGGCCCGCGCTGCTGGTCGAGGCGATCAGAGCCGCGGCGTCCGGGGAGGCCCTGGTCAGCCCGTCCATCACGCTGCGGCTGCTGCGGGGGCTGCCGGGCAGGGCCGCGTCCGGCCCGCGTCAGGCCGCGCCGACCGGGCTGTCGGCGCGTGAGACGGATGTCGTGCGGCTCGTGGCGGGCGGGCTCACCAACGCGGAGATCGCCGCCGAGCTGTCGATCTCCGTCGGCACGGTGAAAACCCACCTGGGCAATGTGCAGACCAAGCTCTCCGCCCGCAACCGCGTCGAGATCGCGGCCTGGGCCTGGCGGTCGGGCCTCGTCGACCAGTAGAGACCGGTAGGGACCAGTAGAGACCGGTAGGGACTAGGGGGTCCGTTTGCCGAGTACCCGGTCCTTGAGGGCCGGGAACTGCTCCCTGGTCGTCGCCACCTTCGCCGGGTCGAAGTCGACCCTGAGGATCTCCTCGCCGTGGCCCGCCTCGGCCAGTACCTCGCCCCATGGATCCACCACGATCGAGTGACCCGCCTGCGGAACCCCGGCATGCGTCCCGGCCGTTCCACAGGCGAGCACGAACGCCTGGTTCTCGACCGCCCGCGCCCGGGCCAGCAGCGTCCAGTGCGCCCGGCGGCGCTCCGGCCAGCCCGCGGGGAGGACGAAGGTCTCGGCGCCGGCGTCGACGAGACCGCGGAACAGTTCGGGGAAACGGAGGTCGTAGCAGGTGCCCAGACCGAGGGTCGTGTCCGGCAGCCGGACCGTCACCAGTTCCTCGCCCGCGCCCATCAGCACCGCCTCGCCCTTGTCGAAGCCGAAGCGGTGGATCTTGCGGTAGGCGGCGGCTAGCTCACCGGAGGGGGAGAAGACGAGAGACGTGTTGTAGAGGGGGCCGTCAGGGTCCCGTTCCGGGATCGAGCCCGCGTGCAGCCACACGCCCGCGTCGCTCGCGGCCTTGGCCATCGCCTCGTACGTCGGCCCCTCCAGCGGCTCGGCCTCGGCGGCGAACGCCTCGTAGGCGAAGGCCCCGGTCGTCCACAGCTCGGGCAGCACCACGAGCTCGGCGGCACCGGCCTGCTCCCGCACCAGCGAGGCGACCCGCGCACGCCGCGATTCGACCGATTCGCCCTCGTCCACGGCGAGTTGGATCAGAGAGGCGCGCACATTACCACCGTCCTGGCATTCGAGCCGTCCACACGGCCTACGATCGTCACACGAAAGCACTGCCGGGGTGCTTCGCAGCAGCGTAACTTGGGGGTCCCCCCGATTCGAGCGCAGCCGAGAATCGGGGGAGTCTCAGAACCCGCCGACGTCCGCCGTCACCATCCGCCCGTGTACCGACCGCCGAGGGGTCCCGTTCCGTGAGTCTGCATCCCACCCTCCAGCCCTACGCCGACGCCTGGACCCACTCCATCGAATCGATATCCGAGCTGGTGAAGCCGCTCGTGGAGGGCGAGTGGAACTGGCGGACACCGTGCCCCGGCTGGTCGGTCCGCGATGTGGTCTCCCATGTGATCGGCCTGGACAGCGAGATGTACGGCGATCCCCGCCCGATCCACTCACTCCCGCGCGATCTCTACCACGTCACCACCGACATCCAGCGGTACATGGAGGGGCAGGTCGACGTCCGCCGGCACCACACCGCGCCGGAGATGACGTCCGAGCTGGAGCTGATGATCATCCGGCGCAACCGCCAGCTGCGCAACGAGACCCGTCAGCCGACGACCGTCGTCCGCGGCCCGCTCGGCACGGAGCTCACGCTGGAGGAGTCCATGCGGGGCCACGCGTTCAACGTGTGGGTGCACGAGCAGGACCTGCGCACCGCCGTGGGCCGCCCCGGCAACCTCGACTCCCCCGGCGCGCACATCGCCCGTGACGTGCTGCTCGACGAGCTGCCGTCCGTCGTCGCCGACCGGTCGGAGGCCCCGCGCAGCTCCGCGGTGGTGTTCGACGTGAACGGCCCGATCGAGTTCCTGCGCACCATCCGCGTCGACATCCAGGGCCGCGGCACCCTGGAGACGGTCCCCGCGCTCGGCCCGGCGGCCTCCTTCACCCTGGACTGGGAGACGTACGTCCGGCTGGCCTGCGGCCGGGTGACGCCGGAGGCGGTCGCGGACCGGGTGAAGGCGGAGGGCGAACCGCGGCTGACGGCGGCGATCCTGCGGAACTTCGCGGTCACGAAGTAGCCCGGTGGGCGGAGACGACGGAACGGGCCCGCCGTGTGGATCACGGCGGGCCCGTTCCGGATGACGAGCGGTGCGGGCGTTACGCCTTGGCGAAGCCGTACGTGATGAGCTTCTTCACGTCCGCGGTGCGGGTGGTGGCGTTGGTGGACGCCAGCACCGTGCCCACGATGGTCTTGCCGTTCAGGGTCGAGGCGAAGACGAGGCAGTACTTCGCCTCGGGGCCGGAGCCGGTCTTCACACCGAAGGTACCCTTGTAGCCGAGCAGCGTGTTGGTGTTGGCCCATGCGGCCATGGTGCGGGTGGTGCCCGTCTTGGTGACCGTCTTGGCCTGGTAGGACTTGGTCTTGACGACCGCGCGGAAGTTCGCGTTCTTCAGCGCGTTCTTGGCGAGGATCGAAAGGTCCTTGGCGGTGGAGTAGTTGGAGCCGTTGCCGATGCCGTCGAACGAGTCGAACTTGGTGTTCGTCATGCCGAACGACTTCGCCTTGTTGTTCATCTTGGCGATGAAGTTCTTCACACGGGCGGCCCGCGTCGAACCCGTGCCGAACTTGTCGGCCAGCGCGTACGCGGCGTCGCAGCCGGACGGCAGCATCAGCCCGTAGAGCAGCTGGCGGACGGTCACCTTGTCACCCACGATGAGGCGGGCGGACGACGCGTTGTTCGCGACGATGTAGTCGCTGTACGCCTTCTGGATGGTGACCTTGGTGTTCAGGTTGAGGTTCGACTGCGACAGCACGACGGCCGCGGTCATGATCTTCGTGGTGGAACCGGTGGAAAGCTTGGTGGTGGCGCCCTTCGCGTACAGCTGCTTGCTGTTGGCGTTGTTCATCACGTAGCCGGCCTTGGCGGTGATCGTGGGCGTCGTGACAGCCTGCGCGGGTGCCGCGGTGAGGACTCCTCCGGCGAGCACTGCACTGGCCGTGGCGAGGACGGCGGCGGCTCGAACGCGGATGCCCTTTGTGGCGGTTATCAACTGAAATACCCCGATTACGTCGAATGCACCTGATGTGCGGCCGAGTTGGAAAGCAAAGTTGATGGGGCCGCATGTGTGTGACACGTAAGTAGCACAGAAGGTTGTGCGTCCGCTGGGACGAATTTCTGATTACCCCTGGTTCCCGCCCGGCGCGGGTCCCGCATGATGGACGTTCCTCGCGATGGGTACGTGTTGTATCTATCCTGTGGGCATGTCGTCCGCAGCCCCGCCCGCCGCCCTGGAGAACCACCCCCCGAACGTCAGGCAGCCGCCCGCCGCCGACCGTGTCTACGCCCACGTCAAGCAGGGTGTCCTGGACCGCCGTTACGAGGGGGGCACGCTCCTCACCGAGGGCGAGCTCGCCGAGGCCGTCGGGGTCTCCCGCACTCCCGTCCGCGAGGCGCTGCTGCGCCTCGAGGTGGAGGGGCTGATCAAGCTCTACCCGAAGAAGGGCGCCCTGGTCCTGCCGGTCTCCGCACAGGAGATCAAGGACGTGGTCGAGACCCGGCTGCTCGTCGAGGAGCACGCGGCGCGCAAGGCCGTACCCGCGCCCCCCGGGCTCGTCGAGCGCCTGGAGGAGCTGCTGGCGCGGCAGAAGGAACAGGCCGCGGCGGGCGACCTGGCGGCGGCGGCCGTCACCGACCGCTGCTTCCACGCGGAGATCGTCCGCAGCGGCGGCAACGACATCCTGTCGAAGCTCTACGACCAACTCCGCGACCGGCAGCTGCGGATGGGCGTCGCCGTGCTGCACTCCCACCCCGACCGGATCGCCAAGACCCTCACCGAGCACGAGGAGATCCTCCAGGCGCTGCGCTCCGGCGACGCCGAGCAGGCCGTAGGCGTCGTCCACCGGCACATCAGCTGGTTCTCCCACCTCGCCCGCGGGGAGGTGCGGTGAGCGCCTCCCGCCCCACCGCCAACTCCACCCTTCCGGGTGACCCGCCCGGCGGACGCCGTGCACTCGCCGTCTGGGGGATCGGCGTCTCCGTGTACTTCGTCGCCGTCATCTTCCGTACGTCCCTGGGAGTCGCCGGCCTCGACGCGGCGGACCGCTTCCATGTGAACGCCTCCGCGCTGTCGACCTTCTCCATCCTCCAGCTCCTGGTCTACGCCGGTATGCAGATACCGGTGGGCCTGCTCGTCGACCGGCTCGGCACCAAGAAGGTGCTGGCGATCGGCGTGGTCCTGTTCACCGCGGGCCAGCTCGGCTTCGCGTTCTCCCCGTCGTACGGCACCGCCCTCGCCTCCCGCGCGCTGCTCGGCTGCGGCGACGCGATGACGTTCATCAGCGTGCTGCGGCTGGGCAGCCGGTGGTTCCCGGCGCGGCGCGGCCCGCTGGTGGCGCAGCTGGCGGGGCTGGCCGGCATGGCGGGCAACCTGGTCTCCACCCTCGTCCTGGCCCGGCTGCTGCACGGCGTCGGCTGGACCGCCGCGTTCGCGGGCAGCGCGTTCGCGGGCGTCGTCGTCCTCGTTCTGCTGCTGCTCTTCCTGAAGGACCACCCCGAGGGCCACGAGCCCGAGCCGTTCCCGCACCACGGCGCCGCCTACGTCCGCCGGCAGATCGCCGCGTCCTGGCGGGAGCCGGGCACCCGGCTGGGGCTGTGGGTGCACTTCACCACCCAGTTCCCGGCGATGGTCTTCCTGCTGCTGTGGGGCATGCCGTTCCTGGTGGAGGCCCAGGGCCTGTCCCGGGCCACGGCCGGCGAACTCCTCACCCTGGTCGTGCTCTCCAACATGGTCGTGGGCCTGGTGTACGGCCAGATCGTCGCCCGGCACCACGAGGCGCGGCTGCCGCTGGCACTGAGCACGGTGGGCGCCACGGCGGTCATGTGGGCGGTGACGCTGTCGTACCCCGGCGACCACGCCCCGATGTGGCTCCTGATCACCCTCTGCTCGGTCCTCGGCGCCTGCGGACCGGCCTCCATGCTCGGCTTCGACTTCGCCCGCCCCGCGAATCCGCCCGAGCGTCAGGGCACCGCCTCCGGAATCACCAACATGGGTGGTTTCGTGGCGTCCATGACGACCCTGTTCGCGATCGGCGTGCTGCTGGACGCCACCGGTGGCAACTACTCGGTCGCGTTCTCCGTGGTGTTCCTGCTCCAGGCGGTCGGCGTCAGCCAGATCCTGCGACTGCGCAGGCGCGCGGCACGGCGGGAGCGGGAACGGCTGGTCGCGAGCCGGGTGGAGACGGTGCACGTACCGGCGAAGTCGGTCTGAACGGCCCCGCGGGGTGGCCTTCGGGCATAACCCGCTTGTCCGTACGTCCGTTCGGCGTTTAGCGTCGGTGTCATCGACGTGTAGCTCAGTAGCCAGAGCACCGGGCTCCAGACCCGGAGGGCGCGGGGGCGGAACCCGCCACGTCGGCTACGGCGTGTAGCTCAGCAGCAGAGCACCGGGCTGTAAACCCGGAGGGGGCGGGGGCGGCACCTGCCACGTCGGCTTATGAACGAAGACGCTGACCAGCAGCACCTCGCACCGGCCGCCAACCCGGGGTACGCCTCCGGCGAGCTCGCCAAGGCGCTCAGGACCGCGCTCACCCACCACGACCCCGACACCCGCCGCCGGGCCGAGGACCGCGGGCGGTCCTGGCGGGCCGTCCTCGCCGGGATGGCGAGCGGGCACCTCACGATCGGCTCCCGCACACCCGTCACCGGGTTTCCGGCGTGGGTGACGCCCGAGGTCCTGCGCGGCGGCTTCGCCACCGGCGAGGCCGGCGCCGGGGGGCCGCTGACGGAGTACGAGGTGGAGGCGGCACGCGTCGCCGGGGTGCCCGCGCAGCGGCAGGCGCTGTTCGCGCACTGGCTGTCGGAGGACGGCCTCGGGCGGCTGCACGAGCTGCTGGACAGCGGCCGGTACGAGGTGACCGTGCCCGAGGAGGCCGCCCTGCTCACCGTGGCGTGGCTGGCCCGCGCAGGTGAGCTGGACGCGGCGGTCGCCCTCGTCGGGGAACTGGCCCCCTTCGCCGGACGCCTGCGGTTCACCCCGCGCCCGGCCGACCGCCCCGCGCCCGACCCCGGCGCGGTGCACCGGGCGACCGTCGGCGAGGCCACCGACACCCTGATCCGGCGCCGGCCGAACCGGGCGGTGGAGACCCAGCGCGAGGCACTGACCGTCTGGCAGCCCTTCGGCGACGAACTCCTCGCCCACTGGCTGGAGACGGCCGACGCCACCGGAGCGGTCCAGGTCCCGGCCACCGACGACGCCTGGCATATCAGAGGCGCCGAACTGCTCCGCCGGCACCGCGACCTCGCGCGCCGGCACACCTACTGCACCAAGCACCTCAGCCCCAAGGGGAACCTGGGGATCCTGCGGGGCGCGCTGGAGGAGACCGTCGCCGGGCGGGCGCTGGACGCGCGGCGGCTCGGGCTGCTGCGGCACGCCGTGGCCTCGATGGTGCGGCGGCGCGGACTGCCCGGTTCCACGTCGCACACGGCGCTGCGCCGGGCGCAGGCCGCCCAGGCCGCGCTGCCCTCGCACCACGCGCTGGCCCAACTGGTGCTGCGCCGGCTGTCGGAGCTGGAACAGGAGACGGGCGTGGCCGAGGTCGACCCGCTGCTCGTCCCGGTGACCGGCCCGGAGGCTCACGAGACCGGGCTGCCGGTAGGCGCGGGGGTCCCGGCCGCCGTACGCCGCCCCGTGGAGGCGGCGCTGAGCGCGCCCGTCGGCACGCTCGTCGCACGCGGGGTGGTGCCCTCGGCCGAGGTGCTGGCCGAGCTGGTTCCGCAGCTCGTCGCCGTCACCACCGCCCAGGCCTACCGGGACCCCGCCCTGCGCACGCTGGCCACCGCCAACCACCGCGCGTTCGCCGGCCGCCGTTCGCTGCTGCTGCTCAGCCTGGAGCGGCAGGTGCGGATGGAGGAACTGCCGTGGGTGAAGGCCGTGGCCGGACAGCGCGCCGAGGGCGGCGCGGGCGAGGCGTCGGCCGCCGCGCTGCGGCAGCTGGGCGAACTGGCCGTGCAGGCCTTCCCCGGGACGATCCTGCCGAACCGGCTGGTCAGCCAGCTGTCCATGCTCGCCCGGCAGTCCGGACTCAGCGCGCCCCTGGTCGAGGAACTCGCCGCGGACATCTTCGTGGGCACGTTCACCCCGAAGTTCCTCGACGCGGCCCGGGTCGCGGCGGAACTCCTCGGCGGGGGCTCGCTCTACGAGAGCTACTACGGCATCGACTACGGGGCGGTCCGGGAGCTGGCGAACCCCGCGGCGAGGACACCGCAGCGGACCTCGCCGGGGTTCGCGAAACTGTGCGCCGAACGGGCCGGGTTCTCCTCGAACCGCCGGGGATACGACTTCGGCTCCGTCGCCGGAAGCGGCATGGTGATCGAACAGGCGCAGATCCTCACCACGCACAATCTGGCCACCCTGGTCCACCGGGTCGGCATCGCCCCGGCGCCGGGCTGGGCGGACCTGGCCGTCCGCACCTTCGGCACGGTGTGCCGGCTGACCGCCCGGGTGCACGGCAATCCGCGCCCCCTCGCCACGATCAAGGACGTGGCCTACGCCTGGCGGCAGCTGCTGTTCCACCTGTCCCTGTGCACCCCTCGGGAACAGGCCCGCACCCTGGCCCGCCTCACGGAGGAGGCCGACCGCCACGCCACCCACGTCACCGCCCGCCTCGCCCCCGCCCTGACCGGCCTCCGCCAGGTCGCGGAGGGCGGTACGGCGGACGAGGGCGAGGGCCGACTGCTCCTCGGCTGGACCACCGAGAGGCACTGGCTGGCGGCGGATCCGGTGTAGTCAGAGCTCCCGGGTGAACGCGGCCCATGCTGCGGGGGTGAGCCGGAGTATGGGCCCGCCGGGTTCCTTGGAGTCCCGGACGGCGACGGTGTGGGGGCGGTTTCGGGCGACTTCGACGCACTCGCCGTGGGGGTCGCCGCTGCTGTACGTGGACTTACGGAAGTCGTAGTCGGACACGGTGGCTACATCTCCTTGCGGATGCTGTCGATGAGTCTGACGGAGTTGCTGTGCGCCAACCCGAGTCGCGCGATGCGATCGAAGGCCGCGTTGTGGTGCGCCGCATCAGTCTCGCTCTCCAACCAGACCTTCGTCGACGAGGTATCCACCTGTACGACATCCACAGCGCCGGGCTCCGCGAAGGACACCACCGTGAAGGCACAGGTCATACCGGGGTGGGCACCCGCGATATAGGGAACGACCTGCACGCGCACCTGGGGCAGGCGGGCCGCCTCCAACAGATGCTCCAACTGGGCCCGCATGACGTCCCTCCCCCCGACGAGCTGGCGCAGCACCCCCTCATGCAACAAGGCCCAGAGCTGTAGCGGACGTTCGCCGACCAGCCTTGTCTGACGGGCCATCCTCGCTTCGACGAAGGTCTCGATCTCGTCCAGGTCCTCCCAGGCGCCATTGCCCACCGCGAGGGCACGGGCGTAATCGGCCGTCTGCAAAAGCCCTGGGACGAAGGTCAGTTGCCAGGTACGCAGTTCCGTGGCGATGTCCTCCAGCGCAACGTACTCGATCTGCGCCTTCAGCTGCGGGTACTGATTCCACCAGCCCTTGGCCTTGCGCCGGTCGCGGTCCGCCTTCGCCAGGGCCAGCAACTTGCCGATCACGGCTTCGTCGCTCTCGCCGTACAGATGGCACAGCGCCCTGACGTCCGGGTCCCGCATCGGGACCTGGCCACGTTCGATCTTGGTGACCTTGGTGACGGACGCGGTCAGCGCCTCGGCCGCATGCGACTGGCGCAGCTCTCGCGCCTCTCGCATGCGCAGCAGTTCTCCGCCCAGCCGACGCCCCAGAACCGTGGTGATCGTCCTTCCCCTATTGGGGTCCGTACCCGCCATATCGCACTCCCTCCCTAGGACAGCGAAATTTCTGTCCATGTTCGATTGCTGCCCAACTCCTTTCGAGGCTACCGTAAGTACTCAATCGACCACCTAGCGGCACCAGTCGGCGGAAGAGCACCGCGCTGCCCGGACCCGGGGCGCGGCGAAGCCACCCCCTGGCGTCGACGACGCACAAGGAGGTGCGTTCCCCTGAACGGTTCCTGCCCGCCCCCGGGGCATCCCAAGACCTACGACCGTTTCGACGCCGTCAGCTACACGCCCTACCCCCGCAGCGTCACCCTCGCCCGCAGACGGGTCGCCCAGCTCGCCGCCGACTGGGGACACCCCCACGCCGCGGGCGACGCCGCCCTGATCGCAAGCGAGTTGTGCACGAACGCCCTGCTGCACGGCTGCCTGCGGAACCGCCTGTTCCGCGTGGAGACGTCCCTCTCTGGCACGGCCCTGCGCATCGCCGTCACCGACCCGAGGGGCGAGCGCCTCCCCGACCCCCGCCCCGCCGACCGCGACGACCAGTTCGGCCGAGGCCTGCTCATCGTCGACACCCTCGCCGCCCGCTGGGCCACGGAGAGACTCACCGTCGGCAAGACGATCTGGGCTGAACTGGACATTCCGCGGGGCGCCCATGCGTAGCCTGCTGCGCCGTCTGCGAGGGTGCCATGGCGGTACCTTGGCCCGACGGCGAAAGGAGACGCAGATGGCAGCCGAGTGGCAGAACACGCTGACCGAGGCTCGGGAGGCCACCGGATTCACGAGCGAGGTCGTGCCGCGCACGGTCGACGGCGTCGGGGCGGCCCTGCGGCTGGATCACCGCGCCGACTTCTACACCGAACTGGGCGCCTTGGCTGACTCCGGCGGCTTCGAGGCGTTCCTCAACCACTGGTGGACGCAGGCACTGGCAGACACGGCTCCCGATGAGGAAGCGCGCGAGCAGGCGATCGACTTCGCCGATGTGGCCGTGTCCTTGTACGCGCGGGCCACTGGCGGTCCGACGTCCACCCCGGCGGAAATCAACGCCATCGTCACCGGAGCAGAAGCCTCTTGAGCTACACGATCATCTGGGAGAGGGCAGCCTCCGAAGGGCTCAAGCGCCTCCGCGCCCGCGACGGCGACGCGGTGAAGTCCCTGGTCAAAGCAGTCAATGCCCTCGCCCAGAACCCAGAGCCGGCCGCAAGCAGCAAGCTCGGCGGCACCAGCCTGCGGCGGTTGCGCGTCGGCGTGTACAGAGCCACGTACGAAATCGACGGCGGCACCGTGGCAGTCAAGGTCCTCATGGTGGGAAGTACGGCCCTCTGAGGCTCTGCGGTCGCGGCCCCCACTCGTGAGCGGGGGCCGGACTCACCTCACGTCCAGGTGATCAGTCGCTTCGGCTGTTCCAGGATCGCCCCCACGTCCGCGAGGACCTTGGAGCCCAGTTCGCCGTCGACCAGGCGGTGGTCGAAGGAGAGCGCCAGGGTGGTGACCTGGCGGGGCTTCACCTTGCCCTTGTGGACCCACGGCTGGAGCTTGATCGCACCGACCGCGAGGATCGCGGACTCCCCGGGGTTGAGGATCGGCGTGCCGGTGTCGACGCCGAAGACGCCCACGTTGGTGATCGTCACCGTGCCGCCCTGCATGGCCGCGGGGGACGTCCTGCCCTCGCGGGCCGTGGAGACCAGCTCGGCGAGCGACTCCGCCAGCTCCGGCAGCGTCTTCGCGTGCGCGTCCTTGATGTTCGGGACCAGCAGCCCCCTGGGGGTCGCGGCGGCGATGCCCAGGTTGACGTAGTGCTTGACCACGATCTCCTGGGCGGCCTCGTCCCAGGACGCGTTGATCTCCGGGTGCCGCCGGATCGCGACCAGCAGCGCCTTGGCGATCAGCAGGAGCGGGTTGACCCGCAGTCCCGCCAACTCCTTGTCCGCCTTCAACTCCTCGACCAGCTTCAGCGTGCGCGTCACGTCGACCGTCACGAACTCGGTGACATGCGGCGCGGTGAACGCCGAGCCGACCATGGCCGCGGCCGTCGCCTTGCGGACACCCTTGACCGGGACACGGGTCTCGCGTGCCGCGTCGTACGTCGGCGCCATGGCCGGTACCGGAGCGGTGACCGGGGCCTGGGCCGGGGCCTCCGGTGCGGGTGCCGGGGCCGGTGTCGCCGCCGCGTGGACGTCCTCGCGGGTGATGACGCCGTCCGGGCCGGTGGGCACGACCGTGGTGAGGTCCACGCCCAGGTCCCTGGCCAGCTTGCGTACCGGCGGCTTCGCCAGCGGGCGCTCCCGGATGTCGGGCGCCTCCGCCGGATGGCTGTGACCGTGGCCGTTCAGCTCGGCCTGGACCGCGGCAGCGGCAGCGGCCGCAGCGAGGGGCGGAGTCGCTGCGGGGGCCGGAGTCGGGGTAGGCGCCGGCGTAGGCGTCGGCTCCTGGGCCGGGATGCCCGGGGTCTTGCGGGGGCGGCGCTTGGTGGAGGAGGCGGCCACGCCGTAGCCGACGAGGACCGGCTGGCGGCCGGAACCCGCGGGCTTCTTCTCCTCCGGGGCGGAGACCGGCGCGGGTGCCGACGCCGGTGCCTCCTCGGGAGCGGCCCCGCCGGACACATCCACCGCGATGATCGACGTGCCCACGTCGACCGTGGTGCCCTCGGGGAAGTGGAGGGCGCGGACCACACCGTCGTAGGGGATGGGGAGTTCCACGGCGGCCTTGGCCGTCTCGACCTCGCAGACCACCTGGCCGTCGGTCACGGTGTCGCCGGGCTGGACGTACCACTTGAGGATCTCGGCCTCGGTGAGGCCCTCGCCCACGTCCGGCATCCGGAACTCTCGTACGGATGCTTCCGTCATCGTCGTCACGACCCTCTCCTCAGTACGCCAGGGCACGGTCGACGGCGTCGAGCACCCGGTCCAGGCCCGGCAGGTACTCCTCCTCCAGGCGGGCCGGCGGGTACGGGGCGTGGTAGCCGCCGACCCGGAGTACCGGGGCCTCCAGGTGGTAGAAGCAGCGCTCGGTGATGCGGGCGGCGATCTCCGCGCCCGAGCCGAAGAACACCGGGGCCTCGTGGACCACGACCAGACGGCGGGTCTTCTCGACCGACGCCTGGATGGAGTCGAAGTCCAGCGGGGACACCGAGCGCAGGTCGAGGACCTCCAGGGACTTGCCCTCCTCGGCCGCCGCGTTCGCCGCCTCCTGGCACAGCTTCACCATCGGGCCGTAGGCGGCGAGGGTGAGGTCGGTGCCCTCGCGGACCACGCTGGCCTTGTGGAGCGGGCCGGGGATGGCTTCGGTGCCGACCTCGCCCTTGTCCCAGTAGCGGCGCTTGGGCTCGAAGAAGATCACCGGGTCGTCGCACTGGATGGCCTGCTGCATCATCCAGTACGCGTCGGACGCGTTGGACGGCGACACGATCTTCAGGCCCGCCACGTGCGCGAAGAGCGCCTCGGGGGACTCCGAGTGGTGCTCGACCGCGCCGATGCCGCCGCCGTAGGGGATGCGGACGACGACCGGGAGCTTGATCTTACCCAGGGAGCGGGCGTGCATCTTGGCGAGCTGGGTGACGATCTGGTCGTAGGCCGGGAAGACGAAGCCGTCGAACTGGATCTCCACCACCGGGCGGTAGCCGCGCAGCGCGAGGCCGATCGCGGTGCCGACGATGCCGGACTCGGCGAGCGGGGTGTCGATGACGCGGCTCTCGCCGAAGTCCTTCTGCAGGCCGTCCGTCACCCGGAAGACGCCGCCGAGCTTGCCGACGTCCTCGCCCATGACGAGGACCTTGGGGTCGGTGTCCAGGGCGCGGCGCAGCGACTCGTTGATCGCCTTCGCCAATGCCATCGTCTCGGCCATCTCAGTGACCCCCCTCGTCTGCGAACGACGCCTGGTAGGCGGCGAACTGGGCACGCTCCTCGTCGACGAGCGCGTGCCCGTCGGCGTACACGTTCTCGAAGATGGCGAAGTGGTCCGGGTCCGGCATGGCACGGACCGCTTCGCGCACTCGCCTGCCCAACGCCTCGCTCTCCGTCTCCAGTTCCGCGAAGAATCCCTCGTCCGAGTGGTTTGCGGCTTCCAGGTGGCGGCGCAGCCGCAGGATCGGGTCCTTCGCCTCCCAGGCCTCGCGCTCCTCGTCGGCCCGGTACTTCGTCGGGTCGTCGGAGGTGGTGTGGGCGCCCATGCGATAGGTGTACGCCTCGACGAGGGTGGGGCCCTCGCCGTTGCGGGCCCGCTCCAGGGCCCAGCGGGTGACCGCGAGGCAGGCCAGGACGTCGTTGCCGTCCACCCGGACGCCCGGGAAGCCGTAGCCCTGGGCGCGCTGGTAGAGCGGCACGCGGGTCTGCTTCTCGGTCGGCTCGGAGATCGCCCACTGGTTGTTCTGGCAGAAGAACACCACGGGCGCGTTGTAGACCGCGGAGAAGGTGAAGGATTCGGCCACGTCACCCTGGCTGCTGGCGCCGTCGCCGAAGTAGGCGATCACCGCGCTGTCCGCGCCGTCCTTGGCGACGCCCATGGCGTAGCCGGTGGCGTGCAGGGTCTGGGCGCCGATGACGATCGTGTAGAGGTGGAAGTTGTTGCCGTTCGGGTCCCAGCCGCCGTTGTTCACGCCGCGGAACATGCCGAGCAGATTGGTGGGGTCGACCCCGCGGCACCAGGCGACACCGTGCTCGCGGTAGGTCGGGAAGACGTAGTCGTCGTCGCGCAGCGCCCGGCCCGAGCCGATCTGGGCGGCCTCCTGGCCGAGCAGCGACGCCCACAGGCCCAGCTCGCCCTGGCGTTGCAGGGAGGTGGCCTCGGCGTCGAAGCGGCGGGTGAGCACCATGTCGCGGTACAGACCGCGCAGCTCTTCGGGGGTGACGCCGTTGACGTACTTGTCGTATGTGGCGTTCTTGACGCGCTCGCCCTCGGGCGTCAGCAGTTGTACGAGTTCGGGCTCGGCATTTGGCGAATTCTTTGCGGTCGTTCGCTTGCCGGCCGTGCTCTTGGTACCGGCGCTGCGTCGCGGCTTGCGCGGGGCAGTGCTCTCCACGGTCACGTGTGCTCCTCCGTCGGTCCGGCCACCCGGGTTCGCCGGGCGCCAGTGCGGCTCACCCGCACCCCCGCCGCCACACAGGGTGGGTGCGGCGTCGTCGGGCGCGGGCGTGACAGGTGCCCCGGCGAGCGCCCTGCAAACAGGCACGTTACCCAGTAGGCCACAATTCTGTGAAACCCCTCCTGACCTGCGTTTTTGCTTGGATTTCCAAGTAAATGCGCGAAATCGGGAAGTTTTCCTGGTCACAGCCTTGCAGGGGGCCGGAACAACGGCACGTTATCCCGGTGACCCACGCCACGGGAAGAGTCCGCCCCCGGCTGCCAGAAGGCTGCCGGGGGCGGATGTGTCACGTTTGCGGTTGTGGAGGCGTTCGGCGTGTCGTGGCCGGATCCATGCGGTCGGGTGCGACTGCCGGGGGACGGTCAGGTCGCGTTGCCGAGACCGCCCAGGGTGGTGTTGCCCTGGGTCGTGCCGCCGTCCGTGGTGCCCTGGTCGGTGCCCTCGCTGGTGCCGCCGTCGTCCGTGCCGGCGTCACTGCTCTGCGTGTCGGTCGGCTCGTCCGAGACCTCCGGCGACGACTGCTCCTCGCTCGGCGAGCTGGAGGGGCTGGTGTTGTTGCTCGGATTGGACGGCGAGTACGACGGCGAGTACGACGGCGAGTAGTTCGAACCGTCGTTCGAACCCGTGCCGGTGTCCGAGTTGTTGTCCGACGGTTCGTCGCTCGGCTCGTCACTCGGCGTCTCGCTGGCCGACTCGTCGGTCGCGGACGGCGTTGCGCTCGGCGACTTCGTGGTGTCGGTGTCGCCGCCGGTCGAGCCCTGGTGGTTCAGTGCCAGCGCGACGCCCGCGGCGATGGCGATCACCGCGAGGACGGCCAGGATCCACAGCTTGCCGCGACCGCTGCCCCGGTTGCCGTGGCCCTCGAAGCCGCCCTCGTCGCCGCCGCCGTAGCCCGTGGGCAGGATCGGCTGCGGGATCTGCGAGGTGCTGGAGCCGTCGTGCTGCGGCAGCACCGCGGTCCCGGCGTAACCGCCGACGGCCGCACCGCCGGAGGCCGGCGTGACCGGGCCCGTGTTCCAGGTGCCGGTGTGGGCGCCCTGGTCGTACAGCATCTGCAGCCCGTACTGGATGAGTCCGCGCATCTCCTCGGCCGTCTGGAACCGGTCGTCCGGCTCCTTGGCGAGAGAACGCATGACGAGCCCGTCGAGTTCCGGCGGGGCCTCGCCGCCCGAGGTCTGCGAGGGCGGCACCGGGATGTCCTGGACATGCTGGTAGACCACCGACAGCGGGGTCTCGCCGATGAACGGCGGACGCAGCGCGAGGAGTTCGTAGAGGAGGCAGCCCGTCGCGTACAGGTCCGAGCGGTGGTCGACGGCCTTGCCGAGCGCCTGCTCCGGGGAGAGGTACTGGGGCGTGCCCATGACCATGCCGGTCTGCGTCATCGTCGTCGACGCGCCGTGCAGGGCGCGCGCGATGCCGAAGTCCATCACCTTGACCGCGCCGTTGTGCGTGATGATCACGTTCGCCGGCTTGATGTCGCGGTGCACGATGCCGTGCTGGTGCGAGTAGGCGAGCGCCTCCAGAACGCCGGAGACGATGATCAGGGCCTGCTCTGGCCCGGGCGCCTCCGCGTTGAGCAGCAGGTCGCGGATCGTCCGCCCCTCGACGATCTCCATGACGATGTACGGCACGCTCTGGCCGCCCACGAAGTCCTCGCCGGAGTCGTACACGGCGACGATCGAGTGGTGGTTGAGGCCGGCCACCGACTGCGCCTCGCGCGTGAAGCGGGCCTTGGAGGTGGGGTCCTCGGCGAGGTCGGCGCGCAGCAGTTTGACCGCGACGGTACGTCCGAGCCGTACGTCCTCGGCCGCGAACACCTCGGCCATGCCGCCCCGGCCGAGTCTCCGGGTCAGCCGGTACCGGCCGTCACCGACCAGCCCGCCGTTGCCCCAGTTCTCCGGCGCGTCTGACATACCGCCGCCAGCCGCCTCGGGGTCGGACGGGCCCTGAGCGCGCTGCTGTGCCATCAGTCCTCGCCGTCGTTTCTGCCCGCGGTGCGCGCGGTGTTGTCACGGTCTCCGTCGGCCACGCTACAGCCTCCGCGCAAGCCTCCGGTCCGGGATGAGCCCCTGACGAGCCCCGCAACCGGGTCCGAGCCGGATCGGCCATCAAACCCGTACGGCGGTACAGCGTGCAAATTCCGTGTACCGCCCGTACGGCACCTGTAACGCTTCCGCGACGCTTGTTTCTCGTAGGGTCACGGAACGGGCACCGCGCTTGACGTGTCAGTGGCCTGCGGCAGACTTGGCCGGGAATAGCACTTTCGATCACCGAGAGTCCTCGATCAACGACAGTCGACGGCGCCTGAAGGCCCACGGGGGAAGCGGAACATGAGCCAGGACGGCGCACAAAGCCCTTACGCGGGGCGGGCGATCGCCGGTGGCCGCTATCAACTGCGCGACCTGCTCGGCCAGGGCGGCATGGCCTCGGTGCACCTCGCCTACGACTCCGTGCTCGACCGGCAGGTCGCGATCAAGACACTGCACACCGAGCTCGGCCGCGAGCAGGCATTCCGGGAGCGCTTCCGCCGCGAGGCCCAGGCAGTGGCCAAGCTCACGCACACCAACATCGTCTCGGTGTTCGACACCGGCGAGGACGACGTGGGCGGTCTGACCACGCCGTACATCGTCATGGAGTACGTCGAGGGCCGCCCGCTCGGCTCGGTGCTCGACGAGGACGTACGGCGGCAGGGCGCGATGCCCGCCGACAAGGCGCTGAAGATCACCGCGGATGTGCTGGCCGCGCTGGAGATCAGTCACGAGATGGGGCTGGTCCACCGCGACATCAAGCCCGGCAACGTGATGATGACCAAGCGCGGGGTCGTCAAGGTGATGGACTTCGGCATCGCGCGCGCCATGCAGTCCGGGGTCACCTCGATGACCCAGACCGGCATGGTCGTCGGCACCCCGCAGTACCTCTCCCCGGAGCAGGCCCTGGGCCGCGGCGTGGACGCGCGCTCCGACCTCTACTCGGTCGGCATCATGCTGTTCCAACTGGTCACCGGGCGGATCCCGTTCGACGCGGACTCGGCGCTGGCCATCGCGTACGCGCATGTGCAGGAGGAGCCGGTGGCGCCCTCCTCCATCAACCGTTCGCTGCCGCCGGCCGTGGACGCGCTCGTCGCCCGCGCGCTGAAGAAGAACCCGAACGAGCGTTTTCCGACCGCCGTCGCCATGCGCGACGAGTGCCTGCGCATCGCCGCCTCCGTCCAGGCGGCCCCGCCGAGCATCGTCCCGGGCGCCCCGGCGCAGAGCGGCTCGGGCGTCGGCTCCGCGGTGTTCCCGCCGGTCGGCCCGGGCACCGCGCCGCCGGTGGGTGCGGTCCAGACCCCGTACCAGCCGCACCGGACACCGCCCCCCAACCCGTACGGCACGCCCGCGCCGCCGACACCGCCTGCTGCGGCATACGGCTATCCGCAGCAGGGCGGCTACCAGACACCCCAGACGCCCGCTCCGGGGTACGGGCACCCGCAGGGGCCGCACACCCCGCCCGGGTACGGCCTCTCCCCGCAGCCCGCCGCCCCGGGCGGCGGGGGCCGGGGCAGCAAGCAGGTCGTCGTCGGCTCGGTCCTGGTCGCGGTGGTGGCGGTCGGCGCGCTGCTGCTGAGCCTGGCGCTCAACGGCAGCGGCGATTCCGAGGACGGCGACGGCGGCTCCAGCGCCTCGGCATCGGCGACCAAGGCGGCGGGCTACCGCGGTCCGGACGCGTCCAGGACGATCGATCCGACGGAGTGCTCCGAGCCCGAGGAGTCGTACAACGACCCCGACAAGATCGAGATGCCGAACTTCAGGTACAAGGACATCGACTCGGTCAAGGCGTGCTTCCAGGAAGCCGGCTGGAACTACAAGATCACCCACGTCGACGAGAACACGTACGGCGACGGCGCGGTCATGGACCAGTTCCCGTCCGCCGGGACGGACGTCGACCCCGAGGACATGCCGGAGATCGAGGTCAAGGTGTCGACGGGGAACCCGGCGTCCTGAGGGCGAGCACCGTTGCAGTACTAGAAGGGCCCGGCACATCGGCCGGGCCCTGTGGTGTGTAGCGCTCTCGGTGGTTTCTACAGGTACGGTCCGCCGGAACGGCCGCCCGTGCGCGGGTCGTCGCCGCCCTCGTGACCCACTCCCGGCGGCAGCGCGCGGCGCATCTGCTCCAACTGGGCGCGCGCGGCCATCTGCTGGGCGAAGAGCGTGGTCTGGATGCCGTGGAAGAGGCCCTCCAGCCAGCCCACCAACTGGGCCTGCGCGATCCGCAGTTCCGAGTCGCTGGGTGTCGACTCCTCGTTGAACGGCAGGGAGAGTCGCTCGAGTTCCTCGACGAGCTCCGGCGCCAGGCCGTCCTCCAGTTCCTTCACCGAGCTGGCGTGGATCTCCTTGAGCCGCACCCGGCTCGCCTCGTCCAGGGGGGCCGCGCGCACCTCCTCCAGCAGCTGCTTGATCATGCTGCCGATCCGCATGACCTTCGCAGGCTGCTCGACCTGCTCCGTCACCGGGATCTCACGGGAGTCGTCGTCTGCGTCGACACCACCGAGCGCCATGCCGTCCTGGCCCACGACCAGGATCCGCTGGGCGTTCTCCGGCGACCTTTCGTTCCTCGGCATCTCCATGCCGTCATTCTCTCGCACCCGTACACCTCACCACGGGGGCGCCCCCCTGGAAAGATGATCCAACTTTCCACACGGCCCAGTCCGGAATGCGCTCATCTGCGATGGATGTGAGCCTGATCCCGTGACTCGATGGCACCGGGGCCTGTACACAACAGCAATCGGAGCGACCCTCCTGCTCCCCTGGCTCCCCCCCGCACACGAAGCCACGGGGCGAGAGCCCACGCAGGAGGCGGCGCTCGCGCGCGCGACCGGTAGCCCGCGGCCCTCTTCCTCCTCCCGTGAACCCGATCGGGCCGGTAGCCGGGCCGGGGAGGGCCGGGTCCGGCCCGGGCGGGAGGACGCAGAGGACGCAGAGGACGCAGAGGACGCAGAGGACGCAGAGGACGCCGACGACGCCGACGACGCGGACACCGGTGCGGAGGAGGGCGTACCGGAGGACGACGACGAGGCGGACGAGGCGGACGGTGGCGGTGAGGAGTCCGGGGAGACGACCCCGGAGGGCGCCGTCCCGCCACAGACGCCCGTGCCGTCGCGGGACGCCGTACCGCGGGCCGCGCCGGGGGAGGCCGACGGGCCCGTGCTGCGGATCCTGCCGCTCGGGAGCGGGCTCGTGCTCATCGGACTCGGGCTGGCCCTCGGCCTGGCCGCGCTGCGCCTGCGGCGGAGCTGAGTGACCCGCGCGGGCTACGGCACGACCAGCAGCACCTTGCCGACGTGACCGCTGTCCTCGACCAGCCGGTGCGCGCCGGCCGCGTCGGACATCGGCAGTTCGCGGTCGACGACCGGGCGGACCTGGCCCGCGGCGATCAGCGGCCACACATGCTCGCGTACGGCGGCGACGATCGCCGTCTTCTCCCCCAGCGGGCGCGCCCGCAGCGAGGTCGCGCTGATCGTCGCCCGCTTGCCCAGCAGGGCGCCGATGTTCAGCTCGCCCTTGACCCCGCCCTGCATGCCGATGATCGCGAGCCGGCCGTTGACGGCGAGAGCGCGGACGTTGCGCTCCAGGTACTGCGCACCCATGTTGTCGAGGATGACATCAGCGCCCGCACCCCCCGTCGCCTCCTTCAGCTCGGCGACGAAGTCCTGCTCGCGGTAGTTGACCAGGATGTCGGCGCCCAGTTCGGCGCAGCGGTCCAGCTTCTCCTTGGTGCCCGCGGTGACCGCGACCCGCGCTCCGACCGCCTTGGCCAGCTGGATCGCCATGGTCCCGATGCCGCTGGAGCCGCCGTGCACGAGGAGCGTCTCGCCGGGGAGCAGACGGGAGATCATGAAGACGTTCGACCAGACCGTGCAGGTCACCTCGGGGAGCGCGGCGGCCCGCTTCAGATCGATCCCGTCCGGCAGCGGCAGCAGCTGCCCGGCCGGTACGGCGACCTTCTCGGCGTATCCGCCGCCCGCGAGCAGCGCGCACACCTCGTCGCCGACGGCCCAGCCGGAGACCCCGGGCCCGAGCGCGGCGATCCGCCCGGAGCACTCCAGGCCGGGGTACCGGGACGCGCCGGGCGGCGGGTCGTAGAAGCCCTGCCGCTGCAGGATGTCGGCACGGTTGACGGCCCCGGCCACCACCTCGACCAGGACCTCGCCCTCGCCGGGTACGGGATCGGGGACCTCGTCCCACACAAGCGCCTCGGGACCACCAGGTTCGGAAATCGTGATCGCATGCATGCGCCCGACGCTACCGCTCGGCCCCTGTCCGCCGGCCACCGGGAAATCGGCGTGCGATCACCGATGAGTTCGGGAGACGGTAAAGGTCTCCCCATGCGTGGCCCAAGTACTGCTCGGCTCAAGCCCGCGGAAGGACTCCTCATGACCCCGCACACCGCAGACCTGGCGATAGAGACCGCCGGTCTGGTGAAGACATTCGGCGCGACCAGGGCCGTGGACGGCGTCGACCTCGCCGTGCCCACGGGCACGGTCTACGGCGTCCTCGGCCCCAACGGCGCGGGCAAGACGACCACCGTGAAGATGCTCGCCACCCTGCTGCGGCCCGACGGCGGCGAAGCCCATGTCTTCGGCCACGACGTCGTACGGGAGGCCGACGAGGTGCGTGGCCTGGTGAGCCTCACCGGGCAGTACGCGTCCGTGGACGAGGACCTCACCGGTACCGAGAACCTGGTGCTGCTCGGCCGCCTCCTCGGGCACGGCAAGAAGGCGGCGCGGGAGCGGGCCGAACAGCTGCTGGCCGCGTTCGGGCTGTCGGACGCGGCCGGAAAGCAGGTCAAGCACTATTCGGGCGGCATGCGGCGGCGCATAGACATCTCCGCGTCCATCCTCAGCACACCCCGGCTGCTCTTCCTCGACGAGCCGACGACCGGCCTCGACCCGCGCAGCCGCAACCAGGTGTGGGACATCGTGCGGGCGGTGGTCGCCCAGGGCACGACCGTGCTGCTGACCACGCAGTACCTGGACGAGGCCGACCAGCTGGCGTCCCGGATCGCGGTCATCGACCGCGGCCGGGTGATCGCCGAGGGCACCAAGGGCGAGCTGAAGGCGTCCGTCGGCGCCGGCTCCGTACACCTGCGGCTGCGGGACCCCAGGCAGCGTCCGGAGGCGGAGCAGGTGCTGCGGCTGGCCCTGGACGCCGAGGTGCAGCAGGAGCCGGACCCGGTGGCGCTGACCGCCCGCCTCGCGGCGGCGACCGGTGACTCGGCCGCCGGACAGGCAGCCCGCGCTCTCGGCGAACTGGCCCGCTCCGGGATCACCGTCGACAACTTCTCCCTCGGCCAGCCCAGCCTGGACGAGGTGTTCCTGGCCCTCACCGGACACGACACGACCGCGGACTCCGACAAGGACGCAAACAAGGACTCCGGCAAGCACTCCGACAACGACTCGGACAAGGACTCGAACAAGGACGAGGTGGCTGCATGAGCACCGCGACGACCACGGACAGCCAGGACCTCGCCCCCGTCAGCGCCGAATCGCTGGCCGCGCTGCTCGTGGCGGGCGAACGGCCGGCCCGCCCCAGCGCCTGGTCCACCTCCCTCACCTTCGGCTGGCGGGCCGTCCTCAAGATCAAGCACGTGCCGGAGCAGCTCTTCGACGTCACCGCGTTCCCGATCATGATGGTGCTGATGTACACGTACCTGTTCGGGGGCGCCCTGGCCGGGTCCCCGAAGGAGTACATCCAGTTCCTGCTGCCGGGCATCCTGGTGATGTCGGTCGTGATGATCACCATGTACACGGGCGTCTCGGTGAACACCGACATCGAGAAGGGCGTCTTCGACGGTTCCGCTCACTGCCGATCTGGCGGCCGTCGACGATGGTCGGCTATCTGCTCGGCGACGCGCTGCGCTACACCATCGCCTCCGTCGTGATGCTCGCCGTGGGGCTTCTGCTCGGCTATCGGCCGGACGGCGGGGTCGCGGGCGTCGTCGCCGGGATCGCCCTGCTGATCGTCTTCTCCTTCTCGTTCTCGTGGATCTGGACGATGTTCGGGCTGATGCTGCGCAGCGAGAAGTCGGTGATGGGCGTCAGCATGATGGTGATCTTCCCCCTCACCTTCCTGTCCAACGTGTTCGTCGACCCCCACACCATGCCGGGCTGGCTGCAGGCCTTCGTCAACAACAGCCCGGTCACCCATGTGGCGTCGGCGGTACGAGGGCTGATGGCCGGGGACTGGCCGGGCGCCGAGATCGCCTGGTCGCTGGGGTGGGCGGCCCTGTTCGTGCTGGTCTTCGGACCGATCACGATGCGGCTCTACAACCGCAAGTAACTAGGACGCGGCTGTACGACCGCACGGAGCGGCGGCTCAGTCCACGCGGACGATCGTGATCAGCCGGTCCATCGGCTCCAGCACCCCGATGGCGGGGTCGTCGTAGGCGAGAAGCCGATGGCCGCGTACGACGGTGACCACCAGGTCGGCCGTGTCGCGCGGGCCGCGGCCCACCTCCGCCTTGGTGACCGTTCGTTCGACCAGGTCAAGACCGCTGCCCTGCTGTATCAGATCCTCCATGACGAGGCCGGCCGACGGGCTGAGCACGGACAGCCCCAGCAGCCGGCCGGCCGCTCCGGCGCTGGTGATGACCTGGTCCGCGCCGGACTGCTTGAGCAGCGGCGCGTTCTCCTCCTCCCGCACCGCGGCCACGATCTTCGCGGCCGGGTTGAGCTGGCGGGCCGTCAGCGCCACCAGGACGGCCGTGTCGTCGCGCTGGGTGGCGATGATGATCCGGCCGGCCCGCTGCACCTCGGCCTGCCGCAGCACATCACTGCGGGTGGCGTCGCCGAGCACGCCCTCGTAGCCCTCCGCGGTCGCCGCGTCGATCACCTTCGCGCTGGGGTCGATCACCACGACCTGGTCCTTGCGCACCCCCGCCGCACAGGCTGTCCGGATCGCGGACCGGCCCTTCGTGCCGAAGCCGACGACGACAATGTGGTCGCGCAAAGGGAACCTCCAGGCTCGGGAACGGGTGTTGCTTCGTGACGGGCACGAACCCGCCGGGAACCATGGTGCCCAAGGAACCGATCACGGCCACAGGGGGCACGCTTTGAAGGACCAGGAACGACAGCCCGGCGGCCCGGCCAGGCTCTCCCTCGTCAGGTCCCTCTGGTACCGCTCCCGCAAGGAGGCACGGGACGACGCCGAGGCCGGACGCTCCATCACGATGCCCGTACGGGTCGGCGTACCGCCGCTCCAGCAGGTGCTGCGCCGCCTCGCCCTGGCCCTGTTCGTACTGGCCCTGACCACCCTGATCGTCTACTTCGACCACGACGGCTACAACGACAACTCCGACGGCTCCGTCGACTTCCTGGACTCGGCCTACTACGCCACCGTCACCCTCTCCACCACCGGCTACGGCGACATCACCCCGGTGAGCGACACCGCGCGGCTGGTCAACATCCTCGTCATCACCCCCCTGCGGGTGGTGTTCCTGATCATCCTGGTCGGCACGACTCTGGAGGTGCTGACCGAGCGCACCCGCCAGCAGGTCCGCATCCACCGCTGGCGGGTCCGCATCCGCGACCACATCGTGGTCGTCGGATACGGCACGAAGGGCCGCCACGCGGTGCGGACACTGGTCGGGCAGGGCATCGCCAAGGACCGGATCGTGGTCGTGGACGCACAGCGCAAGGCCTCCGACGCGGCGGGCGACGACGGACTGGTGACGGTCACCGGTGACGCCACCCGGTCGGAGACCCTGCTGAAGGCCGAGGTCCAGAACGCCACCCGGGTGATCGTCGCCCCGCAGCGGGACGACACCGCCGCCCTGGTCACCCTCACCGCGCGGCAGATGAACCGGCGCGCCACGATCGTCGTCGCCGCCCGGGAGGACGAGAACGTGCCCCTGCTCAAGCAGTCCGGCGCGGACACCGTGGTGACCAGTTCCTCCTCCGCCGGCCGGCTGCTCGGTGTCTCCATGGTCAGCCCGACCGTGGCGAAGACCCTGGAGAACCTGATGACGCTCGGCAGCGGTCTGGACCTGGTCGAACGCCCGGTGACCGAGAAGGAGACGGGGAAGACGCCCCGCGAGTCCGCCGACCTGGTGGTGGCCGTCGTCCGGGGCCGGGAACTCCTCGACTACACCGACCCCCGGCTCGCCATGCTCCAGCGGGGAGACCGCGTGATCACGGTCCGCCGAGCCGTCCCGGTGCCCGAACAGCCCTGACGACGTCGATGACGTTTCACGTGAAACAGGCGGCTTGTTGAAACCGGCGGCTTATTGAACAGGCGGCTGGTTTCACGTGAAACACGCGGCCATCCCCGCCGTCGCCCACGGCAGGTCGAGCAGCTCCGTCTCCTGACCCGCCCCGGCACCACCCGGCGGTACGACCGCGAGGGCGTCGGCCACCGCGATGCCCCGCAGCATCGCCGGGCCGTTGTAGTGCAGCGGCACGGCACGGTCGCCCCGCAGCACCACCGGTACGAGCCGGGTGTCGTACGGGTGCCCGTGCACCGCTTCCCGCACCGGCAGCGCGTACCGCACCCTGGCCGGGCGCCCGGCCAGGGTGCGCAGCAGGGGCTCCGCGAGCGTCAGTAGCGCGGAGACGGCCGCGAGGGGGTTGCCGGGCAGGCCGACGAGGTGCTGGCCGTCCTTGATGCGGGCCAGCAGCATGGGGTGGCCCGGGCGCACCTTGACGCCGTCGACGAGGAGCTCGGCCCCGACGCGGCGCAGTATCGGGTGGACGTGGTCGACGGGCCCCGAGGCGGTGCCCCCGGTGCTGACGATCAGGTCGGCGGTGGATGTGGTGACGGCCCGGTGCAGGGCGTCCGCGTCGTCGCCGAGCGCGCGCACCGCCAGGACCTCGGCGCCCAGGGCCCGCAGCCATGGGGGCAGCATCGGGCCGAGCGCGTCCCGGATGAGACCGTCGTGGGGACGGCCCTCGGTGAGCAGTTCGTCGCCCAGGACCAGTACCTCGACCCGGGGCCGCGGTACGGCGGCCAGCGTGTCGTAGCCGGCGGCTGAGGCGAGGCCGAGGACGGCCGGGGTCACCACCGCTGCGGCGGGCAGCAACTGGTCTCCGCTACGGCACTCCTGACCGCGTGGGCGGATGTCCTGGCCGTGGCTCATACCCCGGGTGGGGTGCAGCCGGCCTGTCTCGTCGGTGCGGCCGTGTTCGCTGCGCAGCACCGCCGTGGTGTCCGGGGGGATCCGGGCACCGGTGGCGATCCGGACGGCCTCGCCGTCGGCGAGGGGGGCGGGCGCGGCGCTTCCGGCGAGGACGCCCTCGTCCCGGATCCGCCAGGGGCCTGGGCCCGCGACCGCCCAGCCGTCCATCGCGGAGGTGTCGAAGGAGGGCAGGTCGGTGAGGGCGGTCAGGGGAGCGGCGAGGACGAGCCCGAGGGCGTCGGCCAGGGTCACGGATACGGGGGCTCGCCGGGCGGCACCGGCGCGGGCCGCGCGGGCGGCGGCCGTCCGGGCTTCGGGCCAGGGGGTGGCGCGGTGGCGGTGACCGTGGCCGGACGGGGCGGGCACGGCACCGCTGCCGTCCCGGGTGGGCCCCCTGCCGTCGTTCGCCAAGGCGAGCACCTCCTCGACGTCGAGATCCTCGGCGTCGAAGTACTCGGCTTCCCCGGCGCCGGAATCCCCGGCCTCGGGCGCCTCGGTGTTCTGGCCCTCGCGGATCCCGCGGGCCGTCATCCGGCGTCCGGTCCGGCGTCGCCGGACGTGGCCACGGTGTCCTTGTCGGCCCCCTTCTCAGCCTCCTCCGCCCAGCGCAGCGCCAGGGCGGCGGCCTTGCGGGCGGCTTCGGCGACCGCCTCGGAGCCGCCCCCTGCCCGCGCCGCCGCGTAGCCGACGAGGAACGTGGTCAGCGGGGCGGCGGGCCGGGCGACGCCGTGCGCGGCGTCACGGGCGAGGTCGAGGAGGACGCCGGTGTCGACGTCCAGGTCGATGCCCAGCTCGTCCTTGACTGCGGAGATCCATTCATCCAACACGTGGTCATGCTCCCTGATGCGTGCCCTGGCGGTGGCGATGTCGTCCCAGGTGTCGCAGTCGAAGGACGCGACGGGGTCGGGGACGCGGGTGAGATCGAGCCCTGCGGTCAGCCGGCGCAGGGGCAGCCCGGCGAGGCCGCCGTGGGCGGTGGTGAGCAGCGCCAGTTCGCGGCGCAGGGCGGCCGTGCGGTACGCGGCGACCAGCGGCTGGTCGCGGCCGTCGGCGTCGGTGAGCAGCGCGCCCTCCGCCCGGCCGGCCCGCAGGGCGGCCAGCAGCCGCCGTACGGTGTCCGCCGCGAGGAAGGGCAGGTCGGCGGAGAGGACGAGGACGTCGTCGGCGGTGGTCCTGCGCAGACCGGCGTCGAGCGCGGCGACGGGGCCCGCGCCGGGCGGCTCCTCGCGTGTCCAGCGCACCGGCCGTGACGTGGGCCGGGGAGCGGCCACGACGACGGTGGTGTGCGCGTCGGCGCAGGCCGCGAGCACCCGGTCGAGCAGCGCGCGTCCGCCGACCCGCACGCCCGGCTTGTCGGCCCCGCCGAGGCGACGGGCGCCGCCGCCGGCCAGCACGACGGCGTCGTGGGCTGTGGGGGGCGCGTACGACGTCACCCCCCGAGTATGCGGGCCCGCGCCGCCGCCGCGTGCACCCAGCTTCACGGGGAACGCAGGGGTGGCGCAGCGATCACAGGGTACGCAGCAGTACCGCCGGCTGTTCCACGCAGTCCGCCACATGGCGCAGGAAGCCGCCCGCCGTGCCGCCGTCGCAGACCCGGTGGTCGAAGGTGAGCGAGAGCTGGACGACCTGGCGCACGGCCAGCTCGCCCTCGTGCACCCATGGCTTGGGGACGATACGGCCGACGCCGAGCATGGCCGCCTCGGGGTAATTGATGATCGGCGTGGAGCCGTCGACGCCGAACACGCCGTAGTTGTTGAGTGTGAAGGTCCCGCCGGTGAGCTCGCCGGGGGTGAGGCGTCCGGCGCGGGCCGTCTCGGTGAGCCGGGCGATCTCCGCGGTGAGCGCCTCGGCGCCCAGGGTGTGCGCGTCGCGGACGACGGGTACGACGAGCCCGCGCTCGGTCTGCGCGGCGAAGCCCAGGTGCACCTGGTCGAGCCGGACGACCTCCCTGGCCTCCATGTCGACCGTGGAGTTGAGCTCCGGGTACCGGGTCAGGGCGGCGGTGCAGATGCGGGCGAGGAGGGCGAGGAGGGCGATCTTCGGGCCCCCTGCCGCGTTCATGGCGGTGCGGGCGCGCATCAGCTCGGTCGCGTCGGCGTCCACCCAGCAGGTCGCGTCGGGGATCTCACGGCGGCTGCGGGACAGCTTGTCGGCGACGGCGCCCCGGACGCCCTTGAGGGGGGTGCGACGGCCGTCGGCGGGGACCGCCGTTTCAGGGGCGGGGGTGTGCAGCGCGTTCTCGACGTCCGCCCGCAGGATGAGGCCCTCGGGACCGGAGCCCTTGAGCTCCCGCAGGTCCAGTCCGTTCTCGCGGGCGAGGCGGCGCACCAGGGGCGAGATGACGGGCACGGGTCCGTCCGCCACCTTGACGTGAACGGCGGGCTCCGACTGGACCCGCTGTACCCGCCTGCGCCGCGCCGGTGCCTCCGAGGTGCCGTACCCCACCAGCACGTTGCCCGAGCCGCCCCCGGCCTCGCCGCCGGAGGCGGGTGTTCCGACGGCGACCGTGATCAGCGGGGCTCCGACGGGCAGTTCGGTGCCCTCCTCGCCGAAGCGGGCGGTGACGACACCGCCGTAGGGGCAGGGCACCTCGACCACCGCCTTGGCCGTCTCGACCTCGACGACCGGCTGGTCCACGGCGACGACGTCGCCGACCTGGATCAGCCAGCGCACGATCTCCGCCTCGGTGAGGCCCTCCCCGAGGTCGGGGAGCTTGAACTCCAGTACCTGTGCCATCAGTTCCCGGCCTCCCACTGCAGCCGTGCCACGGCGTCCAGGATGCGGTCGACGCCGGGCAGATGGTGGCGCTCCAGCATCGGCGGCGGATAGGGGATGTCGAAACCGGCGACGCGCAGCACCGGTGCCTCCAGGTGGTGGAAGCAGCGCTCCGTGACACGGGCCGCGATCTCCCCGCCGGGGCCGCCGAAGGAGCCCGACTCGTGGACGACGACCGCGCGGCCGGTGCGCCGTACCGAGGCGGCGACCGTGTCGTCGTCGAACGGCACCAGGGAGCGCAGGTCGACGACTTCGAGGTCCCAGCCCTCGGCGCGGGCCGCCTCGGCGGCTTCGAGGCAGACCGGCACGGACGGTCCGTAGGTGATCAGCGTGGCGCTGCGGCCCGGGCGGCGGACCACGGCGCGTCCGATGGGTTCAACGGTTGCCGGCTCCTCCGGGTTCCAGGAGTCCTTGGACCAGTACAGGCGCTTGGGTTCGAGGACGACGACCGGGTCGTCGGAGGCGATGGCGGCGCGCAGCAGGCCGTAGGCGTCGGCGACCGTGGCGGGCGTGACGACGTGGAGCCCCGGGGTCGCCATGTAGTAGGCCTCGGAGGAGTCGCTGTGGTGTTCGACGCCGCCGATGCCGCCGCCGTAGGGGACCCGGATGGTGACCGGCAGGGGCATCCGGCCGCGGGTGCGGTTGCGCATCCGGGAGACATGGCTGACGAGTTGTTCGAACGCCGGGTAGGCGAAGGCGTCGAACTGCATCTCCACGACCGGGCGCAGGCCGTACATGGCCATGCCTACGGCGGTGCCGAGGATGCCGGCCTCGGCGAGCGGGGTGTCGGTGCAGCGGTCCTCGCCGAACTCCTTCGCGAGGCCGTCGGTGACCCGGAAGACGCCGCCGAGGGTGCCCACGTCCTCGCCCAGGACGTGCACGGACGGGTCGGCGGCCATCGCGTCGCGGAGCGCGCGCGTGAGGGCCTGCGCCATGGTGGCGGGTTTGAGGGCGACGGTCGTCATCGGTGCCCGCCCTCCTGCCCGTCGCGCTCGGCGTCGAGCTCGGCCCGCAGCTGGGCCCGCTGTTCGCGCAGCTGCGGGGTGTCCTCGGCGTACACGTGGGCGAAGAGGTCCATCGGGTCGAGGACCGGGTCCTCGTTCATCCGGGCGCGCAGGTCGGCGGCCATCGTCTCGGCGGCGTCCCGGGCGGCCCGCTGGGTGTCCTCGTCGAGCAGGCCGCGGGCGGTGAGTTCGTGTTCGAGGAGCAGGATCGGGTCGTGTGCGCGCCAGGTCTCGACCTCGGCGTCGCCGCGGTAGCGGGTCGCGTCGTCGGCGTTGGTGTGTGCCTCGACACGGTACGTGACGGCCTCGACGAGGGTCGGGCCGCCGCCCTCGCGCGCGTGCCGTACGGCGTCGCCCAGGACCTTGTGCACGGCGAGGGCGTCGTTGCCGTCGACCAGGCGGCCCGGCATGCCGTAGCCGACGGCCTTGTGGGCGAGGGAGGGGGCGGCGGTCTGCTTGGCGAGCGGGACGGAGATCGCGAAGCCGTTGTTCTGGACCAGGAAGACGACCGGGGCCTGCCAGACGGCGGCGAAGTTCAGCGCCTCGTGGAAGTCGCCCTCGCTGGTGCCGCCGTCGCCGACCATGGCGAGCGCCACCACGTCGTCACCCTTGAGACGGGCGGCGTGCGCGAGGCCCACGGCGTGCGGGAGCTGGGTGGCGAGCGGCGTGGACAGGGGGGCCACGCGGTGCTCGTACGGGTCGTAGCCGGTGTGCCAGTCGCCGCGCAGCAGGGTGAGGGCGGCGACCGGGTCCACGCCGCGGGCGACCACCGCGAGGGTGTCGCGGTAGCTGGGGAAGAGCCAGTCGCGGTCCTGAAGGACCAGCGCGGCGGCGACCTCGCAGGCCTCCTGGCCGGTGCTGGAGGGGTACACGGCGAGCCGGCCCTGTTTGGTGAGGGCGGTCGCCTGCGCGTTGTAGCGGCGGCCGAGCACCAGCTGGGCGTGGAGCCGGCGCAGCAGCTCCGGGTCGGCCCCGTGGGCCGCCTCGGTGCCGAGGACGCGGTACGGCTCGGTGTCGGGCAGCAGCGGACCGGGGTCGGTGCGGGGCTGCCAGGCGGGCGGCGGGGTCGGCCGGTACGCGCCCCGCTGCTCCATGACCGTCATGACGGCACCTCCTCGTGAGGGCGGCTGTGGGAGGCGGGGCGTTCTGTGACCCGTCTCACCTACCGATTGTTCGGTCGTCGGCACATTTTGGCTACAGGCCCCCTCAGGCTGTGGACAAACGGTTCTCCACAGCCTGAGATGGACGCAGTACGTCCATGGCGGAGAGGCGGGGGCACATGGCACCTGAACAAATGGCCGAAGGTCCGGAGGCGGGTGCCGAGTTGCCGCCTGCCCGCCCGCTCGACGCGATCGACCGGGACATCCTGCAGATGCTCCAGGCGGACGGCCGCGCCTCGATACGGTCCGTCGCCGAACGGGTGCACGTCTCGCGCGCCAACGCCTACGCGCGGATCAACCGGCTGGTCGAGGACGGGGTCATCCGGGGCTTCGGGGCCCGCGTGAACCATGAGCGGGCGGGGCAGGGGACCAGCGCCTACATCACGCTGAAGATCGTGCAGAACTCCTGGCGGACCGTGCGCGAGCAGCTCAGACAGCTGCCTGGCGCCTCCCACATCGCCCTGGTCGGGGGCGATTTCGACGTTCTGCTCCTGGTGCACACGCCCGACAACAGGGCGCTGCGCGAGGTGGTGCTGACCCGCCTCCAGGAGATCCCCCAGGTGCTCAGCACGCGCACGCTGCTGGTGTTCGAGGAGGAGGACCTGGAGCCGCAGGGCTGAGACGTCCTTCCCGGCCGCCCTAGCGGTCGGTGCGCAGCCCCCCGAAGACCATGCGCGCCACCGCGTCGGCCACGTCGCCCTCGGCCATTCCCCGGCCGCCCGGGCGGTACCACTCGACGATCGAGTTGATCATGCCGAAGACCAGCCGGGTGGCGAGCCGCACCTCCACGTCGCCGCGCACGTCCCCGTCGTCGGCGGCGGCCTTGAGCAGTGCGGCGACCCGGTGGTCGAAGTCGCGGCGGCGCTCCAGGGCCCACCGCTCGGTGTCGGTGTTGCCGCGCACCCGCAGCAGCAGCGTCACGTACTGCAGATCGCCGATGAGCACCTCGACCATGCGCCGCACGACGTACTCCAGTCGCTCGACGGAGCGCCCCACGCGCGCGTGCTCCTCCTCGAGGATGGCGAAGAGGCCGTCCAGTGCGCGGCTGACGGCCCGGCGCAGCAGTTCCTCCTTGCCGCTGACGTGGTGGTAGATCGACGACTTGGAGATGCCGGCCGCCTTGGAGAGGTGCTCCATGGAGGTGCCGTCGTAGCCGCGCTCGTTGAAGACCTGGACGGCGACGGAGAGCAGGCTCTCCGGGGTGTACGTGTCGCGCTTGGCGGTGGTCACGCGGCGCCCTCCCGCTTCTCGGTGGCGAAGGAGTGCCGGTAGAGGGCGAGGGACGGCGCGTAGCGGCCGGAGGGGTCGCGCTCGTGCAGGTCGTCCAGGAGCGAGAAGGCCCACATGCGGCCGAGCCGGCGGCTCCACTCGAAGGGGCCGAGGGGGTAGTTCACGCCGAGGCGCATCGCGGTGTCGATGTCCTCCTCGGTGGCGACGCCCTTGGCAACGGCGTCGTGCGCGAAGTCGACGATCCGGGCGACCGTGCGGGCGACGATCATGCCGGGGACGTCCCCGATGACGCTGACGTCCTTGCCGAGCGCCTGGAACAGGCCGATCGCCTCGGCCAGGGTCTGCTGCGAGGTGTCCTGGGAGGCGGACAGGGCGATGCGGGTGGCCTTGCGGTAGTCCAGGGCGAGATCGAAGTAGACGACGTCCCGGAACTCCACGGAGGTCTGGCCGTCGGCGAGCGCCAGCTGGCCGCCGCCGGGCAGCACCAGCCGGGTGCCGTGGTCCTCCTCGTCCTCGCGGACCTGGATGCCCGCCTCGCGGATCAGCGCGAGCACCTCGGACGCGGGGCCCAGGTCGCCCTCGGCGACGACGTAGGCGGGCGCCTGCTGCTTCTCGGCGGTGTGCGGCTCGGTGCGCTCGGCGGCCCCGTCGTCGCCGTCGCGGTAGTCGTACCAGCCCTGGCCGGTCTTGCGGCCGAGGCGGCCGGACTCGACCAGGCGGCGCTGGGCGAGCGAGGGGGTGAAGCGGACGTCCTGGAAGAAGGCCTGCCACACGGAGTGCGTGACCGACTCGTTGACGTCCTGCCCGATGAGGTCGGTCAGCTCGAAGGCGCCCATCCGGAAGCCGCCGGACTCGCGCAGGACGGCGTCGATGGTGGCCGGGTCGGCGCCCTGTGCCTCGTAGACGGCGAGCGCCTCGGCGTAGAAGGGCCGCGCGATGCGGTTGACGATGAAGCCGGGGGTGTCGGCGCAGGCGACCGGTGTCTTGCCCCAGGCGCGGGCCATCTCGTACGCGCGCGTGGCCGACGTGACGTCGGTGGCGTACCCGGAGACGACCTCGACCAGCGGCAGCAGCGGCGCGGGGTTGAAGAAGTGCAGGCCCACCAGGCGGCCGGGGTTGCGCAGGGCGCCGCCGATGGCCGTCACCGACAGGGAAGAGGTGTTGGTGGCGAGCAGACAGTCCTCACCGACGATGTCCTCCAGCTCGCGGAAGAGGTCCTGCTTGGCCTCCAGCCGCTCCTGTACGGCCTCGACGACCAGGGTGCAGTCGGCGAGCCCGGCGAGGGCCTCGGCGGGCAGCAGCCGGGCGCGGGCGGCGTCCCGGTCGGCGGCGGCGAGACGGTTCTTCGCCACGAGCCGGTCCAGGCGGGCGCGGATCGCGTCGGCCGCTTCCCGGGCCCGGCCGGGGACGGAGTCGTACAGCCGTACATGGTGGCCCGCGACCAGCGCGACCTGGGCGATGCCCTGGCCCATGGTGCCGGTCCCGACGACGGCCATGGGGCTGCTGAGGTCGAGTGCTGTCATGTCCGCGATCCTCCCGCACGGAGTTTTCCACAGATGCGGCAGGCCCCCTTGTCCCGACCGATCGTTCGGTTACTCTAGCCGTGACCGGTGGTTCCTGCCCAGGTCTCCGCCAGGTCATGGGCTCGAAGAAGAGTTCTCACGACGAGGAGTTGGTCCCGCATGGCCACCGCCGAACTGTCCGCGCACGATCTGATCGCCCAGCACCGGCCCACCCTCGACGAGGCCCTGGAAGCGATCCGCACCCGCGCGTACTGGTCCCCGCACCCCGAGCACCCCAAGGCCTACGGGGAGAGCGGCAGCCTCGACGCGGCGGCGGGCAAGGCCGCCTTCGACGCCGTCCTGAACACCCGGATCGACCTCGGCCAGCCCGGCACGGACGGCTGGGTGGGCGGCGAGGTCTCCCCGTACGGCGTCGAGCTCGGCGTGACGTACCCGCACCCGGACGCGGACGTGCTGCTGCCCGCCATGAAGGCCGGACAGGCCGCCTGGCGGGACGCGGGCGCGGAGGTCCGCGCGGTGGTCTGCCTGGAGATCCTCAAGCGGATCTCCGACCGGACCCACGAGTTCGCGCACGCGGTCATGCACACCTCCGGACAGGCGTTCATGATGGCGTTCCAGGCGGGCGGCCCGCACGCGCAGGACCGCGGCCTGGAGGCGGTGGCGTACGCGTACGCGGAGCAGGTCCGCACGCCCGCCACGGCGGAGTGGTCCAAGCCGCAGGGCAAGCGCGACCCGCTCACCATGACCAAGACCTTCACGCCGGTCCCGCGCGGGATCGCCCTGCTCATCGGCTGCAACACCTTCCCGACGTGGAACGGCTACCCGGGCCTGTTCGCCTCCCTGGCCACCGGCAACGCGGTCCTGGTCAAGCCGCACCCCCGCGCGGTGCTGCCGCTCGCGCTGACCGTGCGGGTCGCGCGCGAGGTGCTCGCCTGGGCGGGCTTCGACCCCAACCTGGTCGCGCTCGCCGCCGAGCGCCCCGGTGAGGGCATCGCCAAGACCCTGGCGACCCGCCCCGAGATCCGGATCATCGACTACACCGGCTCGACCGCCTTCGGCGACTGGCTGGAGAACAACGCCCGCCAGGCGCAGGTCCACACGGAGAAGGCCGGCGTCAACACGGTCCTCGTGGAGTCCACCGCGAACTACAAGGGCATGCTCGCCAACCTGGCGTTCTCGCTCTCCCTCTACAGCGGCCAGATGTGCACCACCCCGCAGAACCTGCTGATCCCGCGCGACGGCATCCGCACCGACGAGGGCCCGAAGACCTACGACGAGGTGGTCTCCGACCTCGCCCGCTCGGTGGACGGCCTGCTCGGCGACGACACGCGCGCGAACGCCCTGCTGGGCGCCATCGTCAACCCGGACGTCAAGGCGCGCCTGGAGGCCGCCGCGGGCCTCGGCGAGGTCGCCCTCGCCTCCCGCGAGGTCACCAACCCGGAGTTCCCGGGCGCGGTCGTGCGCACCCCGGTGATCGTGAAGCTGGACGGCACCAAGCCCGACGACGGGGCCGCCTACCTGAGCGAGTGCTTCGGCCCGGTCTCCTTCGCCGTCGCCGTGGACTCGGCGGCCGACGCTCTCGCCCTGCTGCGGCGCACGGTGCGCGAGAAGGGCGCGATGACGGTCGGCGCGTACACGACCGACTCCGAGGTCGAGCGGGAGGTCGAGGAGGTCTGCCTGGAGGAGTCCGCCCAGCTGTCCCTCAACCTCACCGGCGGGGTGTACGTCAACCAGACGGCCGCCTTCTCCGACTTCCACGGCTCCGGCGGCAACCCGGCGGCCAACGCGGCCCTCACGGACGGCGCGTTCGTCGCCAACCGCTTCCGGGTGGTGGAAGTACGCAGGGACGCCTAGGACAGGTCCTAGGACGACGTCTGTGCGCTCCAGTGGTACAGCGTCATCGCCACCGTCGTCGCGAGGTTGTAGCTGGACACCTGGGGGCGCATCGGCAGCGACAGCAGATGGTCGGCACGGGCGCGGAGCTCCGGGGAGAGTCCGCTGCGTTCCGAGCCGAAGGCCAGGAGGGCGTCGTCGGGGAGCTTGACGCCCCGGATGTCGTCGCCCTCCGGGTCGAGCGCGAACACCGGCCCGGCGGGCAGCTCGGCCACGGCCAGCCGCTCCACGGCGGTCGCGAAGTGCAGTCCCGCCCCGCCGCGCACCACCGTCGGATGCCAGGGGTCGAGGGTGCCGGTGGTGACCACCCCGGTCGCCCCGAAACCGGCGGCGAGCCGGATCACGGCCCCCGCGTTGCCCAGGTTGCGCGGGTTGTCGAGGACGACGACCGGCGCGGTGCGCGGCAGGTGCGCGAGCCGCGCCAGCCGGGCCTCACGGGAGGGCCGTACGGCGAGGGCGGCGACGGCGGTGGGGTGCGGGCGCGGCACGAGCGCGGCGTACACCGACTGCGGGACCTCCGCCAGGAGCGCGTCCAGCGCGGGACGCACATCAGGGGCCAGCTCGTCGGCGAGGGCGAGCGCCGCCGCCCGGTCGGCGGTGACCGCCACCGGGACCTCGGCTCCGAAACGCAGGGCGTGCTTGAGGGCGTGGAAGCCGTCCAGCAGCACATGACCGTCAGGCCGCTCACGGCCGTCGGGCAGCTCACGGGAGCCGGCGAGCCGGTGCCAGACGCCCTCGGGGTCGGTCATGGCGTCGGTCATGGAGTCGAGCCTACGTGGCTGGGTTCGGGGTTCTCCGGCGTCCGCTGCTCGGGCACCTCGGGTCGGGGGTCGCGCGAGAACACCAGCACACGCGCGCGTGCCGTCCAGCCGCCCAGCCGGCGCAGGAAGGACGTCGGCAGGAAGACCGCGTCCGCCGTGATCATCGCCAGGGAGAAGAACGGCAGCCCGAGCACGAGGGCGATCGCCAGGTGCTCGGTCATCATCACCGCCAGCAGCACGTTCTTGACCCGCCGGTTGAACAGCGTGAACGGGAACGCGACCTGCACGGCGACCGTGCCGTACGTCACCAGCATGACCATCGTGCCGCTGCTGGAGAGCAGATCGCCGAGCGCGGGCCAGGGCGAGAAGTAGTCCAGGTGCAGCGGGTAGTACACGGCGGTGCCGTCCTGCCAGCGCGAGCCCTGGATCTTGTACCAGCCGGCCGTCGCGTAGATCAGACAGGCCTCGGCCATGATCACGACGAGGGCGCCGTTGTGCAGGATGTTCGCGATCACGTCGAGCAGGATCCGGGGCTCCGCGGACCGCGTGCGGCGCCGCACCACCCACCACAGGGCCTGCGCGGCCCACACCGTCCACAGCAGCACCGGAATCGTCCACGCGCTGTGGAAGCGGCCCGCGGCCGTCACCGTGATCAGCGCGAGCCCGGAAACGGCCCACAGAGCGGGTCCGACCCGGTCGGTGACCCGCTCCCCACGCGCGTGTGCCTCCCGCTCGCGGCGCGCCCGGCGGGCGTCCAGCGACCACACCTGGCCGCAGCGGGTGAACACCAGGTAGATCGACATCAGGTGCAGGACGTTGTCGCCGCCGTCCCCGACGAAGACACTGCGGTTCTGCAGCGACAGGACGCCGACCATGAACAGCACCGACATCGTGCGGGTGCGCCAGCCCGCCAGCAGCAGGGCGCTCGCGAGCACGGCGAGGACGTACACGGCCTCGAACCAGAGCCGGCCGTCCGACCACATCAGGGCGGTGAACGCGCCATTGGTGTCGATCAGCTGCCGGGCCAGCGTCCAGCTCCAGGGGCCGTCGGGGCCGTAGAGCTCGGTGCGGTGCGGGATCTCGCGCAGCAGGAACATCAGCCAGGTCGCGCCGAATCCGATGCGGACGATCGCGCTCTGGTACGGCCCGAGCGCCGCCCCGGTGACCCGGGCGATCGCGGCGGACACGGTCTCGGCGAATCGGTTCACCGCGCGCCTCCCTCGGCCTCGTCCGGCACCGACCACCAGGAGAGCGTCCGGTACATCGGTTTCAGCGACACCTTCTCGTTGCTCCACTTCGGCGGGATCACGTTGGTGGAGCGGGAACGGACCTGGACCCGCTCGACGACGCCGTCCGGGCCGGCCGCGCCGCCGCGCTCCAGGCGCAGCACCACGATCCGGCGCAGATAGGTCTCGGAGAGCGCGCCGCGCAGGCCGGTGGAGCGGTTGTCGCTGCCGTGCGTGGAGGTGAAGAAGTCCCAGGCGCGGCGCAGTTCGTTCTGCTGCGTGTGGCTGGGCACCAGATTGCCGTCGATCTCCCGGCCGTCCTGCGCCGACAGGTCGTACCAGCCGGTGGTCCGCGTGACACCGTCCTCGGCGCGGACCTCGGCGCGGACCTGGACGGCGATGTTCTGCTGCAGCGGGTTCGGCGCGAACAGTTTCCAGTTCTGTTCGAACTCCGGGTATATCCAGTCGTCTATCGCCTCGCCGTGCGCCTTGGTGACCGTGTTCGAGGGCGCGACGTGCAGGAACACCATGCCTATGTGGACACAGACGGCGACCGCGACGACGGCGAGCGCGAGGGCGGCACCGACCTGGTAGCGGGGGGAGAGGGCGGCCACACCGGTGCGGGGTTCCCGGGCGGCGGGATCGCCGTCCGGGGGCGTCGTGGGCACCGGCGCCCCTTCGGGTTCGTCCGATGTCCTCGGCCCCCGAAGGGCGTCAGAGCGCCCCTGGGGGGCGTCAGAGCCTCCGTCGTACGCGTCCATTCCGCCCCGTTCCCCGATCCCGGTCGTCTTCCCGTCCGCGCTGCGTCGCGCAATCGCGAACGGTACTCAGGCCCACCCGCCGGGCGCAGCCCCTCCCCCGGTTATCCACAACGGTTGACACCTTACGACGACCGTCCCACCATGGAATCCAGCAGACCGAACGATCGGTCGGGGGTGGTCGGAGATCAAGGGGACCGGCATGGCGACAGCAACCGCGCACCGCACGGCGGACGAGGAGACGTACCAGGCCGCGTTCGACGCCGCCGTGGCCGCCGACGAGCGCATCGAGCCCCGCGACTGGATGCCCGACGCCTACCGCGCCACGCTGGTGCGGCAGATCGCCCAGCACGCCCACTCCGAGATCATCGGCATGCAGCCGGAGGCCAACTGGATCACCCGCGCGCCGTCCCTGCGGCGCAAGGCCATCCTGATGGCGAAGGTCCAGGACGAGGCCGGCCACGGGCTCTATCTGTACAGCGCGGCCGAAACCCTCGGCACCGGCCGCGACGAACTCCTGGACAAGCTGCACACCGGCCGCCAGAAGTACTCCTCGATCTTCAACTACCCCACGCTGACCTGGGCGGACGTCGGCGCGATCGGCTGGCTGGTGGACGGCGCCGCGATCACCAACCAGGTCCCCCTGTGCCGCTGCTCCTACGGGCCGTACGCGCGCGCGATGGTGCGCGTCTGCAAGGAGGAGTCCTTCCACCAGCGCCAGGGGTACGAACTGCTGCTCGCCCTCAGCAGGGGCACACCCGAACAGCACGCGATGGCGCAGGACGCGGTGGACCGCTGGTGGTGGCCGTCACTGATGATGTTCGGCCCGCCCGACGACGAGTCCGCGCACTCCGCGCAGTCCACGGCCTGGAAGATCAAGCGGCACTCCAACGACGAACTGCGCCAGCGCTTCGTCGACATCTGCGTCCCGCAGGCCGCCTCCCTCGGCCTCACCCTGCCCGACCCGGACCTCGAATGGAACGAGGAGCGGGGGCACCACGACTTCGGCCCGATCGACTGGACGGAGTTCAAGGAGGTCCTCAAGGGCAACGGCCCGTGCAACGAGCAGCGCATCACCCAGCGCCGGCAGGCGCACGACGAGGGCGCCTGGGTCCGCGAGGCCGCCTCGGCCTACGCGGCCAAGCACAGCACCGACACGACGGGAGCCGGGCAGGCATGACGAACTCCGACTGGCCGCTGTGGGAGGTCTTCGTGCGCTCCCGGCGCGGCCTGGCCCACACCCACGCCGGCAGCCTGCACGCGCCGGACGCGGAGTTCGCCCTGCGCAACGCCCGCGACCTGTACACCCGGCGCGGCGAGGGCGTCTCCATCTGGGTCGTGCCGTCCGCCGCGGTCACCGCCTCCTCGCCGGACGAGAAGGACCCGTTCTTCGAACCGTCCGCCGACAAGCCCTACCGGCACCCGACGTTCTACGAGATCCCGGAGGGGGTGCAGCACCTGTGACGACCGCCGCTCCCACGACGGCCGCCCTCGCCCTCGGCGACGACGCCCTGGTGCTCTCCCACCGCCTCGGCGAGTGGATGGGCCACGCGCCCGTGCTCGAGGAGGAAGTCGCCCTCGCCAACATCGCGCTGGACCTGCTGGGCCAGGCCCGCGTCCTGCTGTCGATGACCGGCGACGAGGACGAACTGGCCTATCTGCGCGAGGAACGCGCCTTCCGCAACGTCCAGTTGGTCGAGCAGCCGAACGGCGACTTCGCCCACACCATCGCCCGCCAGCTGTACTTCTCGACCTACCAGCACCTCCTGTACGGCCAACTGGCCTCCGCCGACGGCCCGTTCGCGGGGCTCGCGGCGAAGGCCGTCAAGGAGGTCGCCTACCACCGCGACCACGCCGAGCAGTGGACACTGCGGCTCGGCGACGGCACCGAGGACAGCCACGCGCGCATGCGGACGGCCTGCGAGGCGCTGTGGCGGTTCACCGGCGAGCTTTTCCAGCCGGTGGAGGGGCTCGACGTGGACGGGGAGGCGCTGCGGGCCGGCTGGCTGGAGTCGGTCGGCGCGGTGCTGCGCCGGGCCGGCCTGGCGGTTCCCGAGGGACCGCGGTCGGGCGCCTGGAGGGCGGGCGCGGGCCGGCAGGGCCTGCACACCGAGTCCTTCGGCCGGATGCTCGCCGAGATGCAGCATCTGCACCGCAGCCACCCGGGGGCGTCATGGTGACGACCACGCCCCTGGAGGCGGAGCTGCTCGCGCTCGCCGGTTCGGTGCCCGACCCCGAGCTGCCCGTGCTGACCCTGCGCGAACTGGGCGTGGTGCGCGCGGTGCGTCTGCACGGCGCCGAAGCGGTGGAGGTCGAGCTGACCCCGACGTACACCGGCTGTCCGGCGATCGAGGCGATGTCGGCGGACATCGAGCGCGTCCTGCACGAGCACGGCGTACCGGACGTGACCGTGCGCACGGTGCTGGCCCCCGCCTGGTCGACGGACGACATCACGGACGAAGGCCGCCGCAAACTGCGGGAGTTCGGGATCGCGCCGCCCCGGGCGGTACGGGAGTCCGGCCCGGTCGCCCTCGCCCTGGGCCCCACCAGGAGCGTCGACCCTGACCCGGTGCGCTGCCCGAACTGCGGGTCCGCCGACACCGAGCTGCTCAGCCGGTTCTCCTCCACCGCCTGCAAGGCGCTGCGCCGCTGTCTGGCCTGCCGTGAACCCTTCGACCACTTCAAGGAGTTGTGATGGCCCGCTTCCACCCGCTCCAGGTGGCCGCGGTGGACCGGCTCACCGACGACTCCGTCGCCCTCACCTTCGCCGTCCCCGAAGGGCTGCGCGATGAGTTCCGGCACGCGCCCGGCCAGCACCTCGCCGTGCGGCGCGTGGCCGACGGCGCCGAGATGCGGCGGACGTACTCGATCTGCTCGCCCGCGCCCGACCCCGGCGGCGAGGGCCCGCGCACGCTGCGGGTGGGGGTGCGGCTGGTCGACGGCGGGGCCTTCTCGACGTACGCGCTGAAGGAGATCGGGGTCGGCGACGAGCTGGAGGTGATGACCCCGGCGGGGCGCTTCACCCTCGCCCCGGCGCCCGGACTGTACGCGGCGATCGTGGGCGGCAGCGGGATCACCCCGGTGCTGTCGATCGTCTCCACGCTGCTGGCGCGCGAACCCGGCGCCCGCTTCTGTCTGATCCGAGGCGACCGCACGGCCGCCTCCACGATGTTCCTGGACGAGGTCGCCGACCTGAAGGACCGGTATCCGCAGCGGCTTCAGCTCGTCACCGTGCTCTCACGGGAGGAGCAGCAGGCGGGGCTGCCGCCCGGGCGGCTGGACCGGGAGCGGCTGACCTCGCTGCTTCCGGCGCTGCTGCCGGTTGCGGACGTGGCGGGGTGGTTCCTGTGCGGGCCGTTCGGGCTGGTGCAGGGCGCGGAACGGACGCTCCGGGCGCTCGGGGTCGGCCGGTCCCGGATCCACGAGGAGATCTTCCACGTGGACGACGTGGCACCGCGCGCGGCCACGGCGGCACCCGCGCACAGCACCGTGACCGCCCGGCTCGACGGCCGGGGCGGCAGCTGGCCCGTCCGGGACGGGGAGTCGGTCCTGGAGACCGTGCTGCGCAACCGGCCCGACGCGCCCTATGCCTGCAAGGGCGGGGTGTGCGGGACCTGCCGGGCCTTCCTGGTCTCCGGCGAGGTGCGGATGGACCGCAACTTCGCGCTGGAGCCGGAGGAGACCGAGGCGGGGTATGTGCTGGCGTGCCAGTCGCATCCGCTTACGGAGGCGGTGCAGGTGGACTTCGACCGGTGAATCCCCCACCTGTTCTCTTTTTCTAGAACCTGTTCTATCTTGACGACCCGTCAGATCTCGCCCGGATCAGACCCGTCGGAGGGGACAGGCCGTGGACTTCACGTTCAGCGAGGAGCAGCAGGCTGCGGCCGAGGCGGCGCGCGGGGTGCTCGCCGGGGTCGCCCCCGACGGCGTGCCGAGCCCCGCGCTCACCCAGGGCCGCCCCGTCGCCGACGACCTCGACCGGGCGCTGTGGGGCAGGCTCGCCGACGCGGACCTGCTGAGCCTGCTCCTCGACGAGGAGTACGGCGGAGCAGGCCTCGACGCCGTCGCCCTGTGCCTGCTGCTGCGCGAGGCGGGGAAGTCGCTCGCCCGGGTGCCGCTGCTGGAGAGCAGCGCCGCCGCCGCGACCGTACAGGCCTACGGCAGCCCCGAGCTGAGGTCGGCGCTGCTCGCGCGGGCCGGCCGGGGCGAGGTCGTGCTGACCGTCGCCGCCAACGGCCGCACCGGGCACGACGCGGCCGAACTCGCGGTCACCGCCCGGCAGGACGGCGACGGCTGGGTGCTGGACGGGGTGCAGACGGCGGTGCCGTGGGCGTACGAGGCCGACTTCGTGCTCGTACCGGCGCGGGCCGGAGACGGCACCGGGCAGGACGTGAGCGTTCTCGCCGTGGTCGCCCGGGGCCAGGAGGGCGCCGTACTCGCCGAGCAGATCTCCACCACCGGTGAGCGGCTCGGCGAGCTGCGCCTGGAGTCGGCGCGGATCGCCGCCCGGGACGTCATCACCGCGGACGGCGCCGTGGAGTGGCTGCGGGCGCTGCTGACCACCGGGACGTGCGCGCTGGCGCTGGGCCTGGGGGAGCGGGTGCTGAGCATGACGAGCGACTACGCGAGCAAGCGGGAGCAGTTCGGGTATCCGATCGCCACGTTCCAGGCCGTCGCCGTCCAGGCCGCCGACCGTTACATCGACCTGCGCGCGATGGAGGTCACCCTGTGGCAGGCCGCGTGGCGGATCTCCTCCGGGGCGCCGGGCGCGCTGCCCGCCGCCGGAGACGTCGCCGTGGCCAAGATCTGGGCCTCCGAGGGCGTACGGCGGATCGTGCAGACCGCGCAGCACCTGCACGGCGGCTTCGGCGCCGACGTCGACTACCCGCTGCACCGGTACCACGCCTGGGCCAAGCACCTGGAGCTGTCGCTCGGCCCCGCGGCGGCGCACGAGGAGGCACTGGGCGACCTGCTGGCCGCCCACGCCCTGAGCTGACCTGCCCTTCTCCGCGCCTGTGCGCCTGTGCGCCTACGCGACGAAGCCGGGCCGGCCGTCGTCCTGGACGACGGGACGGCCCACGGCCGCCCAGATCTGCATGCCGCCGTCGACGTTCACCGCGTCCACGCCCTGCTGCACGAGGTACATGGTGACCTGGGCCGAGCGGCCCCCGGAACGGCAGATCACATGGACCCGCCCGTCCTGCGGGGCCGCCTCGGTCAGCTCGCCGTAGCGGCCGACGAACTCGCTGAGGGGAATGTGCAGGGCGCCCTCGGCGTGACCCGCCTGCCATTCGTCGTCCTCACGGACGTCCAGCAGGAAGTCGCCGTCCTTGAGGTCGCCGACCTCGACCGTGGGCACACCGGAACCGAAACTCATGCCACGACGCTACCCGACGGCTCCCGCCGCTAGCCGACCAGCTGGGCCAGCTCCGCTTCCTTCTGGGCGACCTCGGCCAGGAGCTGGTCGGCGATCTCGTCCAGCAGTCGGTCGGGGTCGTCCGGGGCCATCCGCAGCATGGAGCCGATCGCGCCGTTCTCCAGCTCCCCCGCGAGGGATGTGAGCATCTCCTTGCGGGCGGCGAGCCACTCCAGGCGGGCGTACAGCTCCTCGCTGGGGCTCGGGCGCCGCTCGGCGGGCGCCGGACCGGCCGCCCACTCCTCGGCCAGCTCCCGCAGCAGGACCTCGTCGCCGCGGGCGTAGGCCGCGTTGACCCGGGTGATGAACTCCTCACGCCGGGCCCGCTCGTCGTCCTCCTGGGCCAGATCGGGGTGGGCCTGGCGGGCGAGCTCGCGATAGAGCTTGCGGGCCTCGTCGCTCGGCCGTACCCGCTCCGGGGGGCGCACCTGCTGGTCGGTGAGCATCGCGACGGCCTCCGGGAACAGCCCGTTCCCGTCCATCCAGCCGTGGAACAGCTCCTCGACCCCGGGCATCGGCAGCACCCGGGCCCGCGCCTCCTCGGCCCGGCGCAGATCCTCGGGGTCACCGGTGCGCGCGGCCCTGGCCTCCGCTATCTGCGCGTCCAGCTCGTCGAGCCGGGCGTACATCGGGCCGAGCTTCTGATGGTGGAGCCGGGAGAAGTTCTCGACCTCGACGCGGAAGGTCTCCACCGCGATCTCGAACTCGATCAACGCCTGCTCGGCGGCCCGCACGGCCTGCTCCAGCCGCTCCTCGGGCCGCGGCTGCCCAGCTTCGGGGGTCGCTTCGGGGGTCGTCACCCGACCAGCCTAGGCCAAGCCCGGGGCCGACAGGGCTGCCCTCATCCCTGGACCAACCCCACAGAAGACAGGCCTGCCTCCCGACCTGCCCCTGCCCGGCCCTCCACCCGGCCTCGGCCCGACCCTCCGCCAGGCCCCCGGCCGGCCGTCTGCCCGGCCCTCCATCAGGCCCCCGCCGACGGCCGTCTGCCCAGCCCTCCGGCCAGCACTCCGCCAGCCCTCACCCGGCGCCCCGCCCGCCGACCCCGGTGGCCGGCCTCACACCCCCGTCTCCGCCGCGATCCGCCCCGCGCGTACCGCCGCCACCAGGTCGGCGTGGTCGGCCTCGGTGCGGTCGGCGTAGGCGACGGCGAAGGTGGCGATCGCCTCGTCGAGCTCCTCGCTCTTGCCGCAGTAACTGGCGATCAGCCGCGGGTCGGCGCTGTGCGAGTGGGCGCGGGCCAGCAGGGCGCCGGTCATCCGGCCGTAGTCGTCGACCTGGTCGGGGGCGAGGGCGGCCGGGTCGACGCTGCCCTTGCGGTTGCGGAACTGCCGTACCTGGAAGGGGCGCCCGTCGACCGTCGTCCAGCCCAGCAGTATGTCGCTGACGACCTGCATCCGCTTCTGGCCGATCACCACCCGGCGGCCCTCGTGGCCGGCGGACGGCGTCTCGAAGCCCGCGGTCAGCAGATGCGGCACCAGGGCCGAGGCGCGCGCCTCCTTCACCTGGAGGATCAGCGGTTCACCGCGGTGGTCCAGGAGCAGGACCACGTACGAACGCGTCCCCACGCTGCCCGTGCCGACGATCCGGAAGGCGACGTCGTGCACCGAGTGCCGGGCGAGCAGCGGATGGCGGTCCTCGGAGAGGGTCGTCAGATACGACTCCAGGGACACCGCCACCGACGCGGCCTCCGCGTCCGGGATCCGGCGCAGCACCGGCTGGGCTTCGACGAAGCGGCGGCCGCCGTCCCCGGTCGGCTCGGTCGACTTCGCCGCGAACCGGCCGCTGGTGTTGGCCCGCGCCTTCTCCGAGACCCGCTCCAGGGTGCCCAGGAGATCGTGGGCGTCGGTGTGCGAGACGAGCTCCTCGTCCGCGATCGCGTTCCACGCGTCCAGCACCGGGAGCCGCGCCAGCAGTCGCATCGTGCGGCGGTAGGAGCCGGCCGCGCCGTGGGCCGCCTTGCGGCAGGTGTCCTCGTCGGCGCCGGCCACCCGGCCGGCGAGCACCAGGGAAGCGGCGAGCCGCTTGAGGTCCCACTCCCAGGGGCCGTCGACCGTCTCGTCGAAGTCGTTCAGGTCGATGACCAGCCCACCGCGGGCGTCCCCGTACAGGCCGAAGTTGGCCGCGTGGGCGTCACCGCAGATCTGGGCGCGGACCCGGGTCATGGGGGTACGCGCAAGATCATGGGCCATGAGGCCCGCCGAGCCGCGCATGAACGCGAAGGGCGTCGCCGCCATCCGCCCCACCCTTATCGGCATCAGCCCGGGGATACGGCCCTGGTTGGAATCCTCGACCGCGGCCACCGCGTCCGGACGCGAGGGGTCCAGGTCGAACGACGCGTGCGAGGACCGCGTCACCACGGCACGCAGTACCTTGCCCTGCTCCTTGGGGGAGACCGGCTCCGCCACGGACCGCTCGGCGAATCCCCGCACCCGGGGGAGCCTGCGCGCCCCACTCACCACAGCTTCGGCCTCGGTCACGACGACCGCCTCCCCCGCACGCATCCATCCACGATCGATCAATTCGAGCCTGACCGTACAGGCCGGCGCCAAAACCCGTCAGACCCTGTGGACAACTCGGAAGATGTGGATAACTCGCAGGATGCAGGCAGTCCGAGGGATTTCGAGAGGCTTCGACAGACATGGACGACTTCGGATCACAGCGCCATGTTTCACGTGAAACCAGCCATCACCACACGCAGGGCAGCTCCACGGTGATCACTGTCGGCCCTCCGGCCGGACTGCTCACGCTCACCACCCCGTCCAGCGCGGCCACCCGCCGCCGGATCCCCAGCAGCCCGGACCCCTCGCCCTCCTCGGCCCCACCGTCCCCCTCGTCCCGTACGACGGCCCGTACCCCCTTGCGCAGCCGCTCCAGTTCGACGGTCGCCCGTTGTGAGCCGCTGTGCTTGGCGACATTGGTGAGCGCCTCGGCCACCGCGAAGTAGGCGGCGGCCTCCACGGCGGCCGGTGCCCGGGGCCCCTCCTCGACCGAGTCCGCCCGCACCGTCACCTCCAGCCCCGTGCCGGCCGCCAGGGCCCGCACCGCCCCCACGAGCCCCCGGTCGGTGAGGATCGGCGGATGGATGCCGCGCACCACGTGCCGCAGCTCGGTCAGCGCCTCCTCGGCCTGGTTCTGGGCGTCCGACATCAGCCGGCGTGCGGCCTCGGGGTCCCGGTCGAAGGCCCGCTTGGCCAGCCCGATCCGCATGGACAGGGCGACCAGCCGGGCCTGGGCCCCGTCGTGCAGATCGCGCTCGATCCGGCGCAGTTCTGCCCCGTGCGCGGCGATCGCGTCGGCACGGGTCTCGGTCAGCGCCCGCACCCGGGCGGCGAGCCGAGCCTTGGGGGACGGCTTCAGCAGCGCACCCGACCAGCGCGCCTCGACATCGGCCAGCCGCACGATCCACGGCAGGACCACGGCCTCACGGCGCAACAGCCCCGCCCACACCCCGTCCACGACCAGCGCGACCGGCCACAGGGGCAGCGCGAGCAGCAGCAGCCAGCCGTACACGTAGTGGGCGGCCATCCAGCGCAGGTCGGCGAGGGTGCCGGAGTCACGGACGGCCGTACGGATGCGCTGCCGCGTCGGCCCGGTGAGCGGCTCGTACGCCTCGGGGATCTCCTGCCCGGTCCAGGCCGCCGTCTGCCGGCGCTTGGCACCGGCGATCCGGCGGACCAGCAGCACGGTTTCGGGCAGCAGCCACGCCCCGACGACAGCGAGCGTGCCGACGGCCGTGATGAGCAGCACGGTGACGAAGAGATACGTACCGAAGGTCATCACCGCGGCGAGGGCAAGCCGAAGCGTGGCCCGTCCCGCTTGCCGAAGTGTCCTGCCCATGCCCCCACGCTAGGCGGCCCCCCTCGCGAACGCGGGACAGCAGGCCACCGCACTGGTGGTGTAGCCCACTACACCCCAGTTACAGCCTGAGACGTTCCTCGTCGGGCACGTGGCGGTTCTTTCAGGGTGAGCGTGTAGGAGACTTTCCCTCTGGAAACTTCGACATCCATCTGGGACCGCCGCGCCGGCTACACCCTCATCTGGCGAAGAGCCGCTCTGGCCGCGACTACACCCCAGTCCCTGGGAGCAGGTCATCTGTCGAGGGATCCGCGATCACGGCCGATGTCGGAAGCTGATGCGCATCAGCCGACTGCCAGCCCAGTCTTCGAGCCGAGTCGGCCGGATGGTGCCGGGGTCGTGGGGCTGATTGAGATCCGCCACGATCTCCGCCAGCACGGCCTGACGTTCAGCTGGGTCGGTGACAGGCGTGGCCCGTGCAGGCAGATCTGCACGGATCCCGTTCTTGAGGTGGAAGGTGAAGTTGTGATTGGCGAGAAGGTTCGCATGCCAGTCGGTCGCGGCACCGCCGGCGCCGCTACACAGGTAAGTGGTGCCCGCAGCTCGGTAGAAGAAGATCTCGATGCGGCGTGCTCGGCCGGTGCGGCGCCCCAGCGTCGTGATGTCGATGATCCGTTCCCTGGTGCCCGCGGCGGGGGTGATCTCGATGGCTCGTCGGATGTGGTTGGGCAGGTGGGACAAAGACGCGTCCCGTGCGGAGTCGTTCGACCCGGTCGTGTCTGGAGTGCTCATACGGTCTCGGCCTGAAGGGCGGGGCCGAGGAGGAGTCCACCGTCGATGACGTACTCCGACCCCGTGATGAACGACGCGTCCGATGACGTGAGGAACAGGAGAAGACGGCTGACGTCGGTCGGCTCCCCGAGCCGGGGGATGGCGAACGGCTCGGGTGAGTAGAAGTCGGCGATTGCCGCGACTGCGCCAGCTGCTGGTTCGAGGATGAAGGAGGTCGCGATCACGCCGGGGTGGATGGTGTTCACCCGGATGTGGTCGCGGCCGAGCTCGAGTGCTGCCGTTTGGGTGAGGCCTCGCACGGCCCACTTGCTGGCGACGTACGGCGCGTAGTGAGCCGTGCCGCCCAGGCCCATGGTCGAGGCGACGTTGACGATGGCTCCCCCTGCTGCGCGGCGCAGAGCGGGGGCTGCGGTCTTGATGCCGAGGAAGGTCCCTGTGAGGTTGATGTCGAGGATGCGCGACCACGTGGCCTGCTCCGTGTTTTCGATTGTTGCAGGCGGATTCTGCACGCCCGCGTTGTTGACGAGCACGTTCAGGGCGCCGAAGGCGCTCTCGGCGGCCAGCACAGCGGCGGACCACGAGCTCTCGTCGGTAACGTCAAGGCGGGCGAAGCGAGCGCGGGTCCCGAGCTCGTCGGCAAGAGCGGCGCCGCGTTCCGCGTCGATGTCGCCGATCACCACGTTCGCTCCCTCCGCATGAAAGGCGCGCACGTGGCTCGAGCCCTGGCCGCCGGTCCCACCGGTCACGAGCACGGTCTGGTTGTCGAAGCGGGGCATCAGATGTTCCTTCGGTACGTCGGTGAATGACCGGGATCACCAGTGATGAACGGCGGCCAGTGGTGAGCCGGGCGACTCGCCATCCCTGACACTAGGTCGGCGGCAGTGGCGAGTCAAGCCACTCACCTCGTATGCTCGGCCCATGAGCAGAGTCGTGACGACGTATCACCAGCGCGTCGCCCAGGAGAAGCGCGCCCTGATCGTGACGGCCGCGACCGCGCTGTTTCTCGAGTTGGGCTACGACCGGACGTCGCTGGCGCGGATCGCAGAGCGCTCGGGCGTTTCGCGGGCCACCTTGTTCAAGCAGTTTCCGAGCAAAGCCGCCCTGTTCGACGCCATCGTGACCGAGTCCTGGTCGACCGCTGACGAGGAGGATCCTCCGCCGGCAGGCAACGTCGTTGACGGGCTCAGCATCATCGGTCGCCGTTACGCCGAGCTGCTGGGCCGTGCCCAGATGACCGACCTGTTCCGGATCGTCATCGCCGAGCTGCCGCGGTTCCCTGAGCTGGCCCATGCGCAGTTCTCGCACGGGAAGATGCCCTACTTCGAGTCCGTACGCAGCTACCTCCTGGCTGAGCACGAGGCGGGAACGGTGCGGGTCGAGGACGTGGACCTCGCAGCCACCCAGTTCCTGGGCATGATCTCCAACTACGTCTTCTGGCCGACACTCCTGGTGCCGGGCTGGGAGGTGAGCGCCGAACGCGTCGCTCAGGTGGTCGACGAGGCCGTCCGCACCATCGCCGCCCGGTACGCCGCGACTGGACCAGTGGCGTCCACCAACGACTGAGTCCCGCCGCCACCAAAGGCGCTGATGCCTACGCAATCGAGGCCGTCGGCACCAAGGGCGTTCGCGGGGCATCCCGGGGCGGACACCGAAGGAGGGAGTCTCGATGTGTTGACCCACCTCGATCAGCCTGGCATCAGCACGGCCCTACAAGAGGTCTCAGCAGCGGGCCCAAACGTGCAAGGCTGCGCTCTCGGGGTGCAAACTCCCAACGACAGCAAGAGGGGGGCCCAAGACCCGCAAGCCAGGCCCGCAGCTACACCCTCATCTGTGAAGAGCCGGTAACAGGCCCTGATCCAGGCACGCTCGGGAGACCGGTCAGCCATGGACGAGGCAGGGAACCCAGCGACTATTGCTCACCCATAGAGCATGCTCAATCGTGGCCATATAATCACTTTCCGTTACTCACCATCTGGCCGTAGCTGTACGAGAACCGGGCCAAGATGGGCTTCCTCGTGTGCGACATCCCCTGAGTTCCCCTGGGTCTCGATGAGACCCTGCGCCCCTGGCCAGCAGACTTCATCTCGTTCTGGAGTGCGGAGCCCGGTGATGGAAGTTCGGGAATCCTGAAGGATGCTCGGCCTGTCGGAACGTTCTGCGGTCCGATTGAAGACGCGGCTTCGCAGTTCGGCTGCCTCCGGATGGAGCCGTGGGGAACCGATCGCTGGATGGCGGCGGGGTCCAAATCTCCTTTGCCTGGGGGCGGTTGACTGAAGGTCCTGGTGGTCCGCCCACGCCAGACGGCCCCACGCCCCGACAAGACCTCTCTGCTGCCACCCACAGCGCCTCGATCGTGGGGTTCGTCTTCGCCCACATGCTCGGCTTCAACCTGCTGCCCCGGCTGAAGAACGTCGGCTCCGCCCGTCTGTACCGGCCGACCACCGGCGAGGACGACACCTGCCTTCTCCAGGAGATCCTGGCCGAACCGAAGTGGGCCGAGAAGCTCACCGACGCCGACCGCCGGGCGCTGTCCCCGCTGTTCTGGACTCATGTGAATCCGTACGGCGGGTTCGAGCTGGATATGAGCAACAGGCTCGGACTCAACCCGCCCACAGTGCCCGGCCCACGCACCGAAGCCGCCGCGGCGGAACCGGCCGGTGAGGACGCCGGCGGCACCTGAGACAGCAGTCCGGCCCCGGCTCCGCCCCACGAAGGAAGGGCAGCGCCGGGGCCGCTGTGATGTGAACCGATCGGGACAGGCGGGCATTCCAGCCGGGAGTACGGGGCAGGGGTGGGCAAGCGGGCGCCCGGGCATCTGAGGGCCCTCTGCGGCAGCATCATCGCGCAGCGAGTCAAGGCCGCCGCCAGGTGTATCGACCGCGATCACGGACGAGGGATTCCTGCGGCCGGGCCTGCCCCGCCCGGAGTTCGGCATGCAGTGTCCGGACGGCGGACGAGCGTACTCCGGATTTACTAAGGCAGGTTGATAAGGTAGCTTTACTATATGAGTGACGAGCTGAACACCAGCGAGATCGCCACCGCCCTGCTGACCAGCATCGGTGCGCTGCTGAGGCGAGTGCGTCAATCGCGGGTCGAGGGCGAGCTCACGATGCCCGAGCGCGCCGCCTTGTCCCAGATGGACCACACGGGCCCGACGACGTCGTCGGCGCTGGCCCGGCAGGAGCAGATCACCGCGCAGGCGATGGGGGCCACGCTCCGCGGCCTCCAGGCCCGCGGCCTGGTCGAGCGCAGTACCGACCCGCGGGACGGCAGGCGTGTACTCCTGGCGTTGACCGACACGGGTCGGCAAGCGCTGGCTGACAAGCGCGGCACCCGCACGGAGCAGGTCGCGCAGGCACTGGCGGACAGCTTCACACCGCAGGAGCTGAAACAGCTCGCGGCGGCGGCGCCGCTGCTCGATCGACTGGCTCAGAGAATCTGATCCCGACCGAACTGGAAGCGGGGCCGCCCGCTGCGCCCGTCCAGAGCCCTCGGCATCCAGTCCCAACCCGCAAAAGTAGAGGCAGGCAGGGGTCACCATGGCCAAGGCAACCGCAGAGGACCGCATCGATCCAAAAGTCATGAAGATCGCTGTCACGCTCGTTGTCGGCTCGCTGGCCGTGGTCTTCGACACGACGATCGTCAGTGTTGCGCTGCAGACCCTTTCGCAGCAGTTGCACGTGCCGATCTCCACGATTCAGTGGGTGAGTACCGGGTACCTGCTGGCGCTGGGTGTGTCGATTCCGCTCGCAGGCTGGGCCCAGTCCCGCTTCGGCGGCAGGCGGGTGTGGATGTTCGCGCTGACCGTGTTCCTGGTCGGCTCGATTCTGTGCAGCCTGGCCTGGAATGCCGAAAGCCTCATCGTCTCCCGGATCGTCGAGGGGTTCGGCGGGGGGCTCATGCTCCCGCTGTTCTCGACAATGATCATGCAGGCGGCGGCAGGCAAAGCGCTGGGGCGCACGATGTCGATCGTCACCCTGCCGCTCGTGGTAGGACCGATCGTGGGCCCGGTGATCGGCGGCGTCCTTTTGAACTGGCTCGACTGGCGGTGGCTGTTCTGGGTGAACGTCCCGTTCTGTGTGATCGGCTTCATACTCGCCTGGCGGATGTTGGACCCGGACGCCACCGACGCGCGTCCGCGCTTCGACACCCTCGGCTGGCTGCTGCTCTCACCCAGCCTGGTCGCGATCCTGCTCGGTCTCACCAACTCCTCGCAGGCAGGCGGCTTCGGCCGTACCGACTCGTTCGCCCCACTACTGGTCGGCGCGCTCCTGCTGCTGATATTCGCCCTGTACTCAGCCCGTCGCTCCGGCAACGCCCTGGTCAACATCAAGCTGCTCGCGCACCGCCCGCTCGCGTCCGCATCCGCATCGTTGTTCCTGTCCGGAGCCGCGCTCTACGGTGGCATGGCACTACTGCCGCTGTACTGGCAGCAGGTGCGCGGAGCCGACGCGCTCCAGGCCGGACTGCTGGTCGCCCCCCTGGGCATCGGCGCGCTCCTGAGCCGCCCGCTGGCCGGCGGACTCAGCGACAGAATCGGGGCCAAGTGGGTCGCCTTCACCGGCTTCGCGATCGTTGGACTCTCCACCGTGCCCTTCGCACTGGCCTCCACCACGACCAACAAGTGGTTCCTGATGGGGGTACTCGTGGTCCGCGGCTTCGGACTCGCCGCCGTGTCGATTCCCCTGCAGGTGGCCGCGTTCGTCGGGCTCCGGCGTGAGCAGATACCGCACGCCGGCATCATCACCCGCATCACGCAGCAGATCGGCGGGTCCTTCGGCGTCGCAGTACTCGCCGTCATCCTTGACGCGGCCCTGCACCACCACCCGGGATCGGCAACCCAGGCCGCGCGCGCCTTCGACCAGGCATTCTGGTGGGCAGCCGGCTTCGCCGCCCTCTCCCTCCTACTGAGCCTGCTGCTGCCCGGCCGCACCCCGACGGAAGCCGTCAAGCAGCCAGAAGCCATCACATCGCCTGAGACCGTCTGAGCGCCTGAGAGCCGTCCACCACCGCGCCACGCAGGCCAACCTCACCACCACTGGACACCGGCCCGGACACCGAGGCGTATCGCCGAGACATCGGACAGATTCGCCCAATCCCGGCGAAGCTGCCACTCCCGATGAAACCCTCGACACATGCTGGGAGCAACACGATGAACATGCTGGGCCGACTGCTGAAGAACCGCAGGTCGGGCGAGACTCGCGCCGCGTGGAATCGCCCGAACCTGCACGGCCCCGAACTGCTGGACCTCAGTAGCCGGAGCTTCTACCACGGCGGCACGATCCCGCCGGAGCACCGTGCCAAGAACGCGGGCGGCCAGAACCTTTCCCCCGGCTTGGCCTGGAGCCCGCCGCCGGCGGGCACCGCCCAACTACTGCTGGTCGTCGAGGACACCGACGTGCCCATCCCCAAGCCCGCCGTCCACTGCGTCGCCCTCATCGACCCGGCGGTGCGTGTCCTCGCCCCCGGCGCACTAGCCGCACAGCAGCCCGCCCCCGGCGTCACAGTGCTGCGCTCCACCATCGGACGCGGGTACCAGGGACCCGCACCCATCAAGGGCCACGGACCGCACCACTACACCTTCCAGCTCTTCGCCCTCGCGACCCCTCTGGCCACCACCCCCGGCAAAACCGGACCGGACAAGGCAAGGCCCAGCGCCCTCCTGTCTTCCATCGCCGCACCCGTCCTCGCCCGAGGCCGACTCATCGGCGCCGTGGAACGCTGACCCGCATCGACGGTCGTGTCCCGCAGAGCGGTGTAGCCGATCTTGTATCTCCAGTCCCTCGCACCGCCCGGGTGAGACCAGCAGCGAATGCGACAAGACGCCGTGAGAAAGAAAACAGGGTCACGTGAGACGGGACAATCGGGCTGCTCGTCCGAACCCCAGCAGGATTCAGGATTCTCACAAACGTTCTGTTGCCCGAGCAAGATCGCGGCGGGGTCGGCGGCGGCCTGGAGGCGACGGGCGGTGGTCCTGGCCTTCCAACTCGCCCACGCCAACCGCCGCAAGATCGACCGCTGGCTCGCCACCATCCCACCCGACGGGCACCCGCCCCGTCGACGACCCACCCGCCGCCGACCGACCGACCAGACCCATCGGCAGCTGGACCCCCACAGGCCATCTCACCAGCAAGTGAGAGAGACCTCACACCGACAGGAAAATCACACCGCCAACAGCCCTGCTGCCCCCTCGGCTCCGGGCCAACCAGACGCGCGCTCGCACCTCCGAACCACAGCACCACACCAAAAAGGCCCTCATCGTGATCACGATGAGGGCCGTTCCGTCACTGCTCTGAAGCACCTGACGTCGATGCTCCCTGGTGCGCGAGGGGGGAGTTGAACCCCCACGCCCTTGCGGGCACTGGAACCTGAATCCAGCGCGTCTGCCTATTCCGCCACCCGCGCATTGGGTGTGTCCTCGGGCTTCTGGGCTCTGGGCCTGGCGCCTTCCGACACGCAGAACATTAGCACGGTGGGCAGGATGGGTTCACATCACTTATCCAGGCGTTGCCTGGGCAGAAGCAGGGCGGGAGAAGGCGGCAGCAGGACGTCAGCGGGGCCAGAAGCCGACGGCAACCCCGATACGTCTCGGCGGCGACCGGTTCACGTATCAACCTCGTACCTATGGCGTCCGTCTCCCCAGGAGCAGGGCAAGGTGCACAGTCGGGTGCGGGACACTGGTCGTCGGGCGCCTCTACGATCCTGGGCAGAAAACAGGTACGGAAGCGGATACGGAAGAACGCACCGAAGAGGCGTCGACACCGCGTCGACGGGGCCGACAGGGGGAACCAGCCGATTCAGCGGCGCGTGGATACGATCAGTAAGCAGTACCAGGCAGGCAGAGCAAGCAGCGCAGGCAACACAAGCAGCAGCACACGGGACGAAGGTCACGACGGAGGAGGTGCCCCATGGGAGTCCTGAAGAAGTTCGAGCAGCGTCTCGAGGGTCTGGTCAACGGCACCTTCGCCAAGGTCTTCAAGTCCGAGGTCCAGCCCGTTGAGATCGCCGGCGCGCTCCAGCGGGAGTGCGACAACAACGCGACGATCTGGAACCGGGACCGGACCGTCGTACCCAACGACTTCATCGTGGAGCTGAGCGCGCCGGACTACGAGCGCCTCAGCCCCTACTCCGGCCAGCTCGGCGACGAACTCGCCGGCATGGTGCGCGACTACGCCAAGCAGCAGCGCTACACCTTCATGGGGCCGATCAAGGTCAACCTGGAGAAGGCGGACGACCTCGACACCGGTCTGTACCGGGTGCGCAGCCGTACGCTCGCCTCCTCCAGCAACCAGCAGGCACCCGCGGGCCAGTCCGCAGGTCAGCCCGCGGCAGGCGGCCAGCGCCCCGGCTACGGCTACCCGCCGGCCGGTGCCCCCGCCGCACCCCCCATGCCGGCCGCCCCGCCTCCCGGCGCGGGTGGCTACGGCTACCCGCCCCCGGCCGGCGGCCAGCGCCCCGGCGCGGCGGGCGGCGGTCTCGCGGGTGCCCCGGCACCCGGGGCTCGCACCCGGCACTGGGTGGAGATCAACGGCGCCCGCCACCAGATCTCCCGCGGCAGCCTCGTCCTGGGCCGCTCCACCGAGGCCGACGTACGGATCGACGACCCCGGCGTCTCCCGCCGGCACTGTGAGATCCGGACCGGTTCGCCTTCGACTGTCCAGGATCTCGGCTCCACCAACGGCATCGTGGTGGACGGGCAGCACACCACCCGCGCTACGCTCCGCGACGGCTCGCGGATCGTCGTGGGCAGCACCACCGTTATCTATAGGCAAGCCGAAGGGTGAAGCGGGGGCAATGTCAGAGCTGACCCTCACGGTCATGCGGCTGGGTTTCCTGGCCGTACTGTGGCTGTTCGTGATCGTGGCCGTGCAGGTCATCCGCAGCGACCTGTTCGGTACGCGCGTCACCCAGCGCGGTGCCCGCCGGGAAACCGCCCGACCTCAGCAGCAGGACCGGCGCCAGCAGGCGCCCCCGCAGCAGCGCCAGCAGCCCGCAGCGGGCGGGCGCCGGGGCCGTAACGCCCCGACCAAACTCGTCGTGTCCGAGGGCATCCTCACGGGCACGACCGTCGCGCTCCAGGGGCAGACCATCACCCTCGGCCGCGCGCACGACAGCACGATCGTGCTGGACGACGACTACGCCTCCAGCCGCCATGCCAGGATCTATCCGGACCGCGACGGCCAGTGGATCGTCGAGGACCTGGGCTCCACCAACGGCACGTACCTCGACCGGACGCGGCTGACGACTCCCACTCCGATCCCGCTGGGCGCGCCGATCCGTATCGGCAAGACCGTCATCGAGCTGCGGAAGTAGTGCTACATCATGAGTGAGCGCGAGCGGAGCGAGCACGCCACGACGGCCGGCACCCCGGGCCCCGGCGCGCTCCCGACCGGAGGGTGGGCAGTGTGGCTCGACACGACCGGCTGTACCCGGGGCCGACGGGCGAGGTGGGCATGAGTCTGTCACTGCGTTTCGCCGCCGGATCGCACAAGGGCATGATCCGCGAGGGCAACGAGGACTCCGGTTACGCCGGTCCGCGCCTGCTCGCGATCGCCGACGGCATGGGCGGCGCCGCCGCCGGTGAGGTCGCCTCCTCCGAGGCCATCTCCACCATCGTCGCCCTCGACGACGACGTCCCCGGCTCCGACGTGCTCACCTCGCTCGGCACCGCCGTCCAGCGCGCCAACGACCAGCTGCGCTCCCTGGTCGAGGAGGACCCGCAGCTGGAGGGCATGGGCACCACGCTCACCGCGCTGCTGTGGACCGGCCAGCGGCTGGGGCTCGTGCATGTCGGCGACTCGCGCGCCTATCTGCTCCGCGACGGTGTGCTGACCCAGATCACCCAGGACCACACCTGGGTGCAGCGCCTCGTCGACGAGGGCCGTATCACCGAGGAAGAGGCCACCACCCACCCGCAACGCTCGCTGCTGATGCGCGCGTTGGGCAGCGGCGAACATGTCGAGCCCGACCTGTCCATCCGTGAGGTGCGGGCCGGCGACCGCTATCTGATCTGCTCCGACGGGCTGTCCGGGGTGGTGTCCCACCAGACCCTCGAGGACACCCTCGCCAGCTACCAGGGCCCGCAGGAGACCGTCCAGAACCTGATCGAGCTCGCGCTGCGCGGCGGCGGGCCCGACAACATCACCGTGATCGTCGCGGACGTGCTCGACCTGGACACCGGCGACACCCTCGCCGGACAGCTCTCCGACGTCCCGGTCGTGGTCGGCGCCGTAGCCGAGAACCAGCACCAGCTGCACGACAACGGCATCATGCAGACCCCGGCCGGCCGCGCCGCGGGCCTCGGCCGCAGGCGCCACGCGGGCGGCGGGGGCGGCGAGTTCGGCCCGCCCGGCTCCGGCGGCGACGTCACCGGCTTCATCCCCACCGACGGCTTCAACAGCTCGCTGGACTACACGGACGACGACTTCGTCAAGCCGCGCAAGGGCCGCAGGTGGCTGAAGAGATCCCTCTACAGCGTCCTCGCCCTGGCCGTCATCGGCGGCGGTCTGTACGGCGGCTACCGCTGGACGCAGACTCAGTACTACGTCGGCACCAACGGCGAGCACCTCGCGCTGTACCGGGGCATCAGCCAGGACCTGGCCTGGGTCTCGCTCTCGAAGGTGGAGAAGGACCACCCCGAGATCGAACTCAAGTACCTCCCGCAGTACCAGCAGAAGCAGGTCGAGGCGACCATCCCCGAGGGCAGCCGGAACGACGCACAGCAGAAGATCGACGAACTGTCCGTGCAGGCGTCCGCGTGCAAGAAGCAGACGCAGGCCGACGCGACCAAGACCACGGCGAGCTCGAAGAAGACCACCTCGGGCCAGTCCACCGGCGCCACGGGAACCACTCCCGTATCGCTCACGTCCAAGGCATCACCGAGCCCGAACCCGAGCGGAAGCCAGCCGCCGGGATCACAGTCCCCGTCCCCGTCCGCGACCGCCACTCCCAGCCCCGGCCCCACTCTCTCGGAGGAAGAGCAGAAGGTCGTCTCGCGGTGCGGTGAGCAGTAGGCAAGCCGTGAGAGGCCCTGTCACGCCATGAGCAGTACTACCAACACGCCGACGCACCACACGTCCACGATCGGCTCGATCGGCACCCCGAGCCGGCGCAACACCGAGCTCGCACTCCTGGTGTTCGCCGTCCTGATCCCGGTGTTCGCCTACGCCAACGTGGGCCTCGCGATCAACGAACAGGTGCCGGCCGGGCTGCTGAGCTACGGCCTCGGCCTCGGCCTGCTGGCCGGCGTCGCGCACCTCGTCGTACGCAAGTTCGCGCCGTACGCCGACCCGCTGCTGCTGCCGGTGGCCACGCTGCTGAACGGACTCGGTCTGGTCGCCATCTGGAGACTCGACCAGTCGAAGTACCTGCAGCAGGCCCAGCAGGCCGGCACGGCCGCGCCCCGGCAGCTGCTGTACACGGCGATGGGCATCGCCCTGTTCATCGTGGTGCTGGTCTTCCTCAAGGACCACCGCGTGCTGCAGCGCTACACCTACATCTCCATGGTCGGCGCGCTCTTCCTGCTGCTGCTCCCGCTCGTCCCGGGCCTCGGCCAGAACATCTACGGCGCCAAGATCTGGATCTCGGTCGCCGGCTTCTCCATCCAGCCCGGTGAGTTCGCCAAGATCGTGCTGGCGATCTTCTTCGCCGGCTATCTGATGGTGAAGCGCGACGCGCTCGCCCTGGCCAGCCGCCGCGTCCTGGGCCTGTACCTGCCGCGTGGCCGCGACCTCGGCCCGATCATCGTCGTCTGGATCATCTCGATCCTGATCCTGGTCTTCGAGACGGACCTCGGCACCTCGCTGCTGTTCTTCGGAATGTTCGTCATCATGCTGTACGTCGCCACCGAGCGGACCAGCTGGATCGTCTTCGGCATGCTGATGTCCGCGGCCGGCGCGGTCGGCGTGGCCCAGTTCGAGAGCCACGTACAGCAGCGTGTCCAGGCCTGGCTCGACCCGATGAAGGAGTACAAGCTCTCCCAGGCAGGCCAGTACGGCCACTCCGAGCAGGCCATGCAGGCCCTGTGGGCGTTCGGCTCCGGCGGCACCCTCGGCACCGGCTGGGGCCAGGGCCACTCCGAGCTGATCAAGTTCGCCGCCAACTCCGACTTCATCCTCGCCACCTTCGGCGAGGAGCTGGGCCTGGCCGGCATCATGGCGCTGCTGCTGCTGTACGGGCTGATCGTGGAGCGCGGTGTGCGCACGGCCCTCGCCGCCCGCGACCCCTTCGGCAAGCTGCTCGCCATCGGCCTCTCGGGCGCCTTCGCGCTCCAGGTGTTCGTCGTCGCCGGCGGTGTGATGGGCCTCATCCCGCTCACCGGTATGACGATGCCCTTCCTCGCGTACGGCGGTTCCTCCGTCATCGCCAACTGGGCCCTGATCGGCATCCTGATCAGAATCAGCGACACCGCGCGCCGCCCGGCGCCCGCGCCCGCCTCCAACCCCGACGCCGAGATGACCCAGGTGGTCCGCCCGTCATGAACAAGCCCCTGCGCCGGATCGCGATCTTCTGCGGCCTCCTCGTCCTGACGCTGCTGCTGCGCGACAACTACCTCCAGTACGTCAAGGCGGACACCCTCGCGGGTGACACCAAGAACCGACGCGTCAACATCACGCGCTACTCCACGCCGCGCGGCGACATCATCGTCGACGGCAAGGCGATCACCGGTTCCGTCGAGACCACCAGCGGCGACTACAAGTACAAGCGCACCTGGACCAACGGCGCCATGTGGGCGCCGGTCACCGGCTACTCCTCGCAGGCGTTCGGCGCCAACCAGCTGGAGAAGCTCGAGGACGGCATCCTGACCGGCAACGACGACCGGCTCTTCTTCCGCAACACCCTGGACATGATCACGGGCAAGCAGAAGGAGGGCGGCAGCGTCGTCACCACCCTCAACGCCGCCGCGCAGAAGGCCGCCTACCAGGGCCTGGGCGACAAGAAGGGCGCCGTCGCCGCGATCGAGCCGTCCACCGGCAAGATCCTCGCGCTGGTCTCCACGCCGTCCTACGACCCGTCGAAGTTCGCCGGGGCCTCCGACAAGGACTCGGAGGAGTGGACGAAGGTCCAGAAGAGCAAGGACAAGGACGATCCGATGCTCAACCGCGCGCTGCGCGAGACCTACCCGCCGGGCTCCACGTTCAAGGTCGTCACGGCCGCCGCGGCGCTGGAGAACGGCAAGGTCGACGGCATCGACTCCAAGACCGACACCCCGGACCCGTTCAAGCTCCCGCAGTCCAGCACCAAGCTCACCAACGAGCACGGCGCCTGCGAGAACGCCACCCTGCGCTACGCGCTGATGGTCTCCTGCAACACCGTCTTCGCGAAGATGTCCGACAACGTCGGCAACGAGAAGATGATCGAGCAGGCGAAGAAGTTCGGCTTCAACGAGACCGAGCTGGACACCCCGGTGCGCGCCGCCGAGAGCGTCTACCCCAAGGACAACCCGCCGCAGAACGCCCTGGACGGCATCGGCCAGGGCTCCAACCGCGCCACCCCGCTGCAGATGGCCATGATCGCCTCGGCGGTCGCCAACGACGGCAAGCTGATGAAGCCGTACATGGTCGACCAGCTCAAGGCCGCGAACCTGGACACCATCGAGACGACCGAGCCGCAGGAGCTGTCGCAGGCCGTCTCGTCCGACACCGCGCAGGAGCTGCAGAAGATGATGCAGACGGTCGTCGAAGACCCGCAGGGCACCGGCGGCAAGGCGAAGATCTCCGGCGTCAAGGTGGGCGGCAAGACCGGTACCGCCCAGCACGGCCTCAACAACAGCGAGAAGCCGTACGCCTGGTTCATCTCGTACGCGAAGCTGTCCGACGGCAGCGCGCCGGTGGCCGTCGCCGTGGTCGTCGAGGACGGCTCGGCCAACCGCGGCGACATCACCGGTGGTGGTCTCGCCGGTCCGATCGCAAGGGACGTGATGAAGGCAGTCATCGACAGCAAGAAGTGACCCCCATCACGTTGCCTGCACATCGGTGCACGTTGCGATACCGGTCCTGCATCGGGTGACGGGCTTGGCCAGGTCACGAAGCGCGGTCCGGGTACGGTATGCCCGGACGGCAGCCTCCGGCCGCACGTGTGTGCCGGTCGGGACCGACGGAGAGGGCTGGTAGGAGAAATGGAAGAGCCGCGTCGCCTCGGCGGCCGGTACGAGCTGGGCCATGTGCTCGGTCGTGGTGGCATGGCGGAGGTCTACCTCGCGCATGACACCCGACTCGGCCGCACCGTGGCGGTGAAGACGCTGCGCGTGGACCTCGCGCGCGACCCTTCCTTCCAGGCCCGGTTCCGCCGGGAGGCCCAGTCGGCCGCCTCGCTCAACCACCCCGCGATCGTCGCGGTCTACGACACGGGCGAGGACTACATCGACGGGGTCTCGATCCCGTACATCGTGATGGAGTACGTCGACGGCTCCACGCTCCGTGAGCTGCTCCACTCCGGCCGCAAGCTGCTGCCGGAGCGGACGCTGGAGATGACCATCGGCATCCTCCAGGCGCTGGAGTACTCGCACAGAGCCGGCATCGTCCACCGCGACATCAAGCCGGCCAACGTCATGCTCACGCGCAACGGCCAGGTCAAGGTCATGGACTTCGGCATCGCCCGCGCCATGGGTGACTCCGGCATGACGATGACGCAGACGTCCGCGGTCATCGGCACCGCTCAGTACCTCTCGCCGGAGCAGGCGAAGGGCGAGCAGGTCGACGCGCGCTCGGACCTCTACTCGACGGGATGTCTGCTCTACGAGCTGCTGACGGTACGGCCGCCCTTCGTGGGCGACTCCCCGGTCGCGGTCGCCTACCAGCATGTGCGCGAGGAGCCGCAGCCGCCGAGCGTCTTCGACCCCGAGATCACGCCGGAGATGGACGCCATCGTCCTCAAGGCGCTGGTCAAGGACCCGAACTACCGCTACCAGTCCGCCGACGAGATGCGCATCGACATCGAGGCCTGCCTCGACGGCCAGCCGGTCGCGGCGACGGCGGCGATGGGCTCCGTCGGCTACGGCGGTTACGGCGACGACCAGGCCACCACCGCGATGCGCTCCGCGGGCGCCGGTGCGACCTCGATGCTGCCGCCCATGAACCCCGACGACGGCGGATACGGCTACGGCGGTTACGACGACCGTCCCGACCGGCGCCGCCAGAAGAAGTCGAACACCTCGACGATCCTGCTGGTGGTGGCCGCGGTCCTGGTGCTGGTCGGAGCGATCCTGATCGGCAAGTGGGCGTTCGGCGGCGACGGCGTGAACAACGAGACCGTGACCGTGCCCAGCCTGGTCGGCCTGGCCGAGGCCGACGCCAGACAGCAGCTGACCAACATCGACCTCAAGGTCGGGACGGTCACGCAGAAGGCCTGCGAGGCCCAGCCCAAGGGCCAGATCTGCAGCCAGGACCCCGTTGCCAAGACCGACGCCAAGAAGGACTCCACGGTCAACCTGGTGGTGTCGACGGGCGCGCCGAAGGTGGTCGTCGAGAGTGTCCTCGGCAAGACCCTGGACGAGGCCAAGAAGATCCTCGAGGACGACAAGTACCAGTTCACGGTCGAGACGAAGGAAGAGGTCTCCACGGAGGAGGCCGGCACCGTCCTGGCCCAGGACCCGAAGCTCGGCGCGGAGGTGGAGAAGGGCACCACCATCACCCTGACCATCGCCAAGGCCGAGGAGAAGGCGACCGTCCCCGACGTCTCCGGCCAGGGCTGTGACGCCGCCAAGGCCCAGATGCAGCAGAACAACCTCACCGGCAACTGCGTCGAGGTCGACACCCAGGACCAGAACCAGGTCGGCAAGGTCATCTCGACCAGCCCGTCCATCGGCTCCCAGGTCGACAAGGGCTCCACGGTCACCATCCAGATCGGCAAGAGCAGCCAGGTCCAGGTGCCGTCCAACCTCCAGGGTCTGAGCCTGGAGGACGCCAAGGACGCGCTGCAGGACGCGGGCCTGAACGTCGGCAACATCGCCGGCTCCCAGGACGACGACGCCACGGTCGTCAGCTCCGACCCCAGCCCCGGCAGCACGGTCGCCAGCGGGACGACGGTCAACCTCATCGCCGTCCAGAACAACAACAACAATGGCGGCAACAACGGCGGCTTCCTGAACGGCGGCAACGGCGGCTAGCCGACCGTGGAGACACGCGCTGAGGGGCCCCACCGGACGTTTCCGGCGGGGCCCCTCACTCGTTTGCAGTACATGATCAACGAAACCGTGCTGCTGGAATCCAAGTCCCTGCGCGAGAGCGTGCGGGACCGGACAGAGGTCCTCGACCGGGTGAAGGCGCTGTCGCTGCTGCCGGACGGGGTGCATGTGACTACGGCGATGGTGGCGGCGTACTTCGGGGTGGGAATCACAGCCATCCGTTCACTCGTCCTCGACCACCGAGCCGAACTCGAAGCGAGCGGCTATCGGGTTTTGGCAGGTACAGAACTGAGTTCCTTCAAGGAACTCAGCGGGATCGCATCCCACACCCGCTCCCTCGCCCTCTTCCCCCGCCGAGCCGTCCTCAACGTCGCCATGCTGCTCCAGGACAGCGAAACCGCACGTCAGGTGCGTGAGTACCTGCTCGACATGGAGTATCTGGTTCGTTCACAGCCTGTGGATAACTCGGCCCACAGGGGAATCGAGTCGCTCGACCAGCTTGTGGACAACCGCATCGACGAGCGCCTTGTCCACATCCTGGGGAAGACGGTCGTCCCGATGTTCAACGCGCTCATCGAGACGTCGGGCGAGCACCGCAGGGAGCTCATTGCCCTGCGGACGGACGTACAGAGCGTCGAGAACAGGCTCCGTCAGCACCGAGCACGACTGCGAAGGCTGAAGAGCTGACTGAGTTGCTTCAAGCAACTCAGTCAGCCGAGTTCCTTCGGCGGAGTCCGGTCCGCGTCGACCTTGTCCACGCGGACCAGCTCGCCCCAGACCACGTACCGGTAGCGCGAGGTGTACACCGGGGTGCAGGTGGTCAGGGTGATGTAGTGGCCGGCCTTCTTCTTGCCGGACTCCTTGGGGACCGTGCCCAGGACCTCGACGTTGTACTTCGAGGTCTCCGGGAGGATGGCGTAGACCTTGTAGACGTACCAGTCGTCCCGCGTCTCGAAGACGATCGGGTCGCCCTTCTTCAGCTTGTCGATGTTGTGGAACTTCGCCCCGTGGCCGTCCCGGTGCGCCGCGAGCGTGAAGTTGCCGCTCTTGCCGCTGGTGGGCAGCGTGGCCTTGGCGGGGTCGGTGTAGTAGCCGGCGACGCCCTCGTTGAGGACGTCCGTGGAGGTGCCCTTCTCGACCAGGACGTCGCCGTTCCTCATCGCCGGCACACGCAGGAAGCCGATGCCGTCCTTGGTGTCGAGCGCGCCGGGCCCGGTGTCCTCCTTGGCCCAGTGCTGGCGCACCTTGTCGCCCTGCTGGTCCGCGTGCCGGTCGGCGATGACGTTCGTCCACCAGAGCGAGTAGACGACGAACAGGCCGAGCACCAGCCCGGCCGTGATGAGGAGTTCGCCGAAGACGCTGACGGCGAAGGCGATCCGCCCCCGCCGCGGCGGCCCGGAAGGCGCGCCCGTCTCGGTGTCCTGTACCTGCTCGGCGTCGCCGGTGGTCGCTGCCACGTTCATCTGTCCCTACTCGAAGCCCTTGTCGCCCTTGTCGCCCTCGTACAAGGCCTACTGGACGAGCGCATCCGGCTTGCCCTTGCTGCGCGGCCGTTCCTCGACCATCTTGCCCCAGACGATCAACCGGTACTTGCTGGTGAACTCCGGCGTGCAGGTGGTCAGCGTGATGTAGCGGCCCGGCCCGGTGAACCCGGACTGCGGCGGGACGGCGTCCAGGACACTGGTGTTGCTCGGCGCGGTCACCGGCAGCGAGGACGCCATCTTGTACACGAAGTACTCGTCCTGCGTCTCCACGACGATGTCGTCGCCCGGCTGAAGCCTGTTGATGTACCGGAACGGCTCGCCGTGCGTGTTGCGGTGCCCCGCGAGCCCGAAGTTGCCGGTCTTCGCCTCGGGCATGGCGGTCGTCAGGCTGCCTTCGCCGTAGTGGCCGACCATGCCCTTGTCGAGGACCTTCTTGTTGCTGACGCCCTCGGCGATCGGCACCACCACGTCCAGCTTGGGGATGTGCAGGAGCGCGAAGCCCTGCCCGGGGGAGAAGGTGCCGGGGTTGCGCTTGCCGCTGGCCCAGTCGTCCTGGAGGCTGTTCGCCTCCTTGCTGGCCGCCGCGTGCGCCCGGACGTTCGTCCACCACAGCTGGTAGCTGACGAACAGGAGCATCAGCACGCCGGTGGTGATGAACACCTCGCCGACCGCCCGGCTCACGACCACCGCCGCACCCGGCTTGTTGGCCTTCGCCCGGCGGCGGGCCTCCATCCGTGACAGCGGCCGTTCGTCCTGGGAGGGCGGGATGGACGGGTCGACGGCGTCCAGCGCCTCCGCCGCGGTACCGCCGTGACGCCCACGACGGCCCTTGGCCGCCTTTCTGCGGGCCGCGCGGCCGCCCGCCGGAGTTCCGGGTACCGGTGGGGCTGCTGCGGCGCCAGAGGCGGATATGGCCTCGCCCGTGAACCCCCCGGACGGCGGATCCGGTATCCGCAGCGCGACCGTCTCCTCGTCGATGGGCGGCAGATACACCTCGCCCCCGCGCGGGACATCCCCACCCGGGGTACCGGGCATCGCCGCGGTGGCCTCGCGGGGCTCCTTGCCGCGCCGCCCCCTCCCGCGCGATCCGCCTCCATGTGATCCGTGTGATCCATGCGCCGCGTGTGACCCGTGGGACCCGTGTGCCCCGCCCGCGTGCGCACCGCCTCCACGGAGTCCGTCTCCCCGCGGTCCCTCCCCGCGCGGTCCGTCTCCGCGAGTGTCACCCGCGCGCGGGGCATCGTCCGCGCGAGACTCTCCTCCGTACGGCTCCCCCGCGTACGGGAGCTCCCCGGCGTACGGATCCATGCCGAAGGACTCGTACGGCGCCGTGCCGTACGAGTCCTCGCGCTCGGGGCGCAGCGCGGTCACGCCGTGGCCCTGCCCACCACCGGGGCGAGCCCCGCCGACCTCGCCACCGCGCCCTGGTCGCCGCACTCCACCAGCCAGTTGGCCAGCATCCGGTGCCCGTGCTCGGTCAGCACCGACTCCGGGTGGAACTGAACGCCCTCGACGGGCAGTTCGCGGTGGCGCAGGCCCATGATGATCCCGTCGTGGGTCCGGGCGGTGACCTCCAGCTCGGCCGGGACGGTGGCCGGCTCGGCGGCGAGGGAGTGGTAGCGGGTCGCCGTGAAGGGCGAGGGGAGCCCGGCGAAGACGCCCCTGCCCTCGTGCTCGACCGGCGAGGTCTTGCCGTGCAGCAGCTCGGGCGCGCGGTCGACGACACCGCCGTACGCCACCTGCATCGACTGCATGCCCAGGCAGACGCCGAAGACGGGGACACCGGTCGTGGCGCAGTGGCGGACCATGTCGACGCAGACCCCGGCCTCCTCGGGTGTCCCCGGGCCGGGGGAGAGCAGGACGCCGTCGAAGCCGTCCTGGGCGTGGGAGGTGGAGACCTCGTCGTTGCGCAGGACCTCGCACTCGGCGCCCAGTTGGTACAGGTACTGGACCAGGTTGAAGACGAAGCTGTCGTAGTTGTCCACGACGAGAATGCGCGCGCTCACTGGTTGTCCACCGTCACATCGTTGAAGGGAAGCAGCGGTTCGGCCCACGGAAAGACGTACTGGAACAGGACATAGACGACAGCCAGGGTCAGCATGATCGAGAGCAGCGCCTTCACCCAGGCGTTTCCTGGCAGATGCCGCCAGATCCAGCCGTACATGCTGTCCCTTCCGTCGCACCACGGCACCTGACTCACGCCGTACGCCACCAGACTAACGGCGCAGGGCCCGGGGTTGGCCTGCCTCCACGGGCTGGGTGGAGTCCAGGTGCGCCCAGACGATCAGCCGGTGACTGTGCCCCCACTCGGGATCGCACGTGGTGAGGGTCAGATACCGGCCCGGTCGTGTGTACCCCGATCTACGTGGCACAGCGTCGATCACCTCGACGTCCGAGGGCACGGTTTTGTAAGGCCCTTTGTCGATCCGATACGTGAACCAGGTCGTCCCGTCCGTCAGCACCACCGCGTCCCCCCTTCTGAGCTCGGGAAAGTCCTTGAAGGGGTCACCGTACGTACGCCGGTGGCCGGCCACGGAGAAGTTGCCGACCTGCCCGAGCCGCGTGGTCCCGGAGTAGTGGCCGAGCCCCTTCTTCAGGGTGCCGGTGCCGGTCCCCTCCAGGACGGGCTTGTTCCACGTGAAACCAAGACGCGGGATGTACATCACGGCGAACGGTCTGCCGCTCTTGTACGGCGCCGGCGGCGCGGGGGTACTCGCCGGCGGGGTCTGCTGACGCGCCCACTGGTCGTGCAGGTCGTCGATCTGGGCGCCCATGACCCGGTCGGCCTGGATGCCGGTCCAGAACAGCACATAGGCGACGAAGAGCACGATAAGGGCGCCGACGGTGATGCACAGCTCGCTGAACGTCCTGACGATCACCCGCACCGGCGGCTCCGAAAAGGCTGGCTACTCCACAGGCTTCGCGTAGTGCAGATCCACTGTGCCCGAGTAGCCCGGCAGAGTCACCGTCCCGTCCTCGGTGACTTTCCAGCCGAGGCCGTACACGTTGACGTACACCATGTAGTTCTGGATCGACGGGGAGTCCGCGAGCGCCTTCTGGAGCTTCTCCGGGTCGCCGACCGCCTGGATCTTGTACGGCGGTGAGTAGACGCGGCCCTGGAGGATCAGGGTGTTGCCGACGCAGCGCACGGCGCTGGTGGAGATCAGCCGCTGGTCCATGACCTTGATCCCCTGGGCGCCGCCCTTCCACAGGGCGTTCACCACGGCCTGGAGGTCCTGCTGGTGGATGACCAGGTAGTCGGGCTGGGGCTCGGGATAGCCGGGGAGCTTGGCGGTGGCGTTGGGCGGGGCGTCGTCGAGGGTGACGGTGAGGGCGTCGCCCTTGAGCTTCTGGGTGCCGGCGTTCTTCTCCAGGGCGGCGAGCTTCTCGTCCTCGGCGCTCGTGCTGCCGTCGTCGGCCTCGGCGAGCGATTCGACGTCATCCCGGAGGGTGGCGTTCGTCTCGTCGAGCTCGCCGTTCTTGTGGCTGCGTTCCTGGATGAGGTCGGAGAGCTTCAGCAGGGAGGCGTCCGTGCGAATGTTGGTGCCCTTGGCCGTGTTGAAGCTGGTGATGAAGAGGAGACCGGCCAGGGCGAAGACTCCCGCGGTGAGTACGCGGACGGGACGGAAACGAGGCGTTGATCCTGTCCCGGGGGAGTCGGCAGAATTGCTCAACGTACCCTTATCTCCTTCGGCGCCGTAGAAGCACTACGCTAACGGACGCCCGGGGGAAGCCCTTCAGTCCCCTCTACACAGCCCCCGAGCCCGATCCAGCACCTGCGCGGCCACGCAGCGCATCGACAGGAGAGACCCTCGTGCCGAAGTCACGTATCCGCAAGAAGGCCGACTACACGCCGCCTCCGGCGAAGCAGGCGACCGCCATCAAGCTGAACAGCCGCGCCTGGGTCGCACCGGTGATGCTGGCCATGTTCCTGATCGGACTGGCCTGGATCGTCGTCTTCTATGTGACCGACGGTTCGCTGCCCATCGACGCCCTGGACAACTGGAACATCGTCGTCGGCTTCGGGTTCATCGCGGCGGGGTTCGGCGTCTCCACCCAGTGGAAGTAGCCGTACCCGGCAGTTCCCCGGCAGCTCTGCCCAGGGCTGTTCACTGAGTTATCCACAGGCCTGAGGCTTCTTTCCACAGATGGGGAAAAGAAACGACGATCTGTGGATAACTCATCGGAGGTTGACGCCGGTATGACCTAACTACCGGCTGTGACCGCCCCTCGAAAGCCCGTTCGCCCCCTGCCTGACCTGCGGAAACGCAGATCGGTGACAGGGGGCGCGGTCGTCCCCGCACTTTGTGCACAACATTCGCCACTCGCTGTGGACAACAGGCCGCTCAGGTGAGCTGGGAGGTCCTCAGGAGGGTCAGCACGACGACCGCCACCAGCACCAGGGCACAGGTCCCGTACTGGATCAGGGCGCGGTGCTTGCGCGGGGCGTGGACCATGCCGTACCCGATGACCACACCCGCGACGAGGCCGCCGATATGGGCCTGCCAGGCGATGTTGCTCCACCCGAAGGTGAAGATCAGGTTGATCACCAGCAGGGCGATGATCGGGCGCATGTCATAGCGCATCCGGCGCATCAGCACGGCGGTGGCGCCAAAAAGGCCGAAGATCGCGCCGGAGGCGCCGAGGGAGGGCTGGTTCGGCTCGGCGAGGAGATAGGTCAGCGCGCTGCCCGCCAGGCCGGAGGCGAAGTAGAGCGCCAGATAGCGGGCGCGGCCGAGGGCCTGTTCGAGGGGGCCGCCGAGCCACCAGAGGCTGAGCATGTTGAACAGGATGTGGATGATGCTGCCGTGCAGGAACATCGGGGTCAGCAGCCGGTACCACTGCCCCTCGGCGATGCCCTCGAGCTGTCCGTCGGGGTAGTAGGCCCTGCCGATCAGTTCGAAGCTGTCGGTGAAGTTGTTGCCGACCGACATCTGTACCAGGTAGGCGGCGACACAGAGGCCGATCAGGACCTTGGTGACCAGGCGCGGGTCCTGCGCGATGGCGCCCCCTGCCAGCGTGCGGGGCCGGGAGGCCGCCGGGGGGTGCCCGGTGCCCGAGTCGCCGCGCGCGCACTCCGGGCAGTGGAAGCCCACGGAGGCGTTGACCATGCACTCGGGGCAGATCGGCCGCTCGCAGCGGGTGCAGCGGACGCCGGTCTCCACGCCCGGGTGCCGGTAGCAGGTGGGCAGGCCGTCGTGGATGCCCTCCGGCCGGCTTCCTGGCGCCTGGTCCATGTGCTCCCCCGGGTCGTGGTCTGGCAGGAACGATGTCCCGCTCATTCTTACGGACGAGCGGGGCATTTGGTTCCCCTCGGGCCCAGGGCCTGCCCTAGCGCTGCTCCACGACCACCGACTCGATGAAGACGTCCTCGATCGGGCGGTTGGTGCGCGGGTTGGTCGGGGTGGCGGCGATCGTGTCCACGACCTTCTGGCCCGCCTTGTCGACGACCTCGCCGAAGATGGTGTGCTTGCGGTTCAGCCAGGCCGTCGGGGAGACGGTGATGAAGAACTGCGAGCCGTTGGTGCCCGGCCCCGCGTTGGCCATGGCCAGCAGGTACGGCCGGTCGAAGCGCAGGTCGGGATGGAACTCGTCCGGGAACTGGTACCCGGGGTCGCCGGTGCCGTTGCCCAGCGGGTCGCCGCCCTGGATCATGAACCCGCTCATCACGCGGTGGAAGACCGTGCCGTCGTAGAGGTGGGCGGTGGACTTCTCGCCGGTGGCGGGGTGGACCCACTCGCGCGCGCCCGTCGCGAGGTCGACGAAGTTCCTGACCGTCTTCGGGGCATGGTCCGGGAACAGCCGGATCTCGATGTCGCCGCGGCTGGTCTTCAGGGTGGCGTAGAGCTGCTCGGCCACGATCCCGCCTTCCGTTGTCGTGCGTGATCCCCAGATGCTCGCACGCCCCGGACCGGCCGTGCCGAAAAGCATCAGGGTCGTCCGGGACAGGGGCGGGCGGCGCGGATCCGTGGCATTGTCGACGGCAAGGTCCTGTTACCCCTCATTCGTCCCCTATACGACCACTGATTCTTCCCTGTACGGCATCCGACGGGCATTCGCGGGCACCCGTATGCCCGCCCGCACATGCCACGACGGCCGTCGGCAGGCATGATCCCTAAAAGGGTGGAAAGTCGAAATAACGTACGCCACCGAGGAGGAGGAACCCGTGACCCGCATCGACAGCGTGCGCGCCGCGACCGGCTCGGCCAAGGGCAGCGTGCTGCACGCCGCGGAAGTGGTGGCGCCCTACGCCGACACCGCCAAGGAGAGGGCCTCGCAGTACGCGCAGGAGGCCCGGGTACGGCTGGCGCCCAAGGTGTCGCTGGCCGCCGAGCAGGCCCGCGCACAGTACGGCACCCATGTCGTGCCCCGGCTGGAACACGCACGCACGCATGTCCCGCCGAAGGTCGACCTGGCCGCGCAGGAAGCGGCCGTCCGTACCCGCGTCGCCGCCCGGCAGGCGGCGGAGTACTCCCGGCAGGCCGCCGAGTACTCCCGGCCGAGGATCGAACACGCGGTGGCCGTGGCCGGCCCCATGAAGGACGAGGCCGCCGCCCGGGGCGCCGCCGCACTGGCCGCCCTGCGCGGCCAGGTGACGCCCAGGGAGATCGAGAAGCTCGCCCGCAAGCACCGGCGGCAGGCCCGGGCCGGGAAGTTCGGCAAGGCCGTGCTGGTGGTGGGCGTGGTCGCCGGCGGCGCCTTCGCCGCCTGGAAGTGGTGGGACAAGCAGGCCAACCCCGACTGGCTGGTCGAACCCCCCGCCGCCACGGAGATGCCCACCTCGGACGGTCTGACCTCCGTCGACAGCTCCCCCGACACCTCCGTCCTGGACCCCGAGGTACAGGCCAAGCAGGCCGAGGAGGAGGCCGCACGCCGCGACGAGGACCGCTGAGCACAACGCACGGCGCGCACCGCACACAAAAAGCGCCCTCCACCCGCGTGTTCTCGCGGGTGGAGGGCGCTTGTGCGCGTGGAGCCTAGGGGAGTCGAACCCCTGACATCTGCCATGCAAAGACAGCGCTCTACCAACTGAGCTAAGGCCCCGGAAAGAATGTCCGGCCGGACCAGGTCCGGCTGCCATCGCAGACCAGAGTACCGGGTCACCCGGGGTATCTCGCAAAAAGATTGGGGGTCCCCGCAGATGACCACTCTCCGTAAGATGCTCGACGTGGTTCGCTACAGCGAACCGGGGATATTTTGGGGAAGCGATGGGGAGACGCAATGGACGCCGCACAACAGGAAGCGACCGCGAGAGCGCGGGAACTTCAGCGGAACTGGTACGGAGAGCCACTGGGGGCGCTCTTCCGTAAGCTCATCGACGATCTTGGCCTCAACCAGGCTCGTCTCGCGGGGGTACTGGGACTGTCCGCGCCGATGCTGTCCCAGTTGATGAGCGGTCAGCGGGCGAAGATCGGCAACCCGGCCGTGGTGCAGCGGGTGCAGCTGCTGCAGGAGTTGGCGGGGCAGGTCGCGGACGGCAGCGTCAGCGCCGCCGAGGCGACCGAGCGGATGGACGAGATCAAGCAGTCGCAGGGGGGCTCCGTGCTCAGCAACACCACCACGACGACGAGCAGTTCAGGGGCGCCCACGGTGAAGCGGGTGGTCCGCGAGATCCAGTCGCTGCTGCGCTCGGTGGCCGCCGCCGGTGACATCATCGACGCCGCCGACACTCTCGCCCCGACCCACCCGGAACTGGCAGAGTTCCTCCGGGTGTACGGCGCCGGCCGTACCTCGGACGCGGTCACGCACTACCAGTCCCACCAGAGCTGAACCCTTCCCTCGGTCCGGTCGCCGAAGGGGGTTCGGGGTCGGGCGGGGAACCGGGTGGGGACCCGGTGGGGAAAGCGATGAGGAATACCTACGGGGGAGTTCCGCGGGTTCTACGGGGGAAATCCACGGGGGACAACGGGGGTACGGGGGTACCCAGCGGGTAGTACGGGGGAACTCCGAAGGGGGAGGAGCGACGCACTGCCATGGGTGAGGTCTTCGCCGGACGGTACGAACTGGCCGACCCGATCGGACGCGGAGGGGTCGGTGCCGTCTGGCGCGCCTGGGACCACCGCCGGCGCCGGTACGTGGCCGCCAAGGTGCTCCAGCAGCGTGACGCGCACTCTCTGTTGCGGTTCGTCCGCGAGCAGGCGCTGCGCATCGACCATCCCCATGTGCTCGCACCGGCCAGCTGGGCCGCCGACGACGACAAGGTCCTGTTCACCATGGACCTGGTGGGCGGCGGCTCGCTGGTCCACCTGATCGGCGACTACGGCCCCTTGCCGCCGGTGTTCGTCTGCACCCTGCTCGACCAACTGCTGTCCGGGCTCTCCGCCGTGCACGCCGAGGGCGTGGTGCACCGGGACATCAAACCGGCGAACCTGCTCCTGGAAGCCACCGGGACCGCCCGTCCCCGGCTGCGGCTGTCCGACTTCGGCATCGCGATGCGGCTGGGCGAGCCGCGGCTGACCGAGACCAACCTCGTGGTCGGGACGCCCGGTTACCTCGCCCCCGAACAGATGATGGGCGCCGAACCCGACTTCACCGCCGACCTGTTCGCCGTAGGACTGGTCGCGCTCTACCTGCTGGAAGGCGCCAAACCGGACGCCAAGGCGCTCGTCCAGCACTTCGCCGAGCACGGAACTCCCAGTGCTCCCAAGGGGATTCCCGAGCCGTTGTGGCAGGTTGTGGCCAATCTGCTGCAGCCCGATCCGCAGGCCCGGTTCCGTACGGCCACGGGTGCGCGCAAGGCGCTGGCCTCGGCCGTCGAGCTGCTCCCCGAGCCCGGTCCCGACGACGAGCTGATCGAGATCTTCGACCAACTCGGGCCCCTGCCGAAGGGGTTCGGTCCTGAGGGCCCACTGCGGCCGGCGAGGGCCACGGGCGGCACAGGAACCACGGGGGTCGCAGGGGTCACAGGAACTGCTGGGACGATAGGTCCCGGTGGGCTCGCGGGGCCTACAGGGTCCATGGGGGCCACGGGGGTCATGGGGGCCATGGGGGCCATGGGGGCCATGGGGACCATGGGTTCCGTGCCGGCCCGCCCGGCCTCGCCCCCCGACTCGACGCCCACGCCCACCCCTACGCACACCCCCACCCCCACCCCGACGGGCGAACCGTTCCTGCCCGCGCCTCCGGCCATGCCACCCAGTGCATCCCTCCCGGTCGAACGGCCGCTGCCCGGCCGTCCGGACGTGCCGCCCGGCCCGGTCCCTTCGGGCACACCTTCTCTGCCCGCTCGGCCGGCAACCGCCCCGGCCCACCCGGTCGTTCCACCGCCCCCGGTTCCCTACCCGACCGGGCTCGGCACCCACTCCGTACCGCCGGCCGCGGCGGGTGGCGGTCACCTGTCCGCGCACCCGGGTGCGGGAGTCGTACGAGAACGCACCGCCGGACCGCACCCGGACCCCTACTCGGTGCCGGGCGACCCCCACCCGACCCCGACGCCCACCCCCACGCCCTCGATGTCGGACACCGGCAGTTTCCATCTGCCGCCTCCTCAGCCGACGGTCACCTCCACCGTCCAGGCCCCCTACGACCCCACCTTCCCGCTGAGGGTCTCCCCCGAGTCAGAGCCCGAGCCCGAGCCCGAGAGTGCCCCGCGTCCGGGACGACGGGCCCTGCGCAGGAGCCGACGGCGGGCCGGGCCGCCCGCGCGGGTCGCGGTACCGCTGCTGCTGCTCGCGCTGGCCTGCTACGCCGTGGGGTTCTGGGCGCTGGCGCGCATCTGACGCGACGGGGCGGAGGCCCTGCGCCGGGCCACCAGAGTCCAGACGCCGAGGACGAGCACCAGTGCCGTCCCGGTGCCGAGGCCGCCTGCGGCGACCGCCGTCATCACGGGATCGCCGCCGGCCGAGCCCGCCGTACCGCTTCCCCCGACCGGATCGTCCTGCGTGCCGACGTCGAAGATCCCTCGTGGCGACGACCATCCCGCGTACCCGGGTCCCGACTGCGCGCTGCCGTCGAGCCGGACACGGAGCGTCACCTCGTAGGGGCCGTCGCCGAACCGTTCGGCCACCTCGGCGGCGAGGTGTACGACCAGGTAGTACGAGCCGGCGAAGCGCAGGCTCGTCACCGGATCGGTGGGGGCGTACCGGTTGGCGTACCGGACGGGAGGCACAGGATCCAGCGCGGCCGACTTCTGCGCACCGCTGTAGCCGGTGCCCCGGGCCTCGACCCTGGCGCGCACCGGGTTGTAGAGGGACAGCTCCAGCGCGTCGAACACGTACTCCGTGTTCTTGTCCGGGGCGGTGTCGGCACTGCCCAGGTCCGCCTCGGCGTAGATCTGCTCGCCCCAGTCGACGGGCACCTTGTAGAAGACGGTCTCGCCGGGGACGACCTCGTCGCGCCAGACGCCGGCCGTCACGGAGACCGCCCGGCCGAAGCCCGCGCCGCCGGGGCGGGCCACCGGCTCGCCGGAGGGCGGTGCGGGCGTGGCGGAGTCCCAGGTCCCGGGCACGTTGGTGGCGGGGGCCTTGGCCACGGGCGGCTCGGAGACGGGAGCGAGCTCCAGTTGCCAGGAGCCGGCCGCCGAGCCACCGGTTCCCGCCGGGTCCGAGCGCTGGACGACGACGTAGTACGTGCCGCCCTCCTGGCACAGCCCCTTCCCGGGCTCGATCTCGCGCGCGCCCCACGCCGTCACCGGCTGCGGGCTCACCGCGGCCCCGATCGTCACGGAGTCATGGAAACAGCTGATGCCGTCGGCGTCCTGGACGGAGACGCTGATGCCGTCGCCGGCGGTCGGTGTGACGTCTGAGCCGGGTATCGCGGTGACGGCGACATACGCGTTCGACAGACCGTCGAGTTCGAGGCGGTAGTAGGCCTTCCCGTCGGCCGGAAGCGTGCTCCGGTACGTCGCGCCGGGCTGCAGGCGTACGGCGGCGGCGGTGCTCGTGGCCGCCGGGGCGTCCCGTACGCCGTCGGCGAAGGCGTACGACGGGACGTCCGGCGCCGCCACGGCGACGGGCGCCCGGACGACCGTGACCACCGCCATGGCCGAGGCGCAGAGCACCGCCGCCACGCGTCCCGCGCGCCCCGCGCGTCCTGTACGCCCCCGCCGGGTCATCGAACCCGCCCCCTCGCCTTCGTCCGAACGTGGGCCATCCTGCCCCGCCGCCCCGACCGGCACCCGCCCATTCCGTACGGCGGTCCGAAACGCCCGCCTCTGTCCCGCCTCTAACCCTGGGCCGGCCGGCGCGCAACCCGGACCGCAACACAAAACCCCGACCGCTCAGGCGGCCGGGGTCTGATTTCGATCTCAGTCTCTGGTGTCGGTACTCACGAACCCGTGGGCACGGAGTCAGTCGCCTCCGTCCACAGATCCTGCTCGGCGCGATCCGCCTGGATCTGGCGGTACACGAGGAGCCCGCCGATGGCGGCCAGTGCGACCAGGAGAAGCTTCTTCACCGCGCGACCTCGTCTTTCCTTGACGTAGGGGACCTCTGGCGCCCGACTATACACACCGACCGATATCGATCGGTGACCTGCGTCGGCCTCTCAACTCCCGCCCTCAGCAGCTTCGTAACCCGGCTTCGCCCATGCACCCATATGAGTGGTGTTCATCCGAACATCGCCACGCCGCGTGGGTCGGTCCACCACTTCGCGTTCCCCATACACATCATGAGGAAAGTACGCAAATCGCCCAACCTGAAAGTGAGGGGCCCCATGCCCGAGAACCGGGTCATGAAGCTGTGGACCGCCATCGTCACCGCCTTCCTGGCGCTGTGCACGACGCTCGGTTTCGTCGCCTCGTCCGGCACGGCCGCGGCGGCGCAGAGCGGACCGACGCACACCGGCAGCGAGAGCTCGGGCAGCGAGCACACCGCCGCCGCGTCGTCATCGTCATCGTCATCGTCGACGACCGTGCCGGCGACGCCGGTGGCGCCGCTCTGGGACTGGGCCCACACCCGGTCCCTGCCCCCCACGATGAAACAGCGCATCCGCGCCGAGGCCCACGGCAAGTCCCCCAGCTGCCGCCACCGTCCCCTCGACGACGCGGACCAGGCCGCCGAGCACACCACGTCCACCTGCGGCAGCTCCACGGACCTCGCGGAAAACGCGGAGCCCTCCATTCCGCTCCAGCGCTGAGAGCGCCGCGCAGGGAGCACGACCCAGCGAGTAAGACGGAACCAGCACGACGGAACCAGCACGACGGATCAAGTACGACGGATCAGCGCGCGATGCAGGCCCGGCGGCTCTTCGGAGCGGACCGGGCCTTCGCCACAAGGGGCCACTCCCGTAAGGGACTTCACCCAGGGGCCCTGCGCCGTAGGAGACGGTCACCGCATACCCTGAGGCCGTGCCCCAGGACCGCCGGCGCCCTCACCCCGCGGACTCAGCCTTACCCACGCCACACCGCGCCCCGGACGAGTCCTTGTCCCGGCGCATCGTCACAGTCACCGCGGTACACGCCCAGGCGGCCCGGCATCTCCCGGATGCCTGGAGGTCGCTGCGCGAGCAGGAACTGCCCGGGGGCTGGGAGTGGCACTGGGTGATACAGGAGGACGGCACGACGGAGGACGTCCTCCCGTACGTCCCCGACGACTTCAGAGTGACCTTCCGCCAGGGGCGCCCCGGAGGGCCTGGCGTTCGCCCGCCCCCTCGCGCTGGCGCACGTGGAGGGCACGTACGTGAAGGTCCTGGAGGCCGACCAGGGCCTCGGGTGGGCGACCTCCCGCGTCCTCGACCTGCTGTCGGACGGCTCCACGGTGGGCTTCCCCGGCGGCCCTGCGACCCGGCGGCCCGGCGGGCGGGGTGGTGGAGCGCGGCGTGTTACCCGACCGTTGGAAGGCCGACGACTTCCGCGCTCCGGTGCACCCGGCGTCCCTCTCCGTCCGACGCGGTCTGCTGACCGCCCTCGGCGGCTGGATGGCGCTCCCCGCCACAGGCCAGGCCTCGCACATCGACCACACCGAGGCTGACCACCCGCCGAGTGGCGTCCCTCCGGCTGGCTACCCGCCGACGGACTGACCCGGCTGGCTGGTACCCGGCGGACCGCTCCCACTGCTCACGGTTCCCTGACTGACCGGACCCACCGGACCCTCGGCTCATGGGTCCCCGGCCGACCTGATCACTGGCACCCGGCCCTCAGCCCTCAGCCCCCGGTCCCCGGTCCCCGGCCCTCAGCCCCCGGCCCTCAGCCCCCGGCCCTCGGCCCTCGGCCCAAGCTCACCCCTTGGCTCACCCCCTTGGCTCACTGCCCCCCGGCGACCGTCATCCAGTGGGCGATCCGGCGGAGGGTCGTCTCGTCGACCTGGTCCACCAGGGTGCGTACGGCGGTGACGTCCTCGGGCGTGAGGTCGTGGAGGCCGGCCTTGCTCAGGCCCGCCATGAGGACCTGGTGCCTGCGGTCCTCCATGCGTTCGGCGAGCCTGGTCGGGCCCGGGGTGGGGGTGGACGGGGCCGAGTCCTGGGCCGGGGTCTCCGGGGTGGGCATCGGGGCCGCGTCGTAGCGGTGCCACTCCCCGTCCCTCGGGCCCCACAGGGCGACGGTCACCTCGTCGCCCCGCGCCCGTTTGACCTGGGTCATCTCGCCCATCGCGTACAGCACGGGCGGGCGGTCGGACGATTCGGCGGCGAGCCGCCAGGAAGCCGAGGACGGGTCGTGGAACATCGCGACCCAGCGCGGCTCCCCCGGCGGCTGCGGGCTCTGCGGACGGACCTCATGAGCCCTGTGAGCGTCATGGGTCTCCATGGGCGGTCACCCCTTCCGTTTCCGTACCGGCACGGCTGGAGCGACAATAACTGACGGGTCGTCAGGTAACCAGGTCCGCGGCCTACTGCGACGCAGCCGCCACCGCCGCCCGCGCCCGGGCCCGGAACGCCTCCAGCTTGTCCACCGGCTCCGTCAGCTGGCGGCTGCGCGAGCGGATGCTCACGTCGTGGCCCGCAGCGGCGGCCCGCAGCGCGCCCACCGTGGCCTGCTCGCGCGGAACGTGGCTGAAGGGGTCGAAGGAGTACCAGCGCATCGCGTTCTCGTGGGTCATCTTCACGATGTCGGCGTCCGGAACGGCACAGTCCGCGAGCACCTCGTGCAGTTGCTCCGGCGCGTCCGGCCAGAGCGAGTCGCTGTGCGGGTAGTCGCCCTCCCACGCGATGTTGTCGATGCCGATGTCGTGCCGCAGCCGGATGCCCAGCTTGTCGGTGATGAAGCAGGTCAGGAAGTGCTCGCGGAACACCTCCGAGGGCAGCTTGCCGCCGAAGTCCTGGAGGGTCCACGCCGCGTGCATCTCGAAGGTGCGGTCCACCCGCTCCAGGAAGTACGGGATCCAGCCGGTGCCGCCCTCCGACAGGGCGATCCTCAGGTCGGGGTACTCCTTCAGCACGCGGGACCACAGCAGGTCGGACGCGGCCGAGACCAGGTTGATCGGCTGGAGCGTGATCATCACGTCGGGCGGCGAGTCGACGGAAGGGATGGCCAGCCGGCCCGAGGAACCGATGTGGATGGACAGGACGGTGCCGGTGTCGCAGGCCGCCTGCCACAGGGGGTTCCAGTAGGGGTCGTGGAAGCTCGGGTAGCCCAGCACCGCCGGGTTCTCCGGGAACGTCATCGAGTGGCAGCCCTTGGCGGCCACCCGCCGCAGCTCGGCCGCGCACAGTTCGGCGTCCCAGATCGCGGGCAGCGCCATCGGGATGAAGCGCCCCGGATACGCCCCGCACCACTCGTCTATGTGCCAGTCGTTGTAGGCGCGCACGAGAGCGAGGGAGAACTCGGAGTCCTCGGTGGCGAACATCCGAGCCGAGAAACCGGGGAAGGACGGGAAGTTCATCTGGGCGAGGATCCCGCCGGCGTTCATGTCCTTGACGCGCTCGTGGACGTCGTAGCAGCCGGGCCGGATCTCGTCCATGCCCTGGGGATCGAGGCCGTACTCCTCCTTGGGCCGCCCGGCGACCGCGTTGAGCGCGGCGTTGCCCACGGTGCTGTCGCGGAACTGCCAGACATCGCTGCCGTCCTCGCGGTGCACGAGACGTGGGGCGTCGTCCCGGTACCGCTTCGGCAGGTGGTTCACGAAGATGTCCGGCGGCTCGATGATGTGGTCGTCCACGCTGATCAGGATCAGTTCGTCCCGTTGCATGTCGGTCCTCCCGCGCGCCCTGCTGGATCCGCACTCTCGTTTTTTGAAAACTACATTCTCACTATGAGCGAATCAAGCATCCGGACGACGCCTTGTGGGTACCGGTTCTCAGGTGCGGTTCTCAGGTCTGCCCCCCAGACCGCCCGGTTCAGCACCGGCCAAAGATCGTCACGGGCAGCGGGCATCCAAGGCCCGCGCACACATCACGCGCCGCACCGTTCGGCAGCGGTCCCTCCCCTCGTGCGGACACTGGCGCCGAGCCAGGAACGTACCCGCACAGTTCGCCGCACTCGCCGCCGTACTGCACGTCCTGATACCCGACGCCCGCCACGCGCGGCCCGTCCCGGTCTCCCCCGGCCTGTACGACATGACCCAGTGGCAGCGCCTGTGGGAACGGGCGCTGGCCGACCCGGTGGGCGAGTGGCGCCACGACTGCCGAGGAACCGGAGAAGGAGCCGGCGGTCGAGAGGCCGTCCGTCACCGGCGGGGTGTGCCCGTACCGGGGTCTGGCCTCCTACCGACAGCAGGACGCCCGCTGGTTCTTCGGCCGGGAGTGCAGCACCGACGCCCTGGTCACCCAAGCGGCGCGAACCTGGACGTACTGCGACTGGTGCCGGGAGCCGACCCATTCGCGGAACTGGCCCGCCGGATCCCCGGACTCGCCCCCCTCACCGAGGTCTCCCGACGCCCCGGCAACCGGGAATTCGCCCGCACCGCACGGGAGGCGGTGGCAGTCTGGACCCGCCGTGAGGTGCCCGGCAAGGACCGGGCGGCACCGCCGTGGCCGATGTTTCACGTGAAACATCGGCCACGGCGGGTGTTTCACGTGAAACACCCGCCGATACGACTGCTGGGCTCGATCGGGTCGATCGGGTCGATCGGGTCGATCGGGTCGATCGGGTCGATCGGGTCGATGGGGACGCCCCTCGCCCGTCATCATCGTGGACCAGTTCGAAGAGGCCTTCACCCTCTGCACCGACGCGACGGTCCGCCGGTGGCATCCAGGGTGCCGTGGCCCCGACCGTAGAGCAGGCCTGGTCCGACCTGACCCGGCCGCCCGCTCGGCCGCGCGGCTGCTCCTCCTGCGGCTGGTCCGGCTCGGCGAGGACACCCGGGCCACACGCAGGCGGGGCATCCGCCGTCGGCTGTCGGAGGAGTCCACGGACCCCGACAAGGCGGAGGAGTCCCTCGAAGCGCTGGTCCGCGCCCGGCTGGTGACCCTCGACGCGGAGTTCGTCGAGATCACCCACGAGGCGCTGCTGACCGCGTGGCCGCGGCTGCGCGAGTGCATCGACGAGGACCGCGGCGACCATCTGCTGCGCCAGCGCCTGGAGGAGGACGGCCGGGCCTGGGAGACCTCCCACCGCGACTCCTCCCTCTTCTACCGGGGCTCCCGGCTCGAACAGGCCCACGCCTGGGCGAAGTCGGCCGGCGACACCTTCCTGACCCGCAGCGCGGTGGACTCCCTGGCCGCCTCGGTACGGCTGCGCAGGCGGACCGTGCGGCTCGGACGCGCCGCAGTGTCGGCCCTGGTGGTGCTGGCGATGCTGGCCGTCGGCGCGGCGGTGGTGGCATGGCAGCAGCGCAACGACGCCGTGTTCGAGCAGGTGGTCGCGGAGGCGGGCCGCGTCCAGTACACCGACCCCTCGCTGTCCGCCCAGCTGGACCTGGTGGCACACCGTCTGCGCCCGGACGACGCGGGCGCCCGTAACCGCCTGATATCCATCGTCAACGCCCCGCTCGCCACCCCGCTGCTGGGCCACACCGGCGCCGTCTACCTCACGAGCTTCAGCCCCGACGGCAAGGTGCTGCCCACCGCCGGCTACGACCGCACGGTCCGCCTGCGGAACCTGGCGGCCCCCTCCCACCCCAAGCCCCTGGGCAAGCCGCTCACCGGCTACCGCAGCTGGGTGAGCAGCGCGGTCTTCAGCCTTGACGGCAAGACCCTCGCCAGCGGCAGCTCGGACGACACCGTCCGGCTGTGGAACGTGTCGGGCCCCGCGCGCGAGCGCCCTCGGCGTCCCCCTCACCGGCCACACCGGCCCGGTCCGATCGGTCGCCTTCACCCCGGACGGCTCGATGCTCGCCGCGGCCAGCGCGGACAGCACGGCGATCCTGTGGAACGTGCGGCGTACCCGTCACAGGTCGGCGAGCCCCTGGCGGGCAGCAGCGGCGAGATGTACGCCCTGGGCTTCAGCCCCGACGGCACCACTCTCGCCACGGGCAGCGGCGACAACAAGGTGCGCCTGGGGTCGATCCCGACTCGGACATGATCGGTCGGCCGCACCGGGGCGTTCCATCCGGACGGCAAGGTCCTCGCCACGGCCGCGGGGGACGGCCGCGTCCGCCTGTGGAACGTGCAGACCCCCGACCGCCCCGCCCCCCTGAGCACGCTCTTCATGCCCGCGGACGGCGGCGACCGCTTACTCGCCTTCTCCCCGGACGGCCGCACCCTCGCCGTCCTGACGGCCGACCGCACGGTCTACCTATGGGAACGTCTCCGACCCGGCCCAGCCTCTCTCCTACGGCCCGCCCCTCGCCCTGCGGACGCGTTTCATGGGCCCGGACGCCCTGGCCTTCTCCCCGGACGGCCACGCCCTGGCGACGGCCTACGCCGACCGCACGATCCGCCTCTGGAACGTGACGGACCCGGCCCCGCCCCAAGCCCCTCGGGAGCTCCCTCACCGGCCACCGGGGCTGCGTCAACGCCCTCGCCTACAGCCCCGACGGGCACACTCTGGCCGACGGCAGCGCGGACGGCACGATCCGCCTGTGGAATGTGACCGACCCCGACCACCCCACCCCTGTGGGCACACCCCTCAAGGGCCACCTCGGCCCCGTCAACGTCCTCGCCTTGGCGCGCCCGACGGCCACACCCTGGCCGGCGGCAGCGACGACGACACGGTCCGCCTGTGGGACATCGCGGACCCGGCCGGCCCCACGCCCCTCGGCAGCCCCCTCACCGGCCACACCGAGGCCGTCGTCTCCCTCACCTACAGCCGGGACGGCGCCACCCTGGTCAGCGGTGGCAACGACAACACCGTCCGGCTGTGGAACGTCCGCGTCCCCTCCGACGCCTCCCGCATCGGCCAGTCGATGAGCCCCAACGCCAAGACCGGCAACTACCTGTCCTTCAGCCCCAACAGCCGCATGCTGGGCGTCTCCAGCGGCGCCGGCACCGTCCGCCTCTGGAACCCCGACGTCGACCAGGCCATCACCCGCATCTGCGCCAGCACCCAGTACGTCCTGCCCTCCCAGAAGTGGCACGAATACCTCCCCCGCCTCTCCTACGACCCCCCGTGCACCCCCTGACCTCGAAGTGATCCCGATCACAACAGCCCATCAGCCCCGACCAGTCGGCCCCCACCGCCCAACCACCCTTGTTAGCCTTGGCCCAAGCCCGGTCGCTGGTGCATCCCCCGTCGCCAGCGACCGGGCCTTTTGCGAGCCGCCCACCCTCGCCCCGCCGAGGCCGGCCACACACGTCAAAGGCCCCCAACCATGACCGGTTGGGGGCCTTCGTGCTGGTGGGGCTAACAGGATTTGAACCTGTGGCCTCATCCTTATCAGGTCGGTGACGGATGGCCGGGTACCCCGGTCAACCGGCCGTGGTCCTAGGTGGACCGTCCGCCGAGGTTCGGCGCTGACCGCCGCTGTCCGGGGCTGTTGGTGTCAGGTGGTGGTGTCAACCGCCATGAACGGACTTGACAGCTTCACCACCCGCCCTCTCAGGCTGCGACACGGTCATCACCCCAGAGTCGATCCGGGGCCGCGTCTGTACCTCAGCCGACGAAAGTCAGCCACGGCGGCGGGTGCGCCGACCGACTACGCACGCGTGTGTCTCGCTGTACCCCCACCGGCCTCAGCCACGCTATCGGGGTGTCGCCCAGAGCAACCCACGACGGCCGGCCGGTGACGATCATGCGCGAGCCTTGAGCCAGGAAAGCTAGCTCGTAGATCTTCGATCGTGATAACCAGGCGCGCGCGTTACTGGCAGACGGTAGCCTTTGCGCCATGTCGAATTGGGTTCCCCTGTCCGTCCGTCGCGGGGTACGTCCGCCGGCCGGAATGGCGGAAGGTGTACCGCAGCATCTCGCGCCATCCTTGGAGTTTTGGGCTGAGGAAGTCTTCGGATATCGAAACGCGCCGCAAACAAATAGAGGACTCGTACATTCTGCGGCTCTTGCTGTGCGCGCCCCCCTCAGTAACAAGAGGGCTGCTGACATGATGCGTGACCTCATTTCTCACTGTAAGCGGAATGAGGATACCTTCCTGGATCTGATCGATTACCTACTCAGCACAAGCAGCGGCAACTCTCGCTGTAACAACCTTGAGCACTCCCTTTCTCTTGGGGGCTCGGCATGGATGGCAGTCAAGGGGGAGGGTCTGCGGCGGCGAGTTGATGCCGTGGCTCAAGAGAGCTTTGATGTCGCCGTAACTCCTGCCGACCTCGCCAGTGAGGAGCTGAAGCAGGCTTGGGACCGCGCCTTCTCTCGGGACTCCGATGCTTCGGATGCCTGGGACCATGCGATCAAGGCCGTTGAGGCGGTACTGATTCCTATCGTCGTCCCCAAGCAGGATAAAGCGCAGCTGGGGCATGTCGTGGGCTCGCTGAAGAGCCAGGGGCAGCGCTGGAGGTTTGTTCTCCCGGGAATGAAGATGGATCATTCCATCGACCCCGTTCTCAGTGTTTTGGAAGCTCTATGGCCCAATCCCGACAGGCATGCAAATAGCGGCCAGAGGAAGCCGAGTTTGGAAGAGGCGCAAGCTGCTGTCCACCTGGCAGTCACGGTTGTTCAGTGGGCGCGGGCTAATGCGATCGTATTGCGCTGATCTTCAGCCCTACGACGCGCCCTTTCTCCGGCATCAGGCGACTGATTGCCATAAGCGCGGCACGGGCGCCGGCCGGGCTGGAGCGGGGCGGAGACTGGAGCGCAGGCCCGGCCGGGGGCCGGGCCGCGCGCGGGGAGCGGAGCGAGCCGCACTTGATGATGTAGGGAAACCTGTAACAGGTGATCATGGTGGGACTTGGGAACTGGTGATCAGCGCCGTTCTGGCGTCTGGGTGCTGCTGCCTCGTGGTGTAGAACCCTGGTTATGGGGAGTGAGCGGCAAGAGCTGATGAAGGCGCTCGGGGCGCGTCTTCGCGTGCTTCGCACTGAGGCTGGCCTGACTGGTGCCGTGCTGGCCAACCTGGCCGGTGTGGGGCAGCCGACGGTGTCCAAGGTGGAGAACGGCCGGATGGTCCCCAGTGTCGACGTGTTGGGCCGCTTGTCTCGAGCTCTCGACCTCGACGAGTCGACCGCTCGGGAGGTGCGTGACCTCCTGGTCGCCGTCGAAGCTGCGCCGAACGCCATCGAAGCCTCTGGTGAAGCCGTACCCGCTGCGTCCTCCCTCGACGAGGTGGCGCGGTCCGCCCGGCTGATCCGTTCCTTCCAATGCGTCGTCCTGCCGGCCATGCTCCAGAGTGCGGAGTACGCCCGGTACGTGTTCGACAGCGCGCCGAACGTCACCCCTGAAGCTGTCGGCCGTGCGGTCGCTGCCCGTGTCGAGCGGCAGAGTCTCTTGTACGAGCCGGGGCGGGAATCGGTGTTCGTGCTGACGGAGGGCGTGTTGCGCACCTGGCCTGGGACTCCTGCGCTGATGCTCGCCCAGCTTGACCGGCTGCTGGCTGTCGAGAGTCTCAGTACGGTCCGCCTCGGCGTCATCCCGTGGCGTCAACCTGTACCCGCCATGCCACGTCACGGTTTCACGTTGTGTGATCGCTCGGCGGTCGTCGTAGAGACCTTCCGAGGGGAGCGGATCTTGGACGGCTCCGCCGAACTCGCCGCGTACGAGGACGAGTTCAGCCGCTTCGAAGCTGCCGCGACCTTCGGGGCCGACGTACGGGAGCTCCTGCTTCAGGTGATGAAGGACTTCCGGGACCTGGGCGACTCCACCACTCGATAGAGGAATAATTCCTCTGAATGCCTGGCTCATCAGTTGAGCGTCGGAATACTCTGCTCCTTGCATCGTCTAGCCCCCTAGACGGAGAGGAGCGTTCCCATGCCCAAAGAGTGGTCCCGCATCTTTCCCGGACAAGCGTGGCAGGTGGCCGAAGCCCGCCACTTCGTCGCTGGCTTGCTCGAGGATGAAGCCTCAGGCCTTGTGGATGACGCCGTCCTGGTCGTCGGCGAACTGGCGGCCAACGCTGTCCGTCACACCCGGAGCGGCTGGTATCGAGGATGGTTCCTCGTGGTCGTCGGCTTCACCGACGACATCGTCCGCATTCAGGTCGTCGACCAGGGCGGCGACGATGAGCCCCAGGTGCGGAGCGTGCGCAGTCCTGCGGACCAGGGCGGCCGCGGGCTGATGATCGTCTCGGCCTGCTCCAAGAACTGGGGAGTGAAGGACCGGCCCGCCGGTGGGCGCTGCATCTGGGCCGACCTGGCGCGGGTGGGCACGTGATGGTGCGGCGTGCGTCGGTGGTCGCTTGGTGCCTCGTGGGCCGTGGGAGGTGAGCCCCAAAGGTGTGCCTCGGCGCCGGGCCGCGTTCTACGTGATCGGGGTTCAATCGGGACGGCGTATCGCGCCCGTTCTGTCTAGGGCCCTAGACTCCTGGGTACTGCTAGGAGGTGAAGTCATGTCGGACGAGTTGCAGCGCATCATGGCTATCGATGATCCCTACCGGCTCCTGCGGGAGGTCACGACCCGTTTGGCCGACGCACAGCAAGAGGTGACCGAACTCGCTCGGCTCCGTCGACGCGTGGTTCAGGATCTCCACGCGCAAGGGCTGTCGTACGCCCAGATCGCCACGAAAGCCGGTCTGAGCCGTGGGCGCATTCACCAGATCCGGCATACCGGACCAGCGCCGGAAGGGGCCTTCCTCGGCCGCGGGGCGGTCGTCATCGCGACTCCGCTCCGGCGGGACGATGAACGCGGGCGCACGGTCGTCGCCGTGGACGACGTCAGTTCCGGCAAGCGGCTCGAAGACCTCGCGCGGTCGTACGGTCTCGATGTCACCTCCGAGCACGTTCCGGTGAGCGGTGAGATCGACCTTGACCGTAACGGCCTGGTCGTCGTCTGCGGTCCGCGCATGTCTCAGCAGATGTGGGACACGTACGCCCAGGATCCGGTGCTGAGCTGGGAGCAGGCGGAAGACGGCCCGTGGACCGTCGTCGACCGGCGGACCGGAACCGTCTACCGGTCCGGACAGGACAGCGATCCGGGCCGGCCGTACGACGTGGGATACGTCGGCAGGTTGCCCCGGCCCGATGGCAACGGCTCGGTACTCGCGATCGCCGGTATCCACACCCAAGGTTCCCTCGGCGTCGTGCAGCTGCTCGCCTCCGACCTCAACACGCTGTGGGGCCAGGTGGGTGACCATCGCTTCTCCACCCTCGTCGGTGTCGAGTACGACCCTGAGACCAGCGAACCGCGGTCCGTCGAACTGCTCACCCCCCTCTACCGGCACGACGAGGAGCCGACGGCGTGAGGGTCGCCCTCGACTCACAGCCCGCCGAACCGGGCCGGGAGAACGAGGACTTCGCCGCCGCCGCTCCCGGAGCGGCTGTCCTCCTGGACGGCGCGGGCGTGGCCGACGCGGAAACCGGCTGTACGCATGGCGTCGCCTGGTTCTCGTCGACGCTGGGCGGGCTGCTGCTGAGCGCCATCACGGCGTATCCCGCTCGGCCTCTGGCCGTGTGCCTGGCCGACTCGATCCGCGCTGTTCGGTCCCTGCATGAGGGGCGATGCGACCTGGTCCATCGGGCCAGTCCCACCAGCACTGTGATTGCCGTACGTGCCCGCGCCGGCGTCCTGGAACACCTCGTTCTCGGTGACTCGTCCCTCCTCCTGGGCGACAAAGACAGGGGGCCGACTGTCGTTACCGATCAGCGGCTGAACGAGGTGGGCAAGCGGCTGCGCGGGCCGGTCGACGCGTTGCCCACCGGTTCGCCCGAGCATGCCGCCGCGCTGGCCGAGTACCGGGATGCTCTGACGGGATTCCGGAACCGGCCGGGTGGCTTCTGGATCGCCGGGCCCGAACCGCGGGCGGCCGAACACGCTCTCAACGGGGCGGCGCCTCTGGACTCGCTGACCTCCGTGACGCTGCTGAGCGACGGCGCGACTCGTCTCGTCGACCGCTTTGAACTCGCCACGTGGCAAGAGGCGTTGGCCGTTCTCGGCACCTCAGGGCCTGCCGAACTGATCCGTCGCGTCCGGGATGCAGAGGCCGACGACTCGGAGGGGCGACGCTGGCCGCGAGGCAAAACACACGATGACGCAACGGCCCTCCACTGGACATTGCCGTAGGTCCTGCCGCCCGCCGAGACTCGCACGTATACCCCCCTAGACAGTTGATGGGTCTTCGGTTTACTGTTTCCGTCAACCCCCCTAGACAGTTAGGGCGGGTCGCCTCCCTTGCTGTCTAGGGGGGTATCCAGATCGAAACAGTGAGGTTCAAGAAATGCGTGTCATCCCCGTAGACGTCTCCGCCGCGACCCTGCTCGTCACCAAGCTGCCGGAGGTCAAGGTGAAGGACCGTCAGACCGGTGAGGTCGCCGTGGACCCCGCGACGAACCAGCGGCTCATGGTGCTGGAGCTGGTGTTCATCGCGGCGGGCGGTTCGGACATGATCAAGGTGACCGTGCCGGAGCCGGGCATCGGTGAGGGCCTGGTCATGGGCGCCCCGGTCGTCCTGTCCGGGCTCGTCGCGCGGCCGTGGGAAAGCGAGTTCGGCGGGCGCATGCGGCACGGCATCGCGTACCGGGCCGACGCTGTCATGGTCAACGCCCCGGCTCCGGTACAGGGCTGAGCGGCCATGACCAACACCATCTGGACGCTGACGCTCTGCTTGCTCACCCTCGCCGGGCTGCTCGTGCTGCGGCGCCGGTTCCCGCTCGCCTTCTGGTGGCTCGTCGGGTATCCGCTCGTCGCGCTGCGCGTGCTCACCACGTACCGGGCCACGATGGACGCCTGTGGTCTGACGGTCCCGGCTTCGGCCGTCCGTCGGGCCACGGCTCGCCTGGTCGGGAGGGAAGCGGCTCCCGTACCGCCTCGTCGGACATTCCCGCGGCCCACCGGGGCCGGCCTGGTGATGCGGCTGCGGATGGCGACCGGGCAGGCGCCGGAGGACTTCATCGCCTCGGCCGACCGGTTGCGGCACGCCTGGGCGGCTCATGCCGTCCACATCCGACCGACCAAGCCGGGGTGGCTCGAACTGCGGCTGATCGGCTGGGATGTGCTGGCGGACGTACGGCCTCCCGTGCGGTGGCGTAAGGGTGGCGGTCCGCTGTCCCTGCCGCTGGCGCTTCGGGATGACGGGCACTGGCACGTACGGGACTTCCGTACCGTGCCGCATGAACTCATCCTCGGCGCCACGCAGTCCGGGAAGTCCGTCTACCTGCGCAACCTGGTCTGTGGCCTGGCACGGCAACCGGTCGTGCTCGTCGGCATCGACTGCAAATGGGGCGTCGAACTCGCCCCGTTCGCGCCCCGCCTGTCGGCCCTCGCCGACACCCCGGACCGGGCGAACGACCTCCTTGACGTCCTCCTGGAAGAGATGGAGGCCCGTTACCGGCTCATCGGTCTCAGCTCCGCCACCGGGCCGGATGCCGTCCTCACCTCGGACCTGTGGGGGCTGCCGGAGAAGGTACGCCCGGTACCGGTCGTGGTCGTCGTCGACGAGGTGGCGGAACTCTTCCTCGCCGCAAGCCGGGACGACGAGAAGCGGCGCGATGCCATGGTCACCAAGCTGATCCGCGTCGCCCAGCTCGGTCGCGCGGCCGGCATCTTCCTCGAAGTGTGCGGGCAGCGCTTCGGCTCCGAACTCGGCAAGGGCGCGACCATGCTCCGCGCCCAGCTCACCGGCCGTATCTGCCACCGTGTCAACGACGAGTCGTCGGCGAACATGGCGCTCGCCGACATCTCCCCGGAAGCGGCCCTCGCCGCAACCGCCATTCCCGCCGAGCGTCCCGGCGTCGCCATCGTCGGTGACTCCTCCGGCGGCTGGTCCCGCGCCCGTTCCCCGCATCTCACCCTCGACGAAGCGGCGGCAGTCTGCCGCGCCACCTCCGCCCTCGTGCCGGAACTGCCCCGCCTCGACGCCTTCCGGCCCGTCGTCACTGCCAACACCGACGGATCGACGCCGTCTGTCACCCCCGCGCCGACCGTGCGCCCGGTGACCGAGTAGCCGCACTCCTCTCCCCACGGTCGGCGTGACCGCCTCGCGCCAAGTCCCTACCCCTCCCATGCCCGAAACCGGAAGGAGACGAGCCGATGCGTGCCCACCTCGCCCGCGTGGACGCCGTGATCGTGCAGGCCGTCATCGCGGGCGCCCTGTCCTTCGCCCACCTGCACGACATTGCGGAAGCGGCCGGACAGGGCGGCTGGAAGGCGTGGGCCTACCCGGTCAGCGTTGACCTGCTGCTGGTCGCCGCCTGGCGCCGGATGCGTGCCCAGCAGCGTGCCGGACAACCAGCCGGGGGAGCGCGGCTGTGGTTCCTGGTCGCCCTGGCCGCGTCCCTCGGCGCCAACGTCGCCACGGCCGGCCTTCTCGACCTGGACCACGTCCCCGCGTCGCTCCGGGTCGTGGTTGCCGGATGGCCTGCCGTCGCCTTCTTCGGCGGAACGCTCCTCGCGCACGGACCGCACACCTCCGAGACGTCTTCGACCTCGGTGGCGCCGGATCCGGATGCCGAACGGCCCTCGGTCCCGCCTGTGGTCGACGAGCCCCGCCGTGACGCCCTCCCTGCGTCGCCACCGGAAACCGTCCCCGAGGTGGTCACTGTCCCGGCGCCTGCTCCCGTGGCCGCCCTTCCGCCCGCCCTTGTCGACCGTGTCCGCGCCCTCGCAGAAGAGCACCAAGCCACCACCGGCCACCCCGCCGACCCCGACGCCGTGCGCGTCCGGCTCGGTCTGCCTCCGTCCATGACGCCCGCCGTCGCCGCCCACCTGTGAGAAGGGAGACGCACGCCATGCGCCCCGCCATCCGCTCGGCCCTGGAGTACGCCGCAGAACTGACCCGCCGTAACCGGCTCGTCGATGCCCTCGCCGTCGGTGAGGCCGCGATCAACCAGGCCACCGACGACGAACAGCCCGAAATCCGTCAGTGGCTCACCGACCACGTCCACGACTTCACCGGAGAGGACGCCCACTGATGTCCAGCCCCAGGTTCCGCAACGTCCGCCGCATCGGTCCCGTACAGGTCGCCTCGTTCCTCGCCCGTGGCCGTAACCGCCACCTCGCCGCCTGCACGGCTCCGCGCTGCGACTTCTCCGCCGAGTACGACAGCCGTTCCGCCGCCGAACTCGCCGCCCGCACCCACCGCTGCAAGGCCTGACAGGAGATCCGCCATGGACGTCCCCCTCTGGTTCGCCGTGCTCGTCGTCGCCGTCCTCGGCATCCAGCTCGCCCGCCCGCCATGGTGGCTGGTCGCCCTGCTCCTCCTGGGCGGCTACCTCGTCGCGAACAGCGTCCTCGCCCCCGCCGTCGCCACTCTCCTCGACTGATCGCGCCCGAAGGGACCACTCACGTGTTCACCCCGAAGTACCCGCCGCAGGACACCGCCCCGGCTCCCGCTCCGACGGCTCCGACCGTCTACAGCCCGGTGCCCTACGTCCCTGCCCACACCCCGGTTCCGCCCGCCCCGTCCGGCAATCGGCCGGCCGTTCAGCTCACCGCTGGCAGCACGCTCGCCCTGGTCGCCGGGGGCAGCGCCGTGGTCCTGGTCGTGGGCGCGGTCCTGGTCTCCATGCTCCTCGCCGTCGCGATTACCGCCGCCTCCGTCGCCGTGTGCGCGGTCGTCGTCCGCTCGATCCTCAAGGAGAACAAGGCGTGACCGACTCCGCCGCCATGGCGGGCCTGGACCCGGCCGTCCTCGCCGACGTGCTGAGGCTGGCCGGGTCCTCCAGCTTCGACCGTATCCAGGACCAGATTCGCCGTACGGGCGGTTGCTCTGACCCGATCCACCTCCAGGGCGCCACCGTCACCCGTGACCGGGCTACCGGTCAGGTCCTCCACAGCTACAGCACTGACAGCGAACCTGGCGGCCGTCTCCGCGTCGCGTGCGGCAACCGTCGCGCCTCTCGCTGCCCCGCCTGCGCCTGGACGTACGCGGGCGACACGTACCACCTGATCCGCGCGGGCCTGGTCGGCGATCCAGCAAAGGGCACCCCGGACACGATCCGGGACCACCCCCGCGTGTTCGCGACCCTGACCGCCCCGTCCTTCGGGCCGGTCCACAACCGCCCCGGCAACCGTCCCTGCCGCTGCGGCACCCGCCACGACGAGGACGCGCCAGAACTCGGCACCCCGCTCGCCCCGGACACCTACGACTACGCGGGCGCTGTGCTGTGGAACAATCACGCCTCCGAGCTGTGGCGGTACTTCACGATCTACCTGCGCCGCGAGATCGCCCGCCGCGCCGGTCTCACGCAGAGGGAAGCCCACGCACAGTCCCGCGTCGCCTTCGGCAAGGTCGCCGAGTACCAGAAGCGCGGTGCCGTGCACTTCCACGCTGTGATTCGCTTCGACGGACCGGACGGGCCCGACTCGCCGCCCCCGGCCTGGGCCACGCTCGACCTCCTCACAGAGGCGATCAAGGCTGCTGCCGCTCGCGTCGCGGTCGACGTGCCTCCGGCCGGTGAGCAGCCCGCCCGCGTCCTGCGATGGGGCGCCCAACTCGACGTACAGCCGATCGGTGCCTTTGGCGATGGTGAGGAGATCACCGAACAAGCGGTGGCCTCGTACGTGGCCAAGTACGCCACCAAAGCCGCTGAGACCACCGGCACCGTTGACCGCCGCGTCGGCAACAAGGAAGTACTCGTCCTGCTCGACGTGCCCGAGCATCCCCGTCGGCTCATCTCGGCCTGCCTCGACCTGCACCCGCTCTACCCGGAGCGCAAGTTGCGGGACTGGGCTCACATGCTCGGCTTCCGCGGCCACTTCTCCACCAAGTCCCGCCGCTACTCCACCACCCTCGGCGCCCTCCGCCAGGTCCGCGCCGACTACCGCGCGCAGCAACAGCGCGAAGCCCTCGGCCTGCCTGACCTCGATGCCCCGGAGGCAACGACGCTCACCCTCGCCCACTGGTCCTACGCCGGCCACGGCCACACCTCCGGTGAATCCTGGCTCGCCGCCACGATCCGACGAGACATCCAACTCAACCGAGAGACCGCACGCGAAGCCCTGAGAGACGAACCTGACCTGAACGGAGCCGCCGCATGACCACCGTTGCCCCGGAGCTGCTCACCGTGCCGGAGGTCATGACCCGGCTCAAGGTCGGCCGGACCAAGGTGTACGACCTCATCCGCACCCGCCGCCTGGTCTCCATCAAGGTCGACGGATGCCGCCGTATCCCGGACGACGCCGTACGCGACTTCGTCCTCCGAGAGATGGGAGAGGCCGCCTGATGGCCAAGAGGCGCCCCAACGGCGGGGGAACCATCACCAAGCGCAAGGACGGCCGCTATATGGGCCGCGCGTACGTGACCGACACCGACGGCAACCGCGTCCGTAAGACCGTCTACGGCGCCACGTGGGACGAGACGAACGAGAAGCTCGGCAAGCTCCAGGACCAGGAGCGCAACGGCATCCCGGTGCCCTCGCGCACGTGGACGCTCGGCGAGTGGTTGCCCTACTGGCTGGAGCACATCGTCAAGCCGGAACGGGAGCACAACACCTACGCCAAGTACGAGTCCAAGGTCCGGCTCTACCTGCTCCCCCACCTCGGCAAGAAGCCGCTCACCAAGCTGACACCCGCCCAGCTCCGCGCCCTCATGGCCACGCTGAGGCGGGAGGAAGTAGGCGCGGCCACCCGCTTCGAGGTGCTGCGCGTCCTCCGGAACGCTCTCAACCGGGCCATGCGCGAAGAGCTGCTCACGCGCAATGTCGCGCTCCTGGTCGACATGCCCAAGGTCAACAAGGACAAGGGCACCGCGTGGAGCGCACGGGAAGCGATCACGTTCCTCCGCTCGACCCGCGCGCACCGCCTCTACGCGGCCTGCGTCCTGGTGCTCGTCCTCGGCCTCCGCCGAAGTGAGGTCCTCGGCCTGCGCTGGCAGGACATCGACTTCGAGGCCGGCCGTTTCACGCCGGTCAAGCAGGTGCAGCGGGAGAAGGGCGCGGGCTTGGTCCTCAAGGACCTCAAGACGGAGTCCTCACAGGCCGTGCTCCCGCTCCCGGAGTTTTGTGCCCGCGCCCTGGACGAGCGCCGGGAGCTCCAGGAACTGGAAAAGAAGATCGCCGGGCCCCACTGGGAACAGCCCGAAGACCACGACCTGATCTTCTCCTCCGAACACGGCGGCATGATCGACCCCACCGGCTTCTCCCGGACCTTCGATCGGCTCGTGAAGCGGGCTGGCGTCCGCCGGATCACGGTCCGGCTCGCCCGCCACACCTGCGGCACCCTCCTGGCCTTCCTGAAGGTGCACCCCAAGGTCGCTCAGGCGATCCTCCGCCACAGCCAGATCAGCATGACCATGGACGTCTACACGCACGTGGTGGGCGACAGTGAGAGGGAAGCTGTGACGATGCTCGCAGAGCTGCTGGAGGACCCGCTGATCGGCTGACCGCAGTCGTTCGCCCTCGTTGGTGTCAACCATGGGTGTCAAAAGACCCCCGGACCGATGGTCCGGGGGTCTTCTCGCTGGTGGGGCTAACAGGATTTGAACCTGTGGCCTCATCCTTATCAGGGATGCGCTCTAACCAACTGAGCTATAGCCCCGCCGCGCTCTGCGGTGTGTCCCGCGCGCTGACTCCTGAAGATTAGCGCACGACGTGGGCAGTCCCAAAATCGATAACAGGGGGACCGCCCACCAGAGGTTTAGCCGCAGTTCACTCGTCCTCGGCCAGCGTCAGCTCGATGCCGCCGACGAAGCCCGCGCTGAGGTTGTAGATGAACGCGCCGAGGGTGGCCAGCGCCGTCGCCAGGACGACGTCGATGACCGCGATGATCGCCGTGAACGTCAGGACGTGGGGGAGGGACAGGAAGGCCTGCAGGTCGAAGCCGTTGGACTCGTTCGAGCCGGTGGCCTCGGAGATGGTGCCGCCGACCGACGAGAAGACGCCCATCGCGTCCATGACCATCCACAGCACCGCCGCCGCGACGATCGTGCAGATACCCAGCGCTATCGACAGCAGGAAGCTGACCTTCATCACCGACCACGGGTCGGCCTTCGCCACCCGCAGCCGCGCCTTGCGCACCCGCGGCACGGTGCGCGTACCGGCACCGGTCCGGGGCCGCCGTACCGCAGCCCCCTGGGCGGTTCCCGCCGCGGTCCCCGCCGCGGCCGGTGCCGCCGGCTGCGAGGGGTAGGCCTGCGGCGGGTGGTACGGCCCGGCGGGCTGCTGCGGCTGCGGCTGCCGTTCGCCGGGCAGCGGTGAGGCAGAGGCCGGCTGAGCGGCCGGCTGTTGGGCCTGAGCGGCCCTGGTGTCCGTCACGGTTCCCCCCTGGGACCCCTTGGATCCTTGCGTGTCGGGCGAGGAGGACGCGTCGGCCGCGGACGGCTTGATCGCCTTCAGCTGCGTGGTGTGCGTGTCCATGGCACGCCCATCGGCAGGCTGCTGCGCGTCGGTCGAACGCGCACTGCCCCCACCCGCCCCCGCATCGTCCCCCGATGCGGCGGAGCCACGGCCGCCGCCGTCCTTCTCCGTCCCGGAAGACGTCCCGGCGCCCGTGGCTCCGCTCACGATGTCTCTCTCCTCGTGCTACTCGGAAGAGGGCGACTCGCCCTCGTCCGTGCCGGTCGTCACGGTGCCCTCGGCGGTCTCGTCCACGGCGTCCTCGCCGTCGACCTCCTCCGCCTCACGCCCCGCTTCGGCGTTACGTGCGATACCGACGACGGCATCGCGCTTGCCCAAGTTGATCAGTTGGACGCCCATGGTGTCACGGCCCGTCTCCCTGACCTCATTGACTCGCGTACGAATCACACCGCCCGACAGCGTGATGGCGAGGATCTCGTCCGTCTCCTCGACCACCAGCGCGCCGACCAGCGAACCGCGGTCCTCGACGATCTTGGCGGCCTTGATGCCGAGGCCACCGCGACCCTGGACGCGGTACTCGTCGACTGCGGTCCGCTTCGCGTACCCGCCGTCTGTGGCAGTGAACACGAACGTACCGGGTCGAACAACATTCATCGAGAGGAGCTGGTCCGTCTCGCGGAAGCTCATGCCCTTGACACCCGAGGTGGCGCGCCCCATGGGACGGAGCGTTTCGTCCGTGGCCGTGAAGCGGATCGACTGTGCCTTCTTGCTGATCAGCAGCAGATCGTCATCGGCCGAGACGAGCTCGGCGCCGATCAGCTCGTCGTCGGAACCGTCCTCCGTCTCCCGGAGGTTGATGGCGATGACACCGCCGGAGCGGGGCGAATCGTAATCTTTAAGCGGCGTCTTCTTGACCAATCCGCCCTTCGTGGCGAGCACCAGGTACGGCGCCGCCTCGTAGTCGCGGATGGCGAGGATCTCGGCGATCGCCTCGTCCGGCTGGAAGGCCAGCAGGTTGGCGACGTGCTGGCCGCGCGCGTCCCGGCCGGCGTCGGGAAGCTCGTACGCCTTCGCCCGGTACACCCGGCCCTTGTTGGTGAAGAACAGCAGCCAGTGGTGCGTGGTGGAGACGAAGAAGTGGTCGACGATGTCGTCCTCCTTCAGCTTCGCCCCGCGTACGCCCTTGCCGCCGCGCTTCTGGGAGCGGTAGTCGTCCGTCTTCGTGCGCTTGACGTAGCCCCCGCGCGAGATGGTGACGACGATGTCCTCTTCGGCGATCAGGTCCTCGATGGACATGTCACCGTCGTAGGGCACCAGCATGGTCTTGCGGTCGTCGCCGTACTTCTCGACGATCGCGGCCAGCTCCGCGCTGACGATGCCGCGCTGGCGGACCTCCGAGGCAAGGATCGCGTTGTACTCGGTGATCTTCGCCTGGAGTTCGTCGTGCTCCTGGATGATCTTCTGGCGCTCCAGGGCGGCCAGTCGGCGCAGCTGCATCTCGAGGATGGCGTTGGCCTGGATCTCGTCGATCTCCAGGAGGCGCATCAGGCCCGTGCGCGCGATGTCGACGGTGTCGCTGCCCCGGATGAGCGCGATGACGTCGTCGATGGCGTCCAGGGCCTTGAGGAGGCCGCGCAGGATGTGGGCGCGCTCCTCGGCCTTGCGCAGCCGGAAGCGCGTACGGCGGACGATGACCTCGATCTGGTGCGTCACCCAGTGGCGGATGAACGCGTCGAGGGAGAGCGTGCGCGGGACGCCGTCGACCAGGGCCAGCATGTTGGCGCCGAAGTTCGACTGCAGGTCCGTGTGCTTGTACAGGTTGTTCAGTACGACCTTGGCGACCGCGTCACGCTTGAGGACGATCACCAGGCGCTGACCCGTGCGGGACGACGTCTCGTCGCGGACGTCCGCGATGCCGCCGACCTTGCCGTCCTTCACCAGGTCGGCGATCTTCTGCGCGAGGTTGTCGGGGTTGACCTGGTAGGGCAGCTCCGTGACCACCAGGCACTGGCGGTTCTGGATCTCCTCGACCTCGACGACTGCCCGCATGGTGATCGAGCCGCGGCCCGTCCGGTACGCCTCCTCGATGCCCTTGCGGCCCACCACCAGGGCGCCGGTCGGGAAGTCGGGGCCCTTGATGCGCTCGATGAGGGCGTCGAGCAGCTCCTCGTGGGACGCCTCCGGGTTCTCCAGGTACCACTGGGCGCCGGACGCGACCTCGCGCAGGTTGTGCGAGGGGATGTTGGTCGCCATGCCGACCGCGATCCCGGCCGAGCCGTTGATCAGCAGGTTCGGGAAGCGGGCCGGCAGGACGGTCGGCTCCTGGGAGCGGCCGTCGTAGTTGTCCGTGAAGTCGACGGTCTCCTCGTCGATGTCACGGACCATCTCCATCGACAGCGGCGCCATCTTGCACTCGGTGTACCGCATGGCGGCCGCCGGGTCGTTGCCCGGGGAGCCGAAGTTGCCGTTGGAGTCGACGAGCGGCATACGCATCGACCACGGCTGCGCGAGGCGGACCAGCGCGTCGTAGATCGAGGAGTCGCCGTGCGGGTGGTAGTTGCCCATGACGTCGCCGACCACGCGGGCGCACTTGTAGAAGCCGCGCTCGGGGCGGTAGCCGCCGTCGTACATGGCGTACAGGACGCGGCGGTGGACGGGCTTGAGGCCGTCACGGACGTCGGGCAGGGCGCGCGACACGATGACGGACATCGCGTAGTCGAGATACGAGCGCTGCATCTCCGTCTCGAGCCCGACGGGCTCGACGCGCTGGGCGATGATGGCGCCCTCTTCAGGTGTGCTGGGAGTGTTCTCGTCGGCCATTGCTGGTGGGGATCCTTCCTGGTGCGGTCAGCTGAGACCGACTCAGATGTCGAGGAAACGGACGTCCTTGGCGTTGCGCTGGATGAAGGCGCGGCGCGCTTCGACGTCCTCGCCCATGAGGACCGAGAACAGGTCGTCGGCCTGGGCGGCGTCGTCGAGGGTGACCTGGCCGAGGACGCGGTGCTCCTGGTCCATGGTGGTCACGCGCAGCTCCTCGGCGTTCATCTCGCCGAGGCCCTTGAAGCGCTGGATGGAGTCCTCGCGCACCCGCTTGCCGCGCTGTCGGCCCATCTCGATCAGCGCGTCGCGCTCGCGGTCGGAGTACGCGTACTCGATGTCGTCCCGGCCCCACTTGATCTTGTAGAGCGGGGGACGGGAGAGGTACACGTGCCCGGCCTCGACCAGCGGCCGCATGAAGCGGAACAGGAAGGTCAGCAGCAGGGTGCTGATGTGCTGGCCGTCGACGTCGGCGTCCGCCATCAGGATGATCTTGTGATAGCGGAGCTTCTCGATGTCGAAGTCCTCGTGGACCCCGGTGCCGAAGGCCGAGATCAGCGCCTGGATCTCCTGGTTCTGCAGGATCTTGTCGATCCTGGCCTTCTCCACGTTGAGGATCTTGCCGCGGATCGGGAGGATCGCCTGGTACTGCGGATTGCGGCCGGACTTGGCCGAGCCGCCGGCGGAGTCACCCTCGACGATGAAGATCTCGCACTTGGTGGGGTCGTTCGACTGGCAGTCGGAGAGCTTGCCCGGCAGGGACGCCGACTCCAGCAGGCCCTTACGGCGGGTCAGGTCGCGGGCCTTGCGGGCCGCCACGCGCGCGGTGGCCGCCTGGATGCCCTTGCGGACGATGTCCGCCGCCTCGACCGGGTTGCGGTCCAGCCAGTCGTTGAGGTGCTCGTAGACCGCCTTCTGGACGAAGGTCTTCGCCTCCGTGTTGCCCAGCTTGGTCTTGGTCTGGCCCTCGAACTGCGGCTCGCTCAGCTTGACCGAGATGATCGCGGTCAGACCCTCGCGGATGTCGTCGCCCGTGAGGTTGTCGTCCTTCTCGCGCAGATGCTTCTTGTCGCGCGCGTACTTGTTGACCAGGTTGGTCAGCGCCGCGCGGAAGCCCTCCTCGTGCGTACCGCCCTCGTGCGTGTGGATGATGTTGGCGAAGGAGTACACGCCCTCGCTGTAACCGCTGTTCCACTGCATGGCGACCTCGAGGGACAGGCTCTTGTCCTTGTCCTCCGCCTCCAGGTCGATGACGGTGGGGTGCACCGCGTCTCCCTTGCGGGAGTTGAGGTACTTCACGAAGTCGACGATGCCGCCCTCGTAGTGGTACGTGACGGTCTTGACCTCGTCCTTCTCGTCCGCACCCGCCTCGTCCGCCCCGGCGGTGGCCTTCGCCGACTCGCGCTCGTCGGTGAGTTTGATCGTCAAACCCTTGTTGAGGAACGCCATCTCCTGGAAGCGCCGCGAGAGCGTCTCGAAGGAGTACTCCGTGGTCTCGAAGATGTCGGCGTCGGCCCAGAAGGTGACCGAGGTACCGGTCTCCCGAATGGCCTCGTGCTTGACCAGCGGCGCCGTGGGGACGCCCATCTTGTAGTCCTGCGTCCAGCGGTGGCCGTCGGTCCGCACCTCCACGGCGACCTTGGACGACAGGGCGTTCACGACGGAGACACCCACGCCGTGCAGACCTCCGGAGACCGCGTAGCCGCCGCCGCCGAACTTGCCGCCCGCGTGCAGCACGGTCAGCACGACCTCCAGGGCCGGCTTGCCCTCGGAGGCGACGATGCCCACCGGGATGCCGCGGCCGTTGTCCACGACGCGCACACCGCCGTCGGGCAGGATCGTCACGTCGATCGTGTCCGCGTGGCCCGCCAGTGCCTCGTCGACGGAGTTGTCGACGACCTCGTACACGAGGTGGTGCAGACCGCGCTCGCCCGTGGAGCCGATGTACATACCAGGGCGCTTGCGGACCGCGTCCAGGCCTTCGAGGACGGTGATGGCGCTGGCGTCGTACGACGCGGTGACCTCGGCGTTCGAGGTGCCGACCGCGCCGCGCGGGCCGGCGTCTGTGGACGGGTTGTTCTCGTTGGGGTTGCCGGAATCGGCCACGAAGCGCCCTTTCTGGCACAGCACGAGCCAGGCTCCTCGGCAGGTTGCCGGAGCGGCTGCGGCATGTTGCGTTGGTAAGCCTTGATCAGCGTTGCTCAGCTTTTCCCGGGCGGTCCCCACGGTCGGGGCGGGATTGGCTTCCAGTCTACCGGTAGCACTGACAGTGATGGGGGTTTGCCGGTACCTGAGTCCGGATGTGCCGCCCTCAACCGGTCCCAGACGGGTCCCGATATGCGGATGGGGGCTACAAGAGGCTCACGGAGGCACTCAGCGCTTCCGGGTGTCAACCCTTGGCTACCGACGGGTCACGTCGGAATTCACCCCCGCGAGCGGGCCGTTGGCAGGCCGTCCACAGCCTGTGGGCAACGCGCGCGCGGGCGCGTGAAAAGACGGTGGGGCCGGTACGGACGTACCGGCCCCACCGTCGCGCACGTGACGCAGATCACCCGTACGTATCGCCGGGCCCGGTGCTCCCCGGGGCCCTCAGCGGACCGTAGCGGCGGACCGGACCGCTCGGGCCCTGCACCTTGATGTGCCGCACCCGGCCATGCCCGAGATCCTCGTTCAGCCGGGCCACCAGGGTCGGCGCGAGCAGCCGCAGATTCGTCGCCCAGGCCGTGGAGTCGCAGCGCACCATCAGCACCCGCTCGTCCTCGTCGTAGCGCTCCGGCTCGCAGTGCTTGGCCACGTCCTCGCCGACGATCTGCGGCCAGCGGCCCATCACCCCGCCCACCGCTGCCGGCGCCTCCCAGCCGCGCTCGTTGAGCAGCCGGTTGATCGCCGAGCCGAGCGCCATGGGGTCACGGCCGTCCGCGCGCGCGCCGGAGCGCAGCCCGCCCCCGCGCCGCGCCTGCTTCTTCTGCTGCGCCGCGTCCCCACGCGCGCGTGCCTGCTCACGCGCGGCCCTGAGCGCCACGCGCGCGAGGTCGACCCCCGAGGGCTCCGCGGGCGGATTCTCCGGCTGCTGCTCGCTCATACGCGCTCCACCGTCCCGTCCGCCACGCGGTACCTCGCTCCGGCGAGGAGCTCCGGTACGTCGTCGTCGACCGCGGCCGTCACCAGCACCTGTTCGCCGGGCGCGACCAGCTCCGCCAGCCGGTCCCGCCGGCGCGCGTCCAGCTCGGCGAAGACGTCGTCGAGCACCAGCACCGGCTCGTTCCCCTCGGCGCGCAGCAGGTCGTAGGAGGCAAGACGCAACGCCAGCGCGTAGGACCAGGACTCGCCGTGGGAGGCGTACCCCTTGGCGGGCAGCGAGCCGAGTTTGAGAATCACATCGTCCCGATGGGGACCCACGAGCGTGACGCCCCGCTCGATCTCCTGCTTACGGGCGTCCGCGAGCGCGTCCATCAGCTGCGCGTAGAGATCCTCGCGCGTGTGCGCCTCACCGGGCGCGGACGGCTTGTACTCCAGGGCGAGCGGACCGCCGCCCGGGGCCAGCTGCTCGTACGCCTTGTCGGCGAGCGGCTGGACCGCGGCGACCAGGTCGAGGCGCTGCGCGAGCAACTCGGCGCCCACGCGCGCGAGATGCTGGTCCCACACATCGAGCGTGGACAGATCCATGGACCGCCCGCCGTGCCGCCGCGCCATCGCCGCCGACTTCAGCAGCGTGTTGCGCTGCTTCAGCACCCGCTCGTAGTCGGACCGTACGCCGGCCATCCGCGGGGAACGCGCGGTGATCAGCTCGTCGAGGAACCGCCGCCGCTCCCCGGGATCCCCCTTGACCAGCGCGAGGTCCTCGGGCGCGAACAGCACAGTCCGTACGATGCCCAGCACATCCCGGGGCCTGACCTGCGAGGACCGGTTGACGCGGGCGCGGTTGGCCCTGCCGGGGTTGATCTCCAGCTCGACCAGCTGCTGCCGCTCGCCCTGCCGCACCTGCGCCCGGACGATCGCGCGGTCGGCGCCCATGCGGACCAGGGGGGCGTCGGAGGCGACCCGGTGGCTGCCGAGGGTGGCGAGGTAGCCCACGGCCTCGACGAGGTTCGTCTTGCCCTGGCCGTTGGGGCCCACGAAGGCGGTGACGCCCGGGTCGAGGGGGACCTCGACCCGGGCGTACGAGCGGAAGTCGGCCAGCGACAGATGCGTGACGTGCATGGTGGTCCGCCGACCTCCCCCGGGGTTCAGTAGGTGACTGGTTACTTCGTTGACTGGTTACTTCGTCTCGACCGCGTGGCCGCCGAACTGGTTGCGCAGCGCCGAGATCATCTTCATCTGCGGCGAGTCCTCCTGGCGGGAGGAGAACCGCGCGAACAGCGACGCGGTGATCGCGGGCAGCGGCACGGCGTGGTCTATCGCGGCCTCGACGGTCCAGCGGCCCTCGCCGGAGTCCTGGGCGTACCCCTTCAGCTTGTCGAGGTGCTCGTCCTCGCTGAGGGCGTTGACCGCGAGGTCGAGGAGCCAGGAACGGATGACGGTGCCCTCCTGCCAGGAGCGGAAGACCTCGCGCACGTCCGTGACCGAGTCGACCTTCTCCAGGAGCTCCCAGCCCTCGGCGTAGGCCTGCATCATGGCGTACTCGATGCCGTTGTGGACCATCTTCGAGAAGTGGCCCGCGCCGACCTTGCCCGCGTGCACGGCGCCGAACTCGCCCTCGGGCTTGAGGGCGTCGAAGACCGGCTGGACCTTGGCTATGTTCTCGGCGGCACCGCCGTACATCAGCGCGTAGCCGTTCGCCAGGCCCCAGACGCCGCCGGAGACTCCGCAGTCGACGAAGCCGATGCTCTTGGCCGCCAGCTCCTCGGCGTGCTTCTCGTCGTCCGTCCAGCGGGAGTTGCCGCCGTCCACGACGACATCGCCCGGCTCCAGGAGCTCGGCGAGCTCGTCGATCGTCGACTGGGTGGCAGCGCCGGCCGGGACCATCACCCAGACCACGCGCGGGCCCGAGAGCTTGCCCACAAGCTCTTCCAGGCTGTGGACGTCGGCGAGGTCCGGGTTGCGGTCGTATCCGACGACGGTGTGGCCCGCGCGGCGGATCCGCTCGCGCATGTTGCCGCCCATCTTGCCGAGGCCGACGAGACCGAGCTCCATCAGTTGTTCCTTAGGTCGCTGTGTGGCGTGTGGGGCACCTTCGTACCCATGTCCGAGCCTAGACCCGGGCCCTCACGCACACCTGTGGGGATACGCGCTCAGACGTAGCGCCCCACATACGCGTCACATACGCGTTCACCTGCGGTTTCACCCACAGGCCGGGAGGTGTTTCTCCACGGCCTGTGGACAAGCCTGGGTGAGCCTCAGCCTCAGCCGCTCAGGCGCACCGGCATGATCAGGTACTTGTAGGCCTCGTCCGCCTCGGCGTCCAGCGCGGGCTTGCCGCTGAGCAGCGCGGGCTTGGTGGACGTGGTGAACGACAGCTGGGCGACGGGGGAGTCGATCGCGCTCAGGCCGTCCAGCAGGAAGGTCGGGTTGAAGGCGATCGAGATGTCGTCGCCCTCCAGCTGGGAGTCGACCCTCTCCACAGCCTGTGCGTCGTCGCTGGAACCGGCCTCCAGGATGAGCACGCCCTGCTCGAAGCTCAGCCGCACCGGGGTGTTGCGCTCGGCGACCAGGGCCACGCGCTTGACGGCCTCCACGAAGGGGGCGGTCTCGATCACGGCGACCGAGTTGAACTCGGTCGGGAACAGCGTGCGGTACTTCGGCAGGTCGCCTTCGAGGAGGCGGGTGGTCGTGCGCCGGCCGGCGCCCTCGAAGCCGATCAGGCCCTCGCCCGCGCCCGAGCCGGAGAGCGCCAGGATGACGCTGTCGCCGCTGGTGAGCGCCTTGGCGGTGTCCAGGAGCGTCTTGGCGGGCACCAGGGCGACCGCGGAGGCGTCCGGGTTCTCCGGCTTCCACAGGAACTCGCGGACCGCGAAGCGGTAGCGGTCGGTGGAGGCCAGCGTGACGGTGTCGCCCTCGATCTCGATGCGCACACCGGTGAGGACGGGCAGTGTGTCGTCGCGGCCGGCGGCGATGGCGACCTGGGCGGCGGCGGAGGCGAAGACCTCGCCGGGGACCGTGCCCGTCGCGTTCGGCATCTGGGGCAGCGAGGGGTACTCCTCCACCGGCAGGGTGTGGAGGGTGAAGCGGGAGGAGCCGCAGACCACGGTCGCCCGTACACCGTCTGTGGAAATCTCCACCGGGCGGTTGGGCAGGGCGCGGCAGATGTCGGCCAGCAGACGGCCGGAGACGAGGACCGTGCCCTCCTCCTCGATCTCCGCCTCCACGGACACCCGCGCCGAGACCTCGTAGTCGAAGCTGGAGAGGCTCAGCGCGCCGTCCTCGGCCTTCAGCAGCAGGCCGGCGAGGACAGGCGCCGGCGGACGGGCCGGGAGGCTGCGCGCCGCCCAGGCCACTGCCTCCGCGAGTACGTCGCGTTCCACCCGGATCTTCACTCTTGCCGCCTCCTGCTGTTGCCGGCGCTTGTCGCTCTGCCTGGCCTTCGTCGTCTGTCTCGGTGTGTGGTCGGTCCCTGGGAGGGGAAGGACCACCGGGACCAGTCTGACGCACCGCACTGACAGTAGGTGCCTGTCGGGGTCAAGTCGTGATCCGGGGCAGCCGGACGCCGAAGGGCGAGTTGTGCACAGGACCCACTTCGAAACGGTTTCCTGGCTCTCTCTAGTTGTTAGTAGTAGTAGGGCCTGTGGAAACGGTGGATAACTGTGTTTTCGCAGCTCAGAGGCGAAATTTTATCCACTGGTCCTGTGGGCGGAGCCGGTGGATAACCAGGGCCCGCTGTGGAGAACAGAAAGTTCTGCACACTCCATGCACAGGCAGAGGGGAGTTCTCCCCAGATGCGTCCCCAGGTTTACCCACGTTTCCCACAGGCCAACCGGGCAACTTCGTGTGACGCCTTTCACTCGACCCGGTGAGAAGGCGCGTCGCGTTGCCGAACAGTGGACAGAGGTGTGGAGAAGCCGGGGTTCGCTGGGGACAACCGCCCACAGCCTGTGGGTTGTCGGTGGACAACTTTGTGCACAGCTTGTGGATCGTCTCGCCGTCCACAGCCTGTGGATAAAGTTTGTCCACGAATCCACAACCTGTTGACCTGCCCTGACGGTTCTTCGGCCGGACTGCCTGTGGATACAGTCTGGACAACTTCGCGGTCCCCAGGGTGTGGACGGCAAAAAGTCACCGAATCTGTGGAGAGTGGCCGTAACCCGGCGAGTAATCGAACAGCGGATGACAGACACAGCACCAGTCGGCTCCCCCGCTCCTGCGCCCGCTCGGCTCCTCCACGCCGCCGTGGCACGAAGAAGGCGCCCCGGGAACTGCTCCCGGGGCGCCCTGGACGGCGTATGGAGGGCCTTCTCAGCCGGCCTTGATCCGGTTGGTGAGTTCGGTGACCTGGTTGTAGATGGAGCGGCGCTCGGCCATGAGATTGCGGATCTTGCGGTCGGCGTGCATGACCGTCGTATGGTCACGGCCGCCGAACAGCGCGCCGATCTTCGGCAGGGACAGGTCGGTCAGCTCACGGCACAGGTACATGGCGATCTGCCGGGCCGTCACCAGGGCGCGCCCGCGCGAGGTGCCGCACAGGTCCTCGACGGTGAGGCCGAAGTAGTCGGCGGTGGCGCTCATGATGGCCGTCGAGGTGATCTCGGGGGCCGAGTCCTCGCCGCCGGGGATGAGGTCCTTGAGGACGATCTCCGTGAGGCCCAGGTCCACCGGCTGCCGGTTGAGCGACGCGAACGCCGTCACCCGGATCAGCGCGCCCTCCAGCTCGCGGATGTTGCGCGAGATCCGGGACGCGATGAACTCCAGCACCTCCGGCGGGGCGTTCAGCTGCTCCTGCACCGCCTTCTTGCGGAGGATCGCGATCCTCGTCTCCAGCTCGGGCGGCTGGACGTCGGTGATGAGACCCCACTCGAAACGGTTCCGCAGCCGGTCCTCCAGCGTCACCAGCTGCTTCGGCGGCCGGTCGCTGGACAGCACGATCTGCTTGTTCGCGTTGTGGAGCGTGTTGAAGGTGTGGAAGAACTCCTCCTGCGTCGACTCCTTGTCCGCCAGGAACTGGATGTCGTCGACCAGGAGGATGTCCATCTCGCGGTACCGCTTGCGGAAGCTGTCGCCCTTGCCGTCGCGGATGGAGTTGATGAACTCGTTGGTGAACTCCTCGGAGCTCACGTACCGCACGCGCGTGCCGGGGTAGAGGCTCCGCGCGTAGTGTCCGATCGCGTGCAGCAGGTGCGTCTTGCCGAGGCCCGACTCCCCGTAGATGAACAGGGGGTTGTACGCCTTCGCGGGCGCCTCGGCGACGGCGACCGCCGCCGCGTGCGCGAAGCGGTTGGACGCGCCGATGACGAACGTGTCGAAGAGGTACTTCGGGTTCAGCCGCGCGGTCGGTTCACCGGGCCCGCTCGGCTTCGCCGGCTGCGTGCCGGGCATACCGGGCCGCTGCGGCGGACCGGCACCGGGCGACGGTTCGGGCAGCTCCCGCCGCCCTCCGTCGCGCTGGTCGTGCTGGTTGTAGTCCTGTGGCTTCTGCTCGTACGGCGAGGGGTCGTACGGGCGCCGTTCCATCGGCTGCGGACGGTAGTCGGAGGACGGCTGGCCGTAGCTGTCCTGGGGATACGGCTCCTGCGACGGCGAGGCGTACGGGTCGCGCTCGGGGAAACCGAGCCGCTGCTGCTGCCAGCTGTACTCGTCCTGCTGGGGCCGCGGCCAGCCGCCGGGCTCGGGGCGCTGGTACTCCGACGGGTACGCGGGGCGCGCGGTCGGCAGCTGCTGTTCGCCGGGCGGCTGGGGCAGCGGTTCCGCGCGGTGCCTGCCATAACTTTCGTACGGAGCGTTGTACGAGGTGTCGTACCCGCTGTCGTAGCGGCCCTTCTGCTCGTCGTACGGGCCGGACGGGCCGGACGGGAGTTCGGGCTCCTCGTAGCGTGACTGCGGCTGGCGCTGGACGGGGGGCGCCGGCGGGGCCGGGGGTTCGCCCGCGGAGTCGTCGACGGTGATCGCGATACGGATCGGCCGGCCGCACTCGCGGCTCAGCGTGTCGCTGACGATCGGGGCGAGCCGGCCCTCCAGGACGCCCTTCGCGAATTCGTTCGGTACGGCGAGCAGGGCGGTGTCGGCGACCAGCGCGAGCGGCTGGCAGCGCCGGATCCAGTGCTCGTCCTTCGCCTCGACCCCCTGACCACGGCCCTCGAGGAGCTGCTCCAGTACTCGCGGCCACACTGCGGCAAGATCGGCAGGTACGTCAGCCACAGGGCACGCTCTCTCGTGGGTCCCACGTTCGTGTGATGGTGGGACGGGTCGGGATTGAAACCGGGGGGAGTCCCCGGGGGAGCCGGGAACAAGGGGACAAAGGAACGAATCGGAGTTCAGCCACGGTAGTCAGGGCGACGGGTGCGGTTCAAGTTGTTGTCCCCAGGCTGTGGATAGTGTCTCCCGAGTGCCTCCCGGCGACCCCTGGTTTGACCGGATGGCGCAGCCGCGCGTACCGTAACCAGGTCGAGTTGTCGATGGCTGCTGCCGCCTGCCTCCGATGGGCACAGATCGCGTCAGGTGATCGGGAAGCGGTGCACTCGGGCGTAACGAGAGCTACTCGTGGGCGCACGGTGACAGCCAGGACGGCACCCGCCAACACCGATTGATTTCTGGAGCCCCCGAGTGAGCAAGCGCACCTTCCAGCCGAACAACCGTCGTCGTGCCAAGACCCACGGCTTCCGCCTGCGGATGCGTACCCGTGCCGGTCGCGCGATTCTCGCGAACCGCCGCAGCAAGGGTCGCGCCAACCTGTCCGCCTGAGCCTGATCAGGTCATGACGTCGTGCTGCCTACCGAGCATCGGCTGAGGCGGCGCGAGGACTTCGCGACCGCGGTACGACGAGGTCGTCGGGCTGGCCGCCCGACCCTCGTGGTCCATCTTCGAAGCGGTGCCACGGACCCGCACGCGCCTGGGGAGAGCGCTCCCCCGACGCGTGCGGGTTTCGTCGTGAGCAAGGCCGTGGGTGGAGCGGTCGTACGCAACAAGGTGAAGCGCCGACTTCGTCATCTGATGCGGGAACGAGTCGTCCTGCTGCCCCCCGGTAGCCTGGTAGTCGTACGGGCGCTGCCCGGTGCGGGCGACGCCGACCACGCACAGCTGGCCCAAGACCTTGATGCCGCCCTTCAACGTCTGCTGGGAGGGGGCGCGCGATGAAGTATCCGCTGCTGGCTCTGATCAAGCTCTACCAGTGGACGATCAGTCCGCTGCTGGGGCCGGTGTGCAAGTACTACCCGTCGTGCTCGCACTACGGCTACACGGCCATCGACCGGCACGGCGCGATCAAGGGAACGGCGCTCACCGCTTGGCGCATCCTGCGGTGCAACCCGTGGTCGCTGGGGGGTGTGGACCATGTCCCGCCGCGGAAACGCCCGCGGTGGCACGAAAAGCTGCGCGACGCCTGGCGTGCACGCAGGGGCGGGCACTCCGCCGCCGAAACGGCCACCGAGGAGAATGCCTCCTCGAGCCCGGCCGCAGAGACCACCCCGTCCCATGCCCAAGGAGCATGATTAGTGGACACGATTGCCAGCCTGTTCAGCTTCATCACGACACCCGTCTCCTGGGTCATCGTTCAGTTCCACACGGTGTACGGCAAGATCTTCGGCCCTGACACCGGATGGGCCTGGGGCCTGTCGATCGTGTCCCTGGTGATCCTGATCCGCATCTGCCTGATCCCGCTCTTCGTGAAGCAGATCAAGGCGACCAGGGCGATGCAGACGCTCCAGCCCGAGATGAAGAAGATCCAGGAGCGCTACAAGAACGACAAGCAGCGTCAGTCCGAAGAGATGATGAAGCTGTACAAGGAGACGGGCACCAACCCGCTCTCCTCGTGCCTTCCCATCCTGGCGCAGTCCCCGTTCTTCTTCGCCCTGTACCACGTGCTCAACGGCATCGCCTCCGGTGACACCATCGGTGTGATCAACCAGAGCCTGCTGCAGAGCGCCCAGAAGGCGCACATCATCGGCGCTCCGCTGGCCGCGAAGTTCACCGACGGCGCGGCGAAGGTGGAGTCCCTCGGCGCCTCGCTCACCGATGTGCGGGTGGTCACCGCCATCATGATCGTCATGATGTCGGCCTCGCAGTTCTTCACCCAGCGCCAGCTGATGACGAAGAACGTCGACACCACGGTGAAGACGCCGTTCATGCAGCAGCAGAAGATGCTCATGTACATCTTCCCGGTCATGTTCGCCGTCTTCGGCATCAACTTCCCGGTCGGTGTCCTCGTCTACTGGCTGACCACCAACGTGTGGACCATGGGCCAGCAGATGTACGTCATCCGCAACAACCCGACCCCGGGTTCGAAGGCCCAGGGCGCGTATCTGGAGCGCCTGTACACGCACGTCACGCACGCCGGCAAGATCGGCAACCGCGGGCAGAAGGCCATCATCAAGGCCATCGTCGCCAAGGGCCGTGAGCGTAACGAGGCCGAGCGCAAGTTCATCAACGGACTGAACAAGGCGGGCTTCGCGGCCCAGGCCGACGGCACCGTGGTGCGGGGCGAGACGCAGGACGTCGTCCAGAACGAGGACGGCACCTCCACCACCGCGGCCAATCCAAGGCGGCAGCAGCCCAAGCGCCAGTCGAAGTCCCAGCGCCAGTCGGGCAGCGCGAAGGCGGCCGGCGAGGGCACCACCTCGCTGAGCAAGTCCGACGAGCCCGAGGACGCCGAGCCCGAGGACACCAAGACCTCCGGCGCTGCCCGGAAGGCCCCTCCCAAGCCCGCCGGCGGTGGCCGCAGCAAGGCCCAGTCCGGGCAGCGCAAGGGTGGCCCACAGCGCCCCAAGTCCCCCTCCAAGAAGTAAGAAGGAGCCCATCCCGTGACGGAAGGCACCACCTCCGCCGCCGCCGAGGGTGCAGACACCCTGACCCGCCTGGAGCAGGAGGGCGAGATCGCGGCGGACTACCTCGAGGGTCTGCTGGACATCGCCGATCTCGACGGCGACATCGACATGGACGTCGAAGCCGACCGGGCCGCTGTGTCGATCATCAGCGACTCGGGCACCCGTGACCTGCAGAAGCTGGTCGGCCGGGACGGCGAGGTACTGGAGGCGCTGCAGGAGCTGACGCGCCTGGCCGTACACCGGGAGACCGGCGACCGCAGCCGGCTGATGCTGGATATCGCGGGCTACCGCGCCAAGAAGCGCACCGAGCTCTCCGAGCTGGGCGCCAAGGCCGCGGCCGACGCGAAGAACAGCGGCGAGCCGGTCAAGCTGAATCCGATGACGCCCTTCGAGCGCAAGGTCGTCCACGACGCGGTCAAGGCCGCGGGGCTGCGCAGCGAATCCGAGGGCGAGGAGCCGCAGCGCTTCGTCGTCGTGCTGCCCAACTGAATCGGTACACACATCACTCCCCGGCCCCGTCTGTCGCGCAGGCGGGGCCGGTCCTTGTCAGCCTGGTGGTTCTGGTGGTCGGTGCCGGACGCCGATGCGGTACGGAAGGACGGTCCCCGTGACGGAGGCAGCGGAGCTCCCCCCTGCGCCCGAGGTGGCACGCGAGGTGTTCGGTGATCGCTTCACGGATGCGGTCCGGTACGCCGAGCTCCTGGCCGAGGCGGGAGTACAGCGAGGGCTCATCGGCCCGCGCGAGGTACCCCGCCTGTGGGAGAGGCACATCCTGAACTGTGCGGTGCTGTCCGAGGTCGTCCCCGAGGGTGTGACGGTCTGCGACGTCGGCTCGGGCGCCGGCCTGCCCGGCATCCCCCTGGCGCTGGTACGCGAGGATCTGAAGATCACCCTTCTGGAGCCACTCCTTCGGCGTACGAACTTCCTGACCGAGGTCGTCGAGCTGCTCGGCCTGGACCATGTGACCGTCGTGCGTGGACGCGCCGAGGAGGTCATGGGCACGATCCCGCCCGTCCATGTGGTCACCGCCCGTGCTGTGGCCCCCCTGGACCGTCTGGCGGGCTGGGGCATCCCTCTGCTGCGTCCCTACGGCGAGATGCTCGCCCTCAAGGGCGACACCGCGGAGGAGGAGCTGAAGAGCGCAGCCACCGCCCTCAGCAAGCTCGGCGCGGTCGACACCGAGATCCTGCATGTCGGTGAGGGCATCGTCGATCCGCTCTCCACGGTGGTGCGAGTCGAGGTCGGGGAGAGCCCGGGTGGCGTACGGTTCGCGGCCAAGCGGGCGAAGGCAGCCCGCACGGGGCGGGTACGACGGCGCCGTTGAGATCCAGCCCGTCGTCCTGACGACGAGACGTACTCCACACAAGCTGCCAAACCTGCGCATGACGGAGTGTCGCGACAGTTCGGCCGCGAGCGCTGTGCATCGTGTTTCACGTGAAACGTCGCTCACTGCTCCACGGCATCATCAGCCGAGGCCGCGCTGCGGCCGAACCTCGTGACCGTAAGCCTCTCGGTTCACTCGATAAGGCAAGGGAGTTGTCCACAGAGGTGGATTTCTCCACAGAACACCAGGCCTCACTGGTTCGCGACCCCGAAGGCATGGCAGGCTCTGTTCATTGCGAGCTTGAAGTCGAGGAGAGTGAATCCTTGCGGTCCGACGCCAACATCGCGGGACCGATGGCCGATCCGGTCCCCGGTCCCCGTACCGAGTCATTGAGGGAGGATGTTTCACGTGAAACACCGCCCCCGATGGACGACACCCCGATCGGTCGTGCTGCCCAACTGGCGGTGGAGGCACTGGGCCGCGCCGGAGAGGGCCTGCCACGACCTGAGCAGACCCGGATCATCGTGGTCGCCAACCAGAAGGGCGGCGTAGGCAAGACGACGACGACCGTCAACCTTGCCGCTTCCCTGGCCCTTCACGGAGGCCGCGTCCTGGTGGTCGACCTCGACCCGCAGGGCAATGCCTCCACTGCTCTGGGAATCGACCACCATGCCGAGGTTCCGTCCATCTATGACGTCCTGGTCGAGAGCCGCCCGCTCTCCGAAGTCGTCCAGCCGGTCCCTGACGTCGAGGGTCTGTTCTGCGCGCCCGCCACGATCGATCTCGCGGGTGCGGAGATCGAGCTGGTGTCCCTGGTGGCCCGGGAGAGCAGACTGCAGCGGGCCATCCAGGCGTACGAGCAGCCGCTGGACTACGTCCTCATCGACTGCCCGCCCTCGCTCGGCCTGCTGACGGTCAACGCGCTCGTGGCCGGCGCAGAGGTCCTCATCCCGATCCAGTGCGAGTACTACGCCCTGGAGGGTCTGGGCCAGCTGCTGCGCAACGTCGACCTCGTCCGGGGGCACCTCAACCCCACCCTGCATGTGTCGACCATCCTGCTCACCATGTACGACGGCCGGACGCGTCTGGCGTCTCAGGTCGCGGAGGAGGTGCGCACCCACTTCGGCGAAGAGGTGCTGCGGACGAGCATTCCCCGCTCGGTCCGTATCTCCGAGGCGCCGAGCTATGGGCAGACGGTGCTGACCTACGATCCGGGATCGAGCGGTGCCCTCTCCTATCTTGAGGCAGCACGAGAAATCGCACTGAGGGGTGTGGGTATCAGCTACGACGCCACCCACGCCCATATCGGTGCCCAGAACAGTCCGAACATGGTGGAGGGGATTCAGTGAGTGAGCGACGGAGGGGGCTGGGCCGTGGTCTTGGGGCATTGATCCCCGCTGCCCCGACAGAGAAGACCCCGGCGCAGACCGCGATGGGGAGCGGAGGTTCCCCGTCTCCGGCGGTGGTCCCGGTCCTGACGACCGAGCGTGGAGTGGCCGCGGCGAAGGTGGCCACGCTGCCGCCTGTTTCACGTGAAACAGAGGAGCCGTCGGCGATCGGCGTCGCGGAGACGCTTCCGCCGCCCATCGGTGCGCACTTCGCGGAGCTCCCCCTCGACTCGATCGTGCCGAACCCGCGCCAGCCGCGTGAGGTCTTCGACGAGGACGCGCTGCACGAGCTGATCACCTCCATCAAGGAGGTCGGTCTCCTCCAGCCGGTTGTCGTACGGCAGAGCGGTCCCAGCAGCTACGAACTCATCATGGGTGAGCGGCGCTGGCGGGCCTGCCGTGAGGCGGGCCTGGAGGCGATCCCGGCGATCGTGCGGGCCACGGACGACGAGAAGCTTCTGCTGGACGCCCTGTTGGAGAACCTCCACCGGGCCCAGCTGAACCCGCTGGAAGAGGCAGCCGCCTACGACCAGTTGCTGAAGGACTTCAACTGCACGCACGACCAGCTGGCGGACCGTATCGGTCGGTCCCGTCCGCAGGTCTCCAACACGCTGCGGCTGCTGAAGCTCTCGCCGGCGGTACAGCGCCGGGTCGCGGCAGGCGTTCTCTCCGCCGGTCACGCCCGGGCGCTGCTGTCCGTGGACGACTCCGAGGAGCAGGACCGCCTGGCTCACCGGATCGTGGCCGAAGGGCTGTCGGTGCGGGCCGTCGAGGAGATCGTCACCCTCATGGGTTCCCGGCCGCAGACCACTCAGCGGTCCAAGGGTCCCCGTGCCGGTGGCCGTGTCTCCCCGGCGCTGACCGACCTCGCCACCCGGCTCTCGGATCGCTTCGAGACGCGGGTGAAGGTCGACCTGGGACAGAAGAAGGGCAAGATCACCGTGGAGTTCGCCTCCATGGAGGACCTTGAGCGGATCCTTGGCACTCTCGCTCCCGGCGAAGGCTCCGTACTGCAGAAGGGCCTCGTCGAGGGCGCTTCCGAGGACGTGTCCGAGGAGGCGGAGGACTGAGCCGCGGATCGTCCGTGAGGCTCCCCGCGACCCCACTGAGCGAGCCGTGTCCGGTGTGCCCGGAACACGGCTCGCTCTTTGCTTTCAGGCGGTATCGAGCGAATCACATCATGGATACGATGCGATCAGGTATGGCGCATCCACCGGGCAACACCTCGGACTGGGAGGCGGGGCCATGCGAACGATGAGCCGGACCGGACTGGTGAGCGCGGGACTGGGGCTGGGCGCGGTCGGCGGCTTCGTCGGCGGGCTGCTCAGGGAACGCAGCGCTCTGGCAGCCGCTCGCGACGCCGCGGGCGAAGGAAGCGAGGAACAGCCTTCATGGGCCGTCGGCTCGTACCGCTCACGCTGGACAACCTTCAGGACCTTCCCCAGCGTTGTCGCTCGTGTGTCTTCTGGGAGTTGGATCCCGTCCGCGGTGAGGCCGCGGTAAGGTCCGGCACGGCGGCTCTGGAGAAGGAGTCCTGGATCTCGGCGGTCCTGCTGGACTGGGGGTCGTGCGGACGGGTCGTCTATGTCGATGACGTCCCCGTGGGCTTCGTGCTCTACGCTCCGCCCGCCTATGTGCCCCGCTCGACGGCCTTTCCCACCAGTCCCGTTGCACCGGACGCCGTGCAGTTGATGACCGCTTTCATCATGCCGGGGTACCGGGGACAGGGACTTGGCCGGGTGATGGTGCAGACGGTGGCCAAGGATCTGCTGCGGCGGGGCTTCAAGGCGATCGAGGCGTTCGGTGACGCGCGTTGGACGGAGCCGTCCTGCATGCTTCCCGTCGACCATCTGCTGGCGGTGGGCTTCAAGACGGTGCGTCCCCATCCGACCCGCCCTCGGCTGAGGCTGGAGCTGAGGACCACGCTTTCCTGGAAGGAAGACGTGGAGATGGCGCTGGACCGGCTCCTGGGGGCTGTCCAGAAGGAACCGGCGCTGCGACCGCTGTAGGCGGTACCCGAGAACAGAATGGGCCAGCCCTTCCGGGCTGGCCCATGAGTGTTTCACGTGAAACAGTGCGTCACTTGGCGGCGATGAAGGTCTCCAGGTCGCGGACGAGCGCGGCCTTCGGCTTGGCGCCGACGATGGTCTTGGCGACCTCGCCGTCCTGGTAGACGTTCAGGGTCGGGATCGACATGACGCCGTACTTGGCGGCCGTGGTCGGGTTCTCGTCGATGTTCAGCTTGACGATCTCGATCTTGTCGCCGTGCTCGGCGGCGATGGCCTCGAGAGAGGGAGCGATCTGACGGCACGGGCCGCACCACTCGGCCCAGAAGTCCACCAGAACGGGCTTGTCGCTCTTGAGGACGACCTCATCGAAGTCGGCGTCGGTCACATGCTTCAGGGTGCCGGCCACAGGGGGCTCCTTAACTCTTTGTGCGGTGGGGAGGGAGGAGGGGGAATCAGACAGAGGTCTTCTCGGGCTCGGCCTGCTCCTCGTCCGCGAGGGCGGCGAGGAAGTGCTCGGCGTCGAGCGCGGAGGAACAGCCGGTGCCGGCCGCGGTGATCGCCTGACGGTAGGTGTGGTCGACCACGTCACCGGCGGCGAAGACACCGCTCAGGTTCGTCCGGGTGGAGGGGGCGGCGACCTTGAGGTAGCCCTCTCCGTCCAGGTCGAGCTGGCCCTTGAAGAGTTCGGTGCGCGGGTCGTGGCCGATCGCGATGAACAGGCCCGTGACCGCCAGGTCCGAGATCTCGCCGGTCTTGAGGTTGCGCAGCTTCAGGCCGGAGAGCTTCGGGTCGCCCTGGATCTCGGCGACCTCGCTGTCCCAGATGAACTTGATCTTCGGGTCGGCGAAGGCACGCGCCTGCATCGTCTTGGAGGCGCGCAGGGTGTCCCGGCGGTGGACGATCGTGACGGACTTGGCGAAGCGGGAGAGGAAGGTGGCCTCCTCCATCGCGGTGTCGCCGCCGCCGATCACGGCGATGTCGTGGTCCTTGAAGAAGAAGCCGTCACAGGTGGCGCACCAGGAGACACCGCGGCCGGAGAGGGCGTCCTCATTCGGCAGACCGAGCTTGCGGTGCTGGGAGCCGGTGGTGACGATGACGGCCTTGGCGCGGTGGACGGTGCCCGCCGTGTCCGTGACGGTCTTGATCTCACCGGTGAGATCGACGGAGACGATGTCGTCCGGGACGAGTTCGGCGCCGAAGCGCTCGGCCTGGGCGCGCATGTTGTCCATGAGCTCGGGGCCCATGATGCCGTCCTGGAAGCCGGGGAAGTTCTCGACCTCGGTGGTGTTCATCAGCGCACCGCCCGCGGTGACGGCACCTTCGAACACCAGCGGCTTCAGCGACGCGCGCGCGGTGTAGAGCGCGGCGGTGTAGCCGGCGGGCCCGGAGCCGATGATGATCACGTTTCGGACGTCGCTCACGGCTTGTTTCCTCGTCTCTGGTCTGCATCGTTCGACCGGTGGGAGCCTCTGGGAACTCTCACCCCACCCAACGGATCCTAAGGGGCGCGCATTCCCGCTGTGTCCGGGCACACGGAGGGACAACGCCGTGCGGGATGCCGTTGTGGAGAGAGGCGCAGCTTGGGGCCTCAGTGACGCGTGTAGGAGTCCTGCAGAAAGATCTTGGCCGGACCCGACGAGGACTGCGTGGCGCAGGTCCTGTCCATGAGGTACGCGTCGACCTTGGTGCTGTTCGATGTGTCGGGCAGCACGACGAGCAGGGCGTCCTTGCCTTGGTATGTGCCTTCCTCGGTGGCGAGGGCCGTGTCGCTGCGGCCGATGCCCTTCTGGACGCAGTCGGGGACAGAGGGCATCTCGAGGATGTGGGGCTGGGGGGTCCCCGAGCTGCCGTCCACACCGTTGCTCTTCAAAGTGCCGGCGTTCTGCGTGCCGGCGAGGAGATCCGTGACCTTGTTCTCCAGCGTGCCCTTGGCGAAGGTGTCGGCCGCCGTGGACTGTGTGCGTGCGGAGGTGTCGGGGTCGTCGCCGGTGGACGAGAACACCAGGACACCGCCGAGCCCCAGGGCCGCGACACCGAAGAGGGCACCCAGGACAACGCCCCTGCGACGCCTGCCTCGCATGCGTCCCTTGCCGCTCGGGCCGCTCTTGCCGTTCTCGTCGCCCTTGCGGCCCGGGCCGGTGGTGGCGGGGCGGGCATGTCCCGAGGGCCGGTCTGCGGCCGTGGATGTTTCACGTGAAACATGCGTTGCGTCGCTGTCGGCCATGGTGCTGAGGAGTGCCTCGGCGGCGAGTGCGGCATCGATGCGCTGAGCGACGTCGTCCGGCATACGGGGCGGGCCGGGAAGCGTGCCCAGCAGGCCGCGGATCTCTTCGAGTGAGGCGTGGACGTCGGCGCAGAGGTCGCAGCTCTCGAGGTGCCGGCGTACGTCGGCGCTCCGGGAAGGCGCGAGCAGGCCTTCGGTGAGGTCGGAGATCTCCGCGACGTCCGGGTGCCCGGTCGTGTCCGTCGTCGGTGTCACGTTCGCCCACCTCCGCCCTTCACAGCAGATGAGTCGCCTGTCCCGGCGCTGTCCGGCCCCTCGTCGGGAGGGTCCGCTGCCGGTGGGACGGATGTCCCGTGCGCCCGGTTCCGCCTCCCGCCGCATTCCTTCTCGTCGTCGGCGTTTTCGGGCCGGAGATGGGTGAGCAGCGGGAGGAGTCTGGCTCTGCCCCGGGCGCAGCGGCTCTTCACCGTCCCGGTCGGGACATCGAGCATGCGGGCGGCCTCGGCGACGGGGTAACCCTGCATGTCCACCAGGACGAGGGCGGCCCGCTGGTCCGGCGGGAGGGTGCCGAGCGCTGCGATGAGCTGGCGGTGCAGGTCGTTGCGCTCGGCCGGGGCGGCGGCCGACTCGTGCGGCTCCAGCAGTTGTTCCAGACGCTCGGTGTCGTCGACCGGGGAGGTCTTGCGGGAGGCGACCTTGCGGGCACGGTCCAGGCAGGCGTTCACCGTGATCCGGTGCAGCCAGGTTGTGACAGCCGACTGGCCCCGGAAGGTGCCGGCGGCCCGGTAGGCGGACACAAGGGCGTCCTGAACGGCGTCAGCGGCCTCCTCGCGGTCCCCCAGCGTCCGCAGCGCCACGGCCCACAACCGGTCCCGGTGCCGCCGCACCAGCTCCCCGAACGCATCGGGGTCGCCCTCGACGTGCCGGGTGAGGAGGTCCTGATCGCTCACGCCGTCGTACCCGCCACCGTCCGCCATCCGACCCCTTTCCCTTCCGGTGAGGCGTCAGCCCGTGAACTTGAGGTCGGTGATGGCCTGCTTGTAACCGGCGCCGCTGTAGCCGTCGGTCGGTGCGTTCGGGACCGCTGTGATCCAGAGGAGCACATAGCGGGTCTTCACGGACTTGGACGCCTTCACAGTGAGCGAGGTGCTGCTGGAGGTGGCGTTGCCGATCTCCTTCATCCCTTCGACCCCCGTGGAGGGGCTCAGGGAGTCCGTGGCGTACAGATGGACCGTGGTGTGGTCCCCGCCGTACCGGAGCGCTATGGACGCGGCGGAGACCTCCTGGGCCGAGCCGAGGTCGTAGACGATGCCTACCCCCGGCTTGTAGGGGGCCAGCGAGGGACCGTCGTTGTACCGCTTCGTGCGCCAGTACGTGGAGCTGTCGCCGTCGTAGGTGTTCGCCACGTCGCCCGGCGCCTGGGCGTCTCCGCTCGCGACGTACTCCTCGGCGCCCGCGATCTTCAGCGTCTTGGTCGGCTTCGGGGCGGCGCTGTTCTTGTCGCCGTCCTCCGTCGTCTGGGTCTGGTTGGTGTCGTCGGACGACTTGCCCTGGTCCATCAGGGCTTCCGCGAGCTGCCAGCTGCCGAGGCCGAGCGCGGCGATGAGGAGGGCGGACACGGCCCACTTCAGGGCGCGGCCGGTACGGCTCTGCAGCGGGGGCGGCGGGGCCGACACCGGCTGGGTGATGCCCGGGTGCGGTGCGGGGCGGCCGTAGGTGCCCTGTTGGTAGGTCGTGCGCTGGTACTCCGGCGGCGCCGTGAACGTGGGCTCCGGCGGACGGATGCGGGGCATCTCGCCGATCGCCTTCACCAGTTCCTCCGGCGTCGTGCAGGCGGCCTCGTGCCGGGAGGCGGTCGCCCCGTCGTTGGCGAGCGCGCGCATGGCGAGCTCGGACAGACCTCGGTGGACGCCGGCGCGGACCTGGTCGGGAGCGATCAGACCGACGTCCTTCGGCAGCCCGGAGAGGCCGTAGGCGTCGCTCTCGTACGGCCAGCGCTGGGTGAGTGCCGCGTACAGCAGGGCGCCGATCGCTTCGGTGTCGGTGCGCTGCGGGCTGTCCGACGTGACGCCGCGCAGGGCGGCGTTGACCGCGAGACCGCGGATGCGCCACTGGCCCGACGACGTACGCAGGACGGCGTTGGGGTTCAGACGCAGATGCGACAGACCCTCGCGGTGGGCCGCGGCCATCGCCGAGGCGATCTGACTGACCATCTGGTACGCGTCGTGCGGCTCCAGCGGGACGGACGCCAGCAGCGCGGTCAGCTCGGTGGCGTCGGGCAGCCACTCGTGGACGACGTAGACGAGGTCGTTCTCCTCCACGGCGTCCAGGACCTGGACGAAGCGTGGATCGCCGAGCAGCGCCGAGGAGCGGGCCGCAGCCAGCACCGATCGCGCACGCGCATGGTCCGCCGGCAGGATATGGACGCCCACGGCACGGCGGAGTTTCTCGTCCACCGCACGCCAACTGCTGAATCCGTCCAGACGGGTGACGCACTCCTCCAGACGGTAACGTCTGGCGAGTTTGTGGCCGCTGTGCAGTTCAGGCGCCGAGGTCTTACCGGGACCCTCGCTCCCGCCACTCCCCTGTGCCTCGTCGCTGTCCGTGTCCCGCTCCCGGTTCTTGGCCACCCCGTCGGCCGTGGACTGGTCCGCCTGTGCGGTCAGCGGCTCGTCGCCGCTGTTGTCTGCCACGTCGACGGCAGCCGTGCTCCGTTCCGCCACCGTCGTTCCTGCCTCCCCATCCGTTGCGCGCCGTTCGACCTCGTTGCGCGCCGTCCGACGCCGGATCCAATTGTGCCCATAGTCCGCCGCTATGCACGACACGCAGCGGTGAACGATGGTTGTGCGCTTGCCTCCTGTCTCAGCGGCCCAGCCGTCCGCGGACCATGCCGACGAGGGAGTTGAGCTCCTCGATGCGCATGCGGCGGGCGGCGACGAAGAAGATGCCCAGCAGCAGCGCCCCGCCGACCAGCAGCGCGGCGAAGGAGCCGACGACACCCTGGCCGAGCGTGTCGGCGATGCCGTAGCAGGCCGCGCCGCTGATGAGCGCGGCCGGGACGGAGGCGATGCACAGTCTGGCGTACGTGCGCAGCACATGGGAGCCGTCGAGGTCGCCGCCGAGGCGCTTGCGCAGCCGGTTCCAGGCGACGCCGACCCCGATCGCGTAGGCGAGTCCGTAGGCCGCGGCCATACCGGCCACGGCCCAGCGGGGCGGGAGCACCACGTAACAGACCACCGCGGCGCTCGCGTTGACCGCGGCCACGATCACCGTGTTGTAGAAGGGCGTCCGGGTGTCCTCGTAGGCGTAGAAGGCGCGCAGGACGACGTACTGCACCGAGTAGGGGATCAGGCCGAGACCGAAGGCCATCAGCATGTAGCCCATGTTGGTGGCGGCACCGGTGCCGGATGAGCCGAAGATCAGGGTGCACATCGGGATGCCGAGTGCGAGGAAGCCGAAGGAGATCGGCACGATCGCGACGGCCGTGGTGCGCAGCCCCTGGGAGATGTCGTCCCGGACCGCGCCCGCGTCGCCCTCGGCTGCCGACCGCGAGATGCGCGGCAGGAGGGCGGCCATCAGGGAGACGGTGATGATGGCCTGCGGCAGGCCCCAGATCAGCTGGGCGTTGGCGTAGGCGCTGAAACCGGTGCCGGGGATCTTGGTGTCCGTGACCGCCGAGGTCGCCAGCTGCGTGACCACCAGCGCGCCGGCCTGGTTGGCGAGGACGAAGAGGATCGTCCACTTGGCGAGCATCGCCGCCTTGCCGAGGCCATGGCCCTTCCAGTCGAAGCGCAGTCGCAGCTTGAAACCGGTCTCGCGCAGATACGGGATCATCGCCAGGGCCTGGACGACGAGGCCGAGGAGGATACCGATGCCGAGGAGCTTCTGGCCCTCCGGCGGGATCGTCGTGACCTCCATGCCGGAGTCGGCCGCAGTGCCGTAGACCCACAGGAACATGGCGAGCGTCACGATGATGACGATGTTGTTGAGGACCGGGGTCCACATCATCGCGCCGAACTTGCCGCGGGCGTTGAGGATCTGTCCCATCACCACGTGGAGGCCCATGAAGAAGATGGAGGGCAGGAAGTAGCGGGTGAAGGTGATGGCCACGTCGTTGGCCGCGGGATTGTTGGCGACCGGGTTCGACAGCACCCGGACCAGGAGTGGCGCGGCGAACATCGCCAGCGCGGTGAGCAGACCGAGCGCCACCATGACCAGGGTCAGCAGGCGGTTGGCGTAGGCCTCGCCTCTGTCGTCGTCCTCCTTCATCGCGCGCACGAGCTGCGGCACGAAGACGGAGTTGAGGCCTCCGCCGACAGTGAGGATGTAGATCATCGTGGGCAGCTGGTAGGCGACCTGGAACGTGTCGCCCAGGACGGCCGTACCGAGCGCCGAGACGATCAGGGCGGAGCGGACGAAGCCGGTGAGGCGGGAGACCATCGTGCCCGCGGCCATCACGGCGCTGGACTTCAGCAGGCCGGAGGCCCGGCCGCCCTTCTTCTCGGCGGCGGGGGCGGAATCAGGATCGGGCTCGGGCTCGGGCGTCGGGACCGCGACGGTGGCCTCGGCGGGCGGGGCCTCGTAGTGCGAAGCCTCGTACCGCGGAGCCTGGGCCTGGTGCTGGGGAACCTGGTACGCGGGCGCCTGGTACGGGCCCGCGTCGCCCTGGGCGTGGGCCGGGCCGGGGGCCGGCGGGTGCTCGGCGTAGGGGCGGGGAGCGGCCTGCTGCTGGTCCTTGAAGAGGTGCGCGAAGGCGTCGGGCCGGTGCTGCTCGTCGGCGGAGTGCGAGACCAGGTCGTCCACGCCCACGAACTGGGTGGTGCGCGGGTCGTCGCCGTACGGGAGGTACTGGGTGGGGCCCTCCGGCTCGGGCGCCGGCGGCTGGGCCCACACACGCGGGTCGGGCGCGTACGGGGACTGCGGCGGGCGGCCGTACAGCGGCTGCTGCGGCTGGTACGGGCCCGGGGGCGGCGGGGGGTGCGCGGCGCGGTCGTAGAGCGCCTCGGCGACCGGGTCCTGGGCGGTGAGGTCCTGGGACCGGTAGGGGTCCTGGTCGTAGGCGTCCTGGAGGTACATGTCCGCGGGGTGCTGCGGCGGCACTGGGCCGTGCTCGGGCGGCGGGCCCTCGGGGTGACCCGAGTTGCCCGCGGCCTCGCCGCGGTCACCCTCGTACGGCGCGTTCATGCTTACCCCACCTCATCGTCCCGGGCCGACCGGCCACGACATCCTCAACGGTCCACTCTCTCACCCGTCGCCGAAGGGTCCGTGCTTTCCGTTGCGGTGTCCGCCGTCCCATCACTCTGCTGCTCCGGCGCGTCTGCCCCGGAGCGGGCGCCCGACTCCTCCTTCGGACGGTCCTCGCCGCCCTCGGGTTGCGCCGGGCCGTCTTCGGTGTCGTCCGGCTCCTGGGTGCCGCTCTGCGCGGCGGCCCGGGCCGCCGCCCGCTTGCGCTGGGTGTACATGCGGAATCCTGCCAGTACGAGCAGCAGTACGCCGCCGCCGATGACCAGCATCACGGTGGGCGTGATCTCGGTGACCCGTACGTCGAAGGTGACAGGGGTGCCGTACGCCTGGCCGTCCTCGGTGTACAGCTGGGCGATCACCGTCGTCTGGCCGTTCACGTTGGCGGACGTGGTGAACTTCACGGTCGTGCTGTGGCCGCCGGAGACGTCGATGGGCTGCTGGGCGAAGTCGTGGCCGCCGATCTCCAGCCGGGTCTCGTTGGTCGACGTGAGCCGAAGGGTCAGCCGGTCGACGCCCTGGACCAGGTTGTTCTGCACGGTCACGGGGATCGTGGCGCTGCGCCCGGAGAGCTTGGTCTCCGACTTGTCGATCAGTTTGACCTGGTCGGTGAGGGTGTCGAGGTAGGTCTGCACGCTCTGGCGGAAGACACTGCCCGCAGTGCTCCGGCCCCGCCAGGACGTGGACATCTCGCGGTTCACGGCCAGCCCGAAGGGGGTCACCACCCGGGACTCGTCGGTGAGGATGATCTTGAAGTTGTCGAGCTTGTCCTGTGTGGCCGCGATCTGCTCGAAGGACGACCGGGGCAGTTCCTGCCTGCGCAGCGAGGAGGGGTACGCCGAGGCGGAGGGCACCTTCGTGGTGGCCTCTCCGTCGGGCTTGGCCGCGGCGGTGGCCGTGAGCTCCTGGGACTGCGACCAGCCGCTGCCCTGGAGGGCGGACACGGCCTGCGCCAACGCCTGGGCCTGGCTCGCGGTCGGCATGCGCTGCGGGGCGACCACGATGCTGCGCTGCTTGTCCGTCTGGAGGTTCAGCGTCAGGCTCTGCGCCAGGAACCGCTGCACCGCGAGCGTGGCCGCGGAAGCCTTCGTCAGGTCGCCCTGGAAGACCTTGGACAGCCGTGCGTCCGCGACGACAGCGGTGGTGCCGCCGCCGATGGGACGGGCGGCGGAGGGCGTGTAGGGCAGGCCGCCGGTCTCCCCGAGGCTGTCGCTGCGGGCGATCACCTTGTCGGCGCCGGCGGAGGTCGCCACCTTCACGATCGACGGGTCCACGGCGCCGTCCACGGGCCAGGCGAAGTCGGTGCTCGGCGTGACGTGGAGGATCGTCTGCACCGTGTCGGCGGCGACGTCGGTGGCCGCCTTGAGCCGGCTCAGCGAGCCGGTGACTCCGGTGCCGTTGTGAGCGAGGGAGGCCAGGTCGGGGTCGCCGAAGGGCAGGGCGACGACCTCCTTGTCCAGCACCGCTTCCTGCAACTCGGCGAGCCATCGCTTGGCGAGCGCCTGGTGGGTGCCGGCCCGGGTGGTGTCGTCGTCCGTACGGACCCGGTAACTGTCGGTCATCGCGTCGACGGACGCCAGCAGGTCCGGGTCGATCACCCAGGTGACATCGAGCTCCTTGCCCAGGGACAGGAGCTGGTCGAGGCGGCCACCGGGGGCGATCTCCTCGGCGAGGTCGTCGTTGAGGAAGACCGGCGTCTGCTGCGCGTTCGAACCCGTCTCCGCCGTCACGTGGACGGTGGAGACCAGTGGCCACAGCACCGTCGTCTTCGTCTCGGTGTCCGCTCCGTCGGGCTGCCACGGCAGGAAGGTCCGCTGGATGCCCAGCATCTGGTCCCACCGCTGCGACGACGTCTCACCCGAGACGGAGACACCGAGTGAGTAGACGCCGTCGTCGCCGAGGTCGAGCTTGTCGACCGGCACGGAGATGCTGAACTGCTGCGCGACCCCTGGAGTGAGCTTGGAGAACTCCGCGACGTACTTGCCGCCCAGCTCCGAGCCGTAGCCGGCGGAGAGACTGTCCGCGTTCTTCGCGGCGTCGTCGATCGCCGACCGGGTGGCCAGCGCCGATCCCATCCGCAGATCCACGTGCGCGTCGGTGACGTTCTTCTTGCCGTTGTTGGTCACCGTGCCGGAGACGGTCAGGGTGTCGCCGCCGGTGGGGATGGTGGGGATGAGCGAGTCGACGGCCACGGCGACCGTGCCCGCGTCGGACGCCTCCTTGGCGGAGACGGGAACGGCCGCCTGCGCGGCAGGCAGCTGGAACAGCCCGGCCAGCAGGGGCGCCCCGGCGAGCAGTGCTCCGGTGCGCCGCAGCCACCGGCGGGCAGGTGAGGGACTCATCCCCGGGAAGTCTGCCGCCTCGGCCACGCGTTCGCCCGTCCCTCGTCGTCGTCAGTGGTCGTCGGAATGTGCGTCCACGCATCGTAACGATGCGCGCTGAGGGGAAGTGCCGCGGACTGCTCGACAAGATCAGGCGAGGCAGCCGCGCCGTCCCCTATGTGCAGGTATAAGGGGAGTACCGGTGAACCTCCTCAATCACCGATCTTCCGCCGCTATCGGGTGAGGTGTCCACCGGCCTTAATCGGGGCGCCCGCGGCTCCCCGCGCCACGTACTCTTTTCTGTTGTGCCGAACGCCAACGAAGAGAACCTCAGTGCCCTGAGCCAGGTGCAGCACCGCGCGGTGAGCGAGCTGCTGCGGATCGCGCCTGTTGCCGATGACCTCGCGCGCCGTTTCCAGGAGGCCGGGTTCTCCCTTGCCCTGGTCGGCGGCTCGGTCCGGGACGCGTTGCTCGGCCGGCTCGGCAATGATCTGGACTTCACCACGGACGCCCGTCCCGAGGACATCCTGAAGATCGTGCGTCCCTGGGCGGACGCGGTGTGGGAGGTCGGGATCGCCTTCGGCACGGTGGGGGTGCAGAAGGCGGCCCGCGTCGGAGACGTCGATCGAAGCTTTCAGATCGAGGTGACCACCTACCGCTCCGAGGCCTACGACCGCACCTCGCGCAAGCCCGAGGTGTCCTACGGCGACTCCATCGAGCAGGATCTCGTCCGGCGTGACTTCACCGTGAACGCGATGGCTGTGGCACTCCCGGAGAAGGAGTTCATCGATCCCCATGGCGGCCTCGGTGACCTGGGGGCGCGTGCGCTGCGCACCCCGGGGACGCCCGAGGAGTCCTTCTCCGACGATCCGCTGCGGATGATGCGTGCCGCCCGGTTCGCCGCCCAGCTCGACTTCGAGGTCGCCCCCGAGGTCGTCACGGCGATGAAGGAGATGGCCGACCGCCTGGAGATCGTCTCCGCGGAACGCGTACGGGACGAGCTGAACAAGCTGATCCTGTCCGCGCACCCGCGCAAGGGCCTGAGCCTTCTGGTCGACACGGGGCTCGCCGGCCATGTCCTGCCGGAGCTGCCCGCCCTGCGGCTGGAGAGCGACGAGCACCACCGGCACAAGGACGTCTACGAGCACACGCTGATCGTCCTGGAACAGGCGATCGAGCTGGAGGAGAACGGTCCCGACCTCACTCTGCGGCTCGCCGCGCTGCTGCACGACATCGGCAAGCCGCGTACCCGCCGGTTCGAGCAGGACGGCAGGGTCTCGTTCCACCATCACGAGGTGGTCGGGGCCAAGATGACCAAGAAGCGCATGACGGCGCTGAAGTACTCCAACGAACTGGTGAAGGACGTCTCGCGCCTCGTCGAACTCCATCTGCGCTTCCATGGCTACGGCACCGGCGACTGGACCGACTCCGCCGTCCGTCGCTATGTCCGCGACGCCGGCCCGCTGCTGGAACGCCTCCACCAACTGACCCGCTCGGACTGCACAACGCGCAACAAGCGCAAGGCCGCCGCGCTGTCGCGTGCGTACGACGGTCTGGAGGAGCGCATCGCGCAGCTGAAGGAGCGGGAGGAGCTCGACTCGATCCGCCCCGATCTCGACGGCAACCAGATCATGGAGATCCTGGGCGTCGGCCCCGGACCGGTGATCGGCAAGGCGTACAAGCACCTGCTGGAGCTTCGCCTGGAGAACGGTCCGATGGAGTACGACGCCGCCGTTGCCGCCCTGAAGGAGTGGTGGGCCGAGCAGGGCTGAGCCGCGAAACGGGGTCATGTTTCACGTGAAACATGACCCCGGACTCCGAAGAATGACCCCCGGACTGCCGAAGGCCGATGTTTCACGTGAAACATCGGCCTTCGACGTGACAGTCGTGCTGCTACTTGACTTCCTTCAGGCAGAGCACGACGTCATGGCCGCTGCCGTACTGGACGTAAGAGATCTCCGCCTCGGTGACGGCCTCGCACTTGCTGTCGTCGCTGGTGTCGTCGAACTTCTCGACAACCTTGAACTGGGCGCCGCTCGACGAGCAGTCGACCTCGTTGAGGTCCGCGTTGCTGTCCGTGCCGTCGTTGTGCATGCAGGCGCCCACAGAAGTGGTCTCTGCATCCGTACGGTCGGCCCACCAGCCGATACCGAACTTGACTCCGAGCACGAGTATGCCGACCACGATGGCGCCGACGATCCGCAGCACCTTCTTGTTGCCGCTCCGAGCCGGGGCGGGCGGAGGCGGAACCGGAGCGCCCTGGTTCGGGAGCGGCGCGTACGGCTGCTGCGCCGCAGGGCCGGTGGGCGTCTGGGCATACGGGTTCTGGCCCTGTGGTGGAGGCTGGGTGGTCACTTCTGGGTCCCCCTGGAACATGGGTGCGCACGGCCGGAAACGGGTGTGCGCATGGCTCGAAATAAGACGAACGTAAAGTACAGGCCACCACTGACAGTCCCGCGACCGAACGGAAGTCTGTGTCCTTGATGTGACCCTTACCGGCGCTCAAAGCGGGCCATAGCCGCAGCAATTGCTCCGTAGACGACGGCGACCGTGACCACCAGCGCCGCTGAGCGGCCGTCAGGCGGCAGCATCAGTGCGGCGACACCGGCCGCTCCGACGAAGGCGACATTGAACAGGACGTCGTAGAGGGAGAAGGTCCGGCCGCGGAAGCCGTCCTCCACCGAGGACTGGACGATGGTGTCGGTGGCGATCTTCGCGCCCTGGGTGACCAGACCGAGGACGAACGCCGCGACGAACGTGGTGGTCTGGGCGAAGGGGAGCATCAAAGCGAGCTCCAGGACGCCGGCCGCCGCCGAGCAGACCACGATCCAGCGTCCCGGACCCAGTCGTCCCGCGATCGGTGGCGTCACCACCGCCGCGACGAAGAATCCGACACCGGAGATGCCGACTGCCAGGCCCAGCAGCGCCAGCCCCTGGTCGGTGTCGGACGACCAGGCGTAGCGGCAGAGCATCAGCACCATGACGGTCAGGGCGCCGTAGCAGAACCGCATCAGGGTGATCGAGCCGAGCGCCCAGGCGGCCTCTCTGCGCTTCGGCTCGGCCAGATGGCGTACTCCGGAGGCGAGTCCGTGTGCGGTGCCCCTGAGGGCCGCCGTCAACCGCGTCGGAACCAGTTCGCGCTCCGGCCCCAGCAGATCCGCGGCCATGGTCAGCGAGGCGAGCGCGGCGCAGAGGTACAGCGCACAGCCCAGCAGCACCACAGCGGCGTCGGAGTCGGCGATCACCAGCCGTACGACGAAGGCGAGGCCGCCCCCGGCGACCGCGGCCAGTGTCCCGGCAGTCGGGGAGAGGGAGTTGGCCAGCACCAGGCGCTCGGCGTCGACCACTCGCGGCAGGGCGGCCGACAGGCCCGCGAGGACGAAGCGGTTGACGGCGGTGACGCACAGGGCGGACGCGTAGAAGAGCCAGTCGGGGACGGAGCTGATCATCAGGACGGCCGTCGCGGACGCCAGCAGTGCGCGCAGCAGGTTGCCGTAGAGAAAGACCTGCCGGCGGCGCCAGCGGTCCAGGAGCACTCCTGCGAAGGGGCCGATCAGGGAGTAGGGGAGCAGCAGCACGGCCATCGCGGAGGCGATCGCGCCGGGCGAGGTCTGTTTCTCCGGGGAGAAGACGACGTAGGTGGCGAGCGCGACCTGGTAGACGCCATCGGCGCACTGGGAGAGCAGTCGTACGGCGAGCAGGCGCCGGAAGTTGCCGAAGCGCAGCAGGACGCGCAGATCACGGACGACGGCCATGGGGCACAGCCTCACATACGGGTAGGCCCCCGGATCACATGACCCGGGGGCCTTCGTCAGCCCTGGCAGGAGCGAATTTTCAGCGGGGGTCGGGCTAGCGCTCGACTTCGCCGCGGATGAACTTCTCGACGTTGGCGTAGGCCTCGTCGTCGAAGTACTGCACGGGCGGGGACTTCATGAAGTACGAGGACGCCGACAGGATCGGGCCGCCGATGCCACGGTCCTTGGCGATCTTCGCGGCGCGCAGCGCGTCGATGATGACGCCGGCCGAGTTCGGGGAGTCCCAGACCTCGAGCTTGTACTCCAGGTTCAGCGGGACGTCGCCGAAGGCGCGGCCCTCGAGGCGGACGTACGCCCACTTGCGGTCGTCCAGCCACTGCACGTAGTCCGACGGGCCGATGTGGACGTTCTTCTCGCCCAGGTCGCGGTCGGGGATCTGCGAGGTGACGGCCTGGGTCTTCGAGATCTTCTTGGACTCGAGGCGGTCGCGCTCCAGCATGTTCTTGAAGTCCATGTTGCCGCCGACGTTGAGCTGCATGGTGCGCTCGAGACGGACACCGCGGTCCTCGAACAGCTTTGCCATCACTCGGTGCGTGATGGTGGCGCCGACCTGCGACTTGATGTCGTCACCGACGATCGGGACGCCCGCCTCGGTGAACTTGTCCGCCCACTCCTTGGTGCCGGCGATGAAGACCGGGAGGGCGTTGACGAACGCGACCTTGGCGTCGATGGCGGCCTGGGCGTAGAACTTCGCCGCGTCCTCGGAACCGACGGGCAGGTAGCAGATGAGGACATCGACCTGCTTGTCCTTGAGGATCTGGACGACGTCGACCGGCTCCTCGGCGGACTCCTCGATGGTCATGCGGTAGTACTTGCCGAGACCGTCGAGGGTGTGGCCGCGCTGGACCGTGACGCCCTTGTTCGGGACGTCGCAGATCTTGATGGTGTTGTTCTCGCTGGCGCCGATGGCGTCGGAGAGGTCGAGGCCGACCTTCTTGGCGTCCACGTCGAACGCGGCGACGAACTCGACGTCACCTACGTGGTAGTCGCCGAACTGGACGTGCATCAGGCCCGGGACCCTGGACGCCGGGTCGGCGTCCTTGTAGTACTCGACGCCCTGCACCAGCGATGCGGCGCAGTTGCCCACACCGACGATGGCTACGCGAACCGAACCCATTCCGGTTGCTCCCTGTGTGTACGTGTGAGGCCCTGGATGGGCGCTCACGTGGTGGTGTCGTCGGGCGTATCCGTCCCGGGGGTGTCCCCGGGACGGGGCAGGACGCCCGACGCTCCAGTTGTGTTCTGCTGAGAGGACTCCTCGGAAGCGGAACCCTTCAGGTCCCGTCCGGCCCGCTCGCTCTCGATGAGCTCGTTCAGCCAGCGCACTTCGCGCTCCACGGACTCCATCCCGTGGCGCTGGAGCTCAAGCGTGTAGTCGTCGAGGCGCTCCCGGGTGCGCGCCAGCGAGGCGCGCATCTTCTCCAGCCGCTCCTCCAGCCGGCTGCGGCGGCCCTCCAGCACGCGCATGCGCACATCACGCGACGTCTGCCCGAAGAAGGCGAAACGGGCCGCGAAGTGCTCGTCCTCGTACGCGTCGGGGCCCGTCTGCGAGAGCAGGTCCTCGAAGTGTTCCTTACCTTCCGCCGTCAACCGATAGACGATCTTGGCGCGACGCCCTGTGAGTGGCGCGGCGAGGGCGTCCTCGGGGGTGCTTCCCGGTTCTTCGATCAACCAGCCGTTGGCGACCAGCGTCTTGAGGCAGGGGTACAGCGTTCCGTAGCTGAAGGCACGGAACACACCCAGTGACGTATTGAGTCGTTTGCGCAGCTCATAGCCGTGCATCGGGGATTCGCGGAGCAGGCCGAGCACGGCGAACTCGAGGATGCCGGAACGTCGGCTCATCGTCGCCTCCTCTCGCTCCTGGCCCGTTTATCTCGATCCGATGTATCGACTCGATACATCAAGACGATAGAACGGCCTTCCGGATGCGACAAGAGGGGGGAGGGTGAACGGGATCACATCACCGATTCGTTGTAAGCGAGTTGCCGGATTTGGGGTGAACCTCGGGCCTAGGCAGGTTTTGGCGGTGCGTAGTCTGTCCGCCATGCACACCACCGGGACCCAAGGGACGCCGGGGGGCGTCGTGTCCTCCGGTGCCGTACGGATGAATGAGCGACCGACCGCATCCGTACTTCGGGGGGACAGGAAACCAGCCGCCGTTTTCAGGCGCGCACGGATGCGCCTGCCCTAGGAGTAATCGTTCGATGAGCGAGCACCGTCGCAAACCGCCGCAGCCGCAGGGAGGCGGACGTGCCGCGGCTCGACGCGGCCAGTCCGGTCCGTCCTCCGGCCGCCGCGCGGCACCGCGAGGCGCCACCGGATCTCCTTCCGACTATGGGCTGGGCCTCGGGTCGGAAAGCGAGGAGCAGTCGTACAACGGCCGCCCCGAGACCCGACGCGCAGTCCAGAGAAGCACGGGCGGGCGGCGCAGAGCGGCCGAGCCCATGGGAGCCCGCCGTGGCGACCCGACCGGACCCGGTCGGGGCAGAGGGCGCTCCGCGCCCGGCCGAAAGCGCCTGATCGACTATCCGCGCGCCGACAGATACGGCTGGCAGCGCTGGATGCCGTCCTGGAAACTTGTCACCGGTCTGTTCATCGGCTTCGTCGGCAGTCTGGTGGCCGCGGCGGGCATCGGCTACGCCATGGTGGGCATCCCGGACATCGACAAGACCGCGACCGCCCAGAACAACGTCTACTACTGGAAAGACGGCTCCCAGATGGTGGCCTCCGGTGGAGAGACGAACCGGCAGAACGTCAGCCTCGCGCAGATCCCCGAGGAGATGCGCTGGGCGGTGATCTCGCAGGAGAACAAGACGTTCTACGACGACAACGGCATCGACCCCAAGGGCATCGCCCGCGCGGTGTTCAACATGGCCCGCGGCGGACAGACGCAGGGTGGTTCGACCATCACCCAGCAGTACGTCAAGAACGCGATGCTCAACGACCAGTCGCAGACGATCTCCCGAAAGCTCAAGGAGATCTTCGTGTCGATCAAGGTCGGCGCGGATGTCGACAAGGACGAGATCATTGAGGGGTACCTCAACTCCGCCTACTACGGTCGTGGCGCCTACGGCATCCAGGCCGCCGCACGCGCGTACTTCGACAAGGACGCCATCAAGCTCGACCCGGGCGAGTGCGCGTTCCTGGCCGCCACGCTGAAGGGCGCCACGTACTACGACCCGGCGGGCTCGACCTCCATCGACCCGGTGAACGCCACGCCCGAGAAGAACAGCAAGCGTGCGCTGCTCCAGATGCAGGACACCCTGGACAAGATGGTCGAGTACGGCCATCTCGACGCGGCGAAGCGGGCTCAGTACACGACGCTCCCGAAGTGGAAGAACCCCCGGACGAACAACGACCTGAAGGGGCAGATCGGCTACCTCGTCGATCTCGCCAACGGCTACCTGGTCACCAACAGCAAGGAAACCGGGGTCACCCAGAACCGGCTGACGCAGGGCGGGCTCTCGATCTACACGACCTTCGACAAGAACAAGGTCAAGGACCTCGAGGCGTCGGTCACGAAGGTCCAGAAGGCCAACATCAAGCCGAAGGAACGCCCCGGCACCGACACGCACGTCCAGTTCGGCGGAGCCTCCGTGGAACCGGACACCGGTGCCATCCGGGCGATCTACGGCGGTGAGGACGCCACCAAGCACTTCACCGACAACGCCGACCAGACCGGTGCCCAGGTCGGTTCGACGTTCAAGCCGTTCGTGCTGGCGGCGGCGATGACCTGGGGCGTGCGCGATCCGGATCTGGGGTCGTCGCAGGCGCAGGACGAGCGCACGATCGTCTCCCCGAAGAGCCTGTTCAGCGGCAAGAACAAGCTCAAGATCGAGGACTACAACCAGACGGTCTGGAAGAACGAGAAGGGCGAGGAGTGGCTCCAGACCAATGACGGCAACGAGTCGTACGGCACTGCGCCCAAGTTCAACATCGACCTGCGTGAGGCGATGCGCGAGTCGGTGAACTCCGCCTTCGTACAGCTCGGCATGGACGTCGGCCTGGACAAGGTGAAGGACGCCGCGATCAGCGCGGGCCTGCGGGAGGGCAGCCTCACCGGCACCACCTTCCCCTCGTTCTCGATCGGTATCTCCGACCCGAGCGCGATCCGTATGGCCGGTGCCTACGCCACCTTCGCCGCGAGCGGCAAGCAGCGCGACCCGTACTCCGTGGAGAAGGTCACCAGCGAGGACGGCCAGATCTTCACGCACAAGACGGAGACGCAGCAGGCCTTCACCTCGAAGGTCGCCGACAACGTCACGGACGTCCTGAAGACCGTGGTGGAGAAGGGCACCGGCACCAACGCCCAGCTCACCGGCCGCGAGGTGGCCGGCAAGACCGGTACCACCGACGGCAACAAGTCGGCCTGGTTCGTGGGCTACACACCGCAGCTGTCCACCGCGGTCACCATGTTCCGCCTGGACGACAACGAGAAGAACAAGAACCGGACGTTCCTGAAGATGTTCGGCACGGGTGGCCAGGAGAAGATCCACGGCGCCTCGTTCCCGGCCCAGATCTGGCACGACTACATGGAGGACGCCCTCAAGGGCACGCCGACGGAGGACTTCCCGGAGCCCGAGCCCATCGGCGAGGTCGTCAACGCGGAGCCCACCCCGACTCCGACCCCCACCTTCACAGAGACCGAGGAGGACGAGACGACGCCGTCGCCGAGCCCGTCCATCACGGCGACCCAGACGCAACCCTCGCCCTCGGCCACCTCGACCTGCACCACCTTCTTCGGGTGTGACGACGAGGACACGGGCGGCACGGACGCCGGCACCACGGACGGCGGCACGGGTGACAGCTCGTCACCGTCACCCACCGACACGTCGACGGAGGAGACCTCCAACGGAAACCAGAACGGAGGCCTCTTCAGAGGATCGTCGGGATGACAAGCATCGGGGCCCGCCGGACGGCGGGCCCCGATGTCGTTCACGCCCGGCCGACTGGAAGAACCTGGGGATGCCGGCCCATCAGCCGCAGTCCCTCTTCCAGCCTCCGGCGCTCGAGGGCGGCGGCCGTTTGATGGCCCAGGTCATGCTCGGTGTGACCACGCAGGAGTCGAACATGTGGCAGGCGGCCCGGTCGGCGGTGCCCGGCGTCACGGCCAGCCCCTTGATCGGCAACTACTACGGCATCGACCTGTACGACGGCGACCCCACCAACGACTGGGACGTCGACTTCGCCAAGGCGGACTGCGGATACGGCATCACGCAGATTACCGACCACATGCGGATGGCCGGCCGCGAAGACGGTCACGGCGGTACGGCCTGGCCCTACCAGCAGTAGCGGGCCGCGGCGCTGGACTACACGGCCAACATCGCGGCGGGTCTGCAGACGCTGGTCTCCAAGTGGAACGAGACCCGCGCCGCGGGCATGATCGCCAACCACGGCACGACCGGCCGGCCGGAGAACTGGTACTTCGCCCTGTGGGCGTACAACTCGGGGTTCCACCCGAAGACCTCCGACGGCTCGCCCTGGGGCCTGGGATGGGCCAACAACCCGGCCAACCCGGAATCGGACGCCGGGTGTCTGCCCTTCATGGAGAACGCGGCCGGTGGCGAGGACGCCAGTGCCGCCGCCCGCCCGCAGAACTGGCCCTACCAGGAGAAGGTCCTCGGCTTCGCCGCGCACCCGCCGTCCTTCCTGGAGTCGCCGGGCGTCATGGTCGCCGCCTTCCGGCCGGCCACCTGGAACGGCACCTCCGAGGCCGTTACCGTCAAGGGCAGCGCCTTCTACAACCGGGCCCACCTCAAGGCGCCCGAGGACGCGTTCTGTGACGCCTCCAACTCCTGCGCCCCGGGCCGTATCTCCGACGGCGCCTCCAACGACAGCGCGACGAGCGGTCCGTGCGGCCGGGCGGACTTCCAGTGCTGGTGGAACAAGCCGGTCACCTGGAAGAGCGACTGCGCCGAGACCTGCGGCTACGAGTTCATCCGCTTCGGCGAGTCCACACCGGAGGAGCCCGACGGCACCGCCTACCCGCCGGTCTGCACCACCGCAGGCCTGCCGGCGGGCGCCCTGATCGTCGATGACGTACCCCAGGGAACGCCCGTGGTGCGTCCGGGCTGCACCAACTCCTGGACGAACTCCGGCACCTTCACCTTCGACTTCGCCAACAACGCGGTGGAGACCGTCTACCCGGCCAAGGTCGACCTGCACCAGCTCGGCGCCGGGTTCGGCAGCCACTTCTACTTCGGGCACACCCGGGCCGACGACACCAAGGGACAGCGGCTGAAGATCACGGGGATCTGGAAGCTGGGACAGCAGGTCACGGGGCGGGCGAAGGTTCTCGTCCACCTGCCCGACCACGGGGCACAGACCAAGTATTTCACCGGTGCCATCACCGCGAGCCACTCCTCCACCCGGGACCAGACGCTCTCCAGCGATTCCCGACCCGTTCACCCGTCCCTCCGTCGACCGGACCGCCCCATTATGGCCAGGGCCTCCTCCGTGACCGCCGGTGCTCACGGCATCTTGGGACCGTGGGAAGGGCACCGCACAGCGACGTACGGCAGGATGTGCCCATGTCCAGTGCAGAATCGACGCCGACGCGCGTGCACGAGCCGGACCTGGTACGGCCCACCAGGTACGACAAGGTGGCCGCGGCCGGCAGTGAGCTGATCGGCGGTCCCCTCGGACGCCGGGCCCTGCTCGGAACGTCCTGGTGGACTCCGGTACGGGTCGTCGCGCTCGTGGCGATCGGGATGTTCGCCCTCGGAATGATCCAGAAGGTGCCCTGCTACGACAGCGGCTGGTTCTTCGGTGCCAGCACGCAGTACACCCACGCCTGCTACTCGGACATCCCGCACCTGTACCAGGGGCGAGGGTTCGCCGACGGACTCGTGCCGTACTTCGACAAGCTTCCCGGCGACATGGACTACCTCGAATACCCGGTGCTCACCGGTGTGTTCATGGAGGTGGCGGCCTGGCTGACCCCGGGCAGCGGCAGCATCCAGCACCAGGAACAGTGGTACTGGATGGTCAACGCCGGGATGCTGATGATCTGCGCGGCCGTCATCGCCGTCTGCGTGACCCGTACGCATGCCCGGCGCCCCTGGGACGGACTGCTGGTCGCCCTGGCGCCCGCCTTCGCGCTGACCGCCACCATCAACTGGGACCTGCTGGCGGTCGCTCTGACAGCCGCCGCGATGATGATGTGGTCACGGGGCCGCACCCTCGCGTTCGGCGTCCTCCTGGGGCTCGCCACGGCCGCCAAGCTCTATCCGGTCTTCCTGCTCGGACCGCTGTTCCTGCTGTGCTGGCGCGCGGGAAAGTGGCGGGATCTCGGCAAGGCGGTCGGGGGCGCGGCTGTCGCCTGGGCGGTGGTGAACCTGCCGGTGATGCTGTTCGCCTTCGAGGGGTGGTCGAAGTTCTACCGGTTCAGCCAGGAGCGGGGCGTCGACTTCGGCTCGTTCTGGCTGATCCTGGCCCAGAACTCCAGCGATCCCCTCACCACCGACAGCGTCAACACTCTGGCCACGTCCCTGGTGGTGCTGTGCTTCGTGGGCATCGCCTGGCTGGCGCTGACCGCGCCGCGCCGCCCCCGCTTCGCCCAGCTCGCCTTCCTGGTGGTGGCCGCCTTCATCCTCACCAACAAGGTCTACTCGCCGCAGTACGTCCTGTGGCTGGTGCCGCTGGCGGTCCTGGCCCGGCCGAAGTGGCGGGACTTCCTGATCTGGCAGGCGTGCGAGGTCGCGTACTTCCTGGGGATCTGGATGTACCTCGCGTACACGACCAGCGGAGACGCCCACAAGGGGCTGCCGACCGACGGCTACCACTGGGCCATCGGAGTGCACCTGCTGGGCACGTTCTACCTGTGTGGCGTGGTGGTGCGGGACATCCTGATGCCGGAGCGGGACGTGGTGCGGCAGGCCGGCGACGACGACCCCTCGGGCGGGGTGCTCGACCGGGCGGAGGACGTCTTCGTCCTGGGTGCCGCGGCCCATCCTCCCCGGCACGCCACCTCTTTCGAGGGGCCGCAGGTGGAGTGGGGTCAGCAGGGCGAGGTCGAGTGGGGCAGCCGGGAGGCCGTCGACGGTTCGCAGTGAGTGAACAGCGCGTAGGGCGGGCCTGGCACCGGACGCAGAAGAGGCCGTACACGGGGATTCCGTGTACGGCCTCCTGCCGTTTCCGTGCCGGTCAGCGGTCCACGAGACGGTCGAACTGCGTGGTGGTGTGCCGCAGATGGGCCACCAGCTCGTCGCCGACCTTGGGCTCCGGGGCGTCGGCCGGCACGAACAGGATGCACACCTGCATATGCGGAGGCTCGGCGAACCAGCGCTGTTTGCCGCCCCAGACGAACGGCGACAGATTGCGGTTCACCGTGGCGAGACCGGCACGCGCGACGCCCTTGGCGCGCGGCATGACGCCGTGGAGGGCCTTGGGGGCCTCCAGGCCCACGCCGTGCGACGTACCGCCCGCCACGACCACCAGGAAGCCGTCGGAAGCCGTCTTCTGCTGCCGGTAACCGAAGCGGTCGCCCTTGGCGACGCGCGTGACGTCCAGGACGGCGCCGCGGTACTCGGTGGCGTCGTGGTCGCCCAGCCACAGCCGCGTTCCGATGCGGGCGCGGAACCGGGTCTGCGGGAACTGCTGCTGCAGCCGGATGAGTTCGTCGGACTTGAGGTGGCTGACGAACATCGTGTGCAGCGGCAGCCGGGCCGCGCGCAGCCGGTCCATCCAGCCGATGACCTCCTCGACGGCGTCGGATCCGTCGGTGCGGTCCAGCGGCAGGTGGATGGCGAAGCCCTCCAGCCGGACGTTCTCGATCGCGGAGTGCAGCTGCGGCAGGTCCTGCTCGCTGATGCCGTGCCTCTTCATCGACGACATCACCTCGATGACCACCCGGGCCCCCACGAGGCCGTACACGCCGTCCACCGAGGACACCGAGCGCACCACCCGGTCGGGCAGCGGAACGGGCTCCTCGCCCCTCCGGTACGGCGTCAGCACCAGCAGGTCGCCGCCGAAGAAGTCCTTGATGCGTGCGGCCTCGTACGTCGTGCCGACGGCGAGGATGTCCGAGCCCAGCCGGGTGGCCTCCTCCGCCAGCCGCTCGTGCCCGAAGCCGTAGCCGTTGCCCTTGCAGACCGGTACGAGCCCCGGGAACTGCTCCTGCACGTGCTTGTGGTGCGCCCGCCAGCGCGCGGTGTCGACGTAGAGCGTGAGCGCCATGGCCGGACCCGGGACCTTTCTCGTGGCTGCGGTGTGGGGAAACGCGTCAGAGGTGTCAGAGGTATGGAATCACTGAACGTGACGTCAGCGACGCGACATGTAGATGTCGAGCGCCTTGTGGAGCAGCTTGTTCAGCGGGAAGTCCCACTCGCCGAGGTACTCGGCGGCCTGTCCGCCGGTGCCGACCTTGAACTGGATCAGGCCGAAGAGGTGGTCGGTCTCGTCCAGCGAGTCGGAGATGCCGCGCAGGTCGTAGACGGTGGCGCCGAGCGCGTACGCGTCGCGCAGCATCCGCCACTGCATGGCGTTCGACGGCCGGAACTCACGGCCGATGTTGTCGGAGGCGCCGTAGGAGTACCAGACGTGACCGCCCACGATCAGCATCGTCGCCGCCGACAGGTTCACCCCGTTGTGGCGGGCGAAGTACAGCCGCATGCGGTTGGGGTCCTCGGTGTTGAGGGCCGTCCACATGCGCTGGAAGTACGACAGCGGGCGCGGCCGGAAGTGGTCGCGCACGGCGGTGATCTCGTAGAGCCGCTGCCACTCCTCGAGGTCGTGGTAACCGCCCTGGACGACCTCGACGCCGGCCTTCTCGGCCTTCTTGATGTTGCGGCGCCACAGCTGGTTGAAGTTCCTGTGGACCTCTTCGAGCGAACGGTTCGCCAGCGGCACCTGGTACACGTACCGGGGCTGGACGTCGCCGAAGCCGGCGCCGCCGTCCTCGCCCTGCTGCCAGCCCATACGGCGCAGCTTGTCGGCGACCTCGAAGGCGCGCGGCTCGATGAAGTCGGCCTCGATGTCACGCAGCCGCTTCACGTCGGGGTTCTGGATGCCCGCCTTGATGGAAGTGGCCTCCCACCGGCGGATGATCACCGGCGGGCCCATCTTCACGGAGAACGCGCCCTGCTGCTTGAGATGGGCGAGCATCGGCTCCAGCCACTCGGTCAGGTTCGGCGCGTACCAGTTGATCACCGGACCCTCGGGCAGATAGGCCAGGTAGCGCTTGATCTTGGGCAGCTGCCGGTAGAGGACCAGACCCGCGCCGACCAGTTCGCCCGTGCGCTCGTCGAACCAGCCCAGGCTCTCCGAGCGCCACTCGGCCTTGACGTTCGCCCAGGCCGGAACCTGCATGTGACTCGCCGCCGGCAGGCTCTGGATGTACGCCAGATGCTGCTCGCGGCTGATGGTCCTCAGGGTCAGGCTCATTCGGGGCGCTCCTCGGGCTGGTGTGTCCCCATGGGTTCAGGGGCTCCTGGCTCTCGCGCCGAAGCCTACTGCGCCTTGCGCGCGGCCTGACTGGGCGTAGGGAACCGACGCCCCGGCCCGCAGCCGGCCGGGGCGGTACGGCAGGGTTCGTAGGTGTTCTACGCGCCCTTCGGTGAGGGTGGTTCCGTTGGTGCGGCGAGCCGTCTACCAGAGCCCGCCGAAGAGGCCGCCGTGCGCCATGCCGAGGAAGAAGCCGACGCCCGAGGCACCGAGGCCCAGGATCAGACCGAAGCGCTCACGGGTGGTCTCGGAGATCCACTGTCCGTACGCGCCGGTCAGGATCCCCACCAGGCCGGTCCAGGAGCTGAGCAGATGCAGGCTGTCGAACATCGCCGTGACGAAGGACGTGATCCCCAGCACCAGGGTCACCGCGAGCAGCGTGTCCTGGAGGGGATGGGTCTTTTCGTCGGTGGCGAACAGGGATCCGGCGGTGTTGGGTCGCAATGCCTGTGCCATGTGGCACCTCCTGCGGAAGGCGGCGCATCGTAGCGCCATACACACCCGATGTGTACAGATTGGCTGCCCGCGCGGCCGGATTTCAACCGGAAGCCGCTGTGCGGGTACTCTGTACCCTCTGCACCGGTGTCTGCCCAGGCACAGCCAGGAACTCCGCCCAGGTCAGCACGGGGAAGTCGCAAGGCCACCCCCGATTGTCAGTGGCGGCGGATACCGTTGCGCACGCATCACAACCCTCCTGCCACGGAACGACCGTGGCCGTTGAGTCCAAAGGAGGTGGGTTCCACATGCGTCACTACGAGGTGATGGTCATCCTCGACCCCGATCTGGAGGAGCGCGCTGTCGCCCCCCTGATCGAGAACTTCCTCTCCGTCGTCCGTGAGGGCAACGGCAAGGTCGAGAAGGTCGACACCTGGGGCCGTCGTCGTCTCTCGTACGAGATCAAGAAGAAGCCCGAGGGCATCTACTCGGTCATCGACCTGCAGGCCGAGCCTGCGGTCGTCAAGGAGCTCGACCGCCAGATGAACCTGAACGAGTCGGTCCTCCGGACCAAGGTCCTCCGTCCCGAGACCCACTGAGCCTCGCTCAGCCGATCTCGGGATTCTGAGTAGCAGCACAAGCAGCCAGCAGCAGCAAACCCGCCGAGAGGTTCCCCCAATGGCAGGCGAGACCGTCATCACGGTCGTCGGCAACCTTGTCGATGACCCCGAGCTGCGCTTCACCCCCTCGGGTGCGGCGGTCGCGAAGTTCCGTGTCGCGTCCACCCCCCGCACCTTCGACCGCCAGACGAACGAGTGGAAGGACGGCGAGAGCCTCTTCCTCACCTGCTCGGTCTGGCGTCAGGCGGCGGAGAACGTCGCCGAGTCGCTTCAGCGAGGCATGCGCGTCATGGTGCAGGGCCGGCTGAAGCAGCGGTCCTACGAGGACCGTGAGGGTGTCAAGCGCACGGTCTACGAACTGGACGTCGAGGAAGTCGGCCCCAGCCTGCGCAGCGCCACCGCCAAGGTCACCAAGACCAGCGGCGGCGGCGGACGCGGTGGCCAGGGCGGTTACGGCGGCGGTGGCGGTGGCGCCCAGGGTGGCGGCGGCTGGGGCGGCGGCCCCGGTGGCGGTCAGCAGGGCGGCAGCGCTCCTGCCGAGGACCCCTGGGCGACCGGCGCTCCCGCCGGCGGCAATCAGAACGCGGGCGGCGGCGGTTGGGGTGGAAACTCCGGCGGCGGCGGCGCTGGCAGCGGCGGCGGCTACTCGGACGAGCCCCCCTTCTAGAGCCCGGGGTCTTCAGGACACCGGGGTCGAGGGCGGGTCGTACCCAAACTTCTTGATCACACAGGAGAAACACCATGGCGAAGCCGCCTGTGCGCAAGCCTAAGAAGAAGGTCTGCGCTTTCTGCAAGGACAAGGTCACGTACGTGGACTACAAGGACACGAACATGCTGCGGAAGTTCATTTCCGACCGCGGCAAGATCCGTGCCCGCCGCGTGACCGGCAACTGCACGCAGCACCAGCGTGACGTCGCCACGGCCGTCAAGAACAGCCGTGAGATGGCGCTGCTGCCCTACACCGCCACCGCGCGCTAAGGGAGGGTGACCGAAACATGAAGATCATCCTCACCCACGAGGTCTCCGGCCTCGGTGCCGCAGGCGATGTCGTCGACGTCAAGGACGGCTACGCTCGCAACTACCTGATCCCGCGGAAGTTCGCGATCCGCTGGACCAAGGGCGGCGAGAAGGACGTCGAGCAGATCCGTCGCGCTCGCAAGATCCACGAGATCCAGACCATCGAGCAGGCCAACTCCGTGAAGGCCCAGCTCGAGGGTGTCCGGGTCCGTCTGGCTGTCCGCTCCGGCGACGCCGGTCGGCTCTTCGGTTCCGTCACCCCCGCCGACGTCGCTTCCGCGATCAAGGCTGCCGGTGGCCCCGAGGTCGACAAGCGCCGTATCGAGCTCGGCTCGGCGATCAAGACCCTGGGTGCGCACGAGACGTTCGTGCGTCTGCACCCCGAGGTTGCCGCCAAGGTCAACATCGAGGTCGTCGCGGCCTGATCGCCGCGTGATCGCTGTGCTCGCTTGAGCCGGCGAAGGGGGCCGCATCCCTGAGGGTGCGGCCCCCTTCGTATGCCTGGGAACGGCGCTTCGCCGGGCAAGGCCATGCGGAACGCGCGATGTTTCACGTGAAACACCTGCTTCCGCAGGGCGCCTGTTTCACGTGAAACAGTCAGCGGGTCGCGCCGGTGACGATCCAGCGGCCCGAGCGCGCACGCAGCCAGAGCGTCAGCAGGCGTATCGCCATCATCAGCGTGAGTGCTCCCCAGAGCGCGGTGAGACCTCCGTCGAGGGCGGTGACGAGCAGGGCGACAGGGGTGAAGACCGCGAGGGTGATCACCATGGCCCAGGCCAGGTACGGCCCGTCTCCCGCTCCCATCAGCACTCCGTCCAGGACGAAGACGATGCCGGCGATCGGCTGGGACAGCGCCACCACGAGCAGGGCGGGCAGTGCGGCGTTCTTCACCGCGGCGTCGTCGGTGAACAGCGGCAGAAAGGCGGATCTGGTCACGATGACCAGGAGGCCGAGCACCAGCCCGACGGCGATCCCCCACTGCACCATGCGACGGCAGACCTCGCGGGCGCCCTGGGTGTCACCCGCACCGAGAAAGCGGCCGACGATGGCCTGTCCCGCGATGGCGATGGCGTCCAGGGCGAAGGCGAGCAGACTCCACAGGGACAGGGCGATCTGATGGGCCGCGATATCGGCGTCGCCGAGACGGGCGGCCACGGCGGTGGCGATCATCAGGATCGCCCTCAGGGAGAGCGTACGGACCAGCAGGGGCAAGCCGGCTTGGGCGGAGGCCCGGATGCCCGCCGTGTCGGGGCGCAGTGAGGCGCCGTGGCGCCGGGCTCCCCGGACCACCACGACGAGGTAGACCGCGGCCATGCCGCACTGAGCGATCACCGTGCCCCAGGCGGAGCCGGCGATGCCGAGGTCCGCACCGTAGACGAGACCGGCGTTGAGGGCGCCATTGGCGACGAAGCCCGCGACGGCGACGTACAGGGGCGTCCTCGTGTCCTGGAGACCTCGCAGCACGCCCGTCGCGGCGAGCACGACGAGCATGGCTGGGATACCGAGTACCGAGATACGCAGATAGGTGGTCGCGTACGGGGCGACGGTGTCCGAGGCTCCGAAGACTTCCACGAGGGTCGGAGCGGTGGGTACGACGGCCGTGACGACGGCGCCGCCGAGCAGCAGGGCGAGCCAGATGCCGTCCATGCCCTGCCGGATGGCCGCCGGGAGGTCACCGGCTCCCACTCTGCGGGCGACGGCGGCCGTGGTCGCGTAGGCGAGAAAGACGAAGACGCTGACGGCCGTGGTCAGAAGGGCGGAGGCGATGCCGAGACCGGCGAGCTGGGCCGTGCCGAGATGGCCGACGATCGCACTGTCGGCCAGGACGAAGAGGGGCTCGGCGACGAGTGCGCCGAAGGCCGGGACGGCCAGCGTGACGATCTCTCGGTCGTGCTGTCGCCGGGCGGGCCTGGGGGGCGCGGAAGCCTGTGTCATGACCACCAATCTAATCGTCCACAGGTAAGAGATGTAAAGCAAAAGTGACCCTTACCTCTCGTTCGGTCGAGGCTTGGCTGGCGCTGTGTTCGAGGAGATCTTGGGCTGACGGGGAAAGTTTTTCTTCTGCACAGCCCGTGGATCGGAAAGTCGCAGGTCAGAGGCGCTCGATGGGAAAAGAAGAGGGCTTGTTCACAGGGCTGTCCACCGGGTCGTACACAGGTTTTGGGGAGTTCTCCACAGCATCCGGGCCGTCGTCCACATGGCCTGTGGATAACCAGATTGGCTGACGGTGCCAGCGGGCCTACCGTGGTCCGGCGCCCGCTCCGTTCGTCGGCCGGTGAAACCCTTACAAAACCGACGCGCCACAACCGGAGTTGGGCCTCTCGATTGTCAGTGTCGTGCCGTAGAACTGAGGGCACGGCGAGGTCCGCTCGGCGGACGGGAGGAGGTGGCTCGGTTGAGCATTTCCGAGCCCTTGGACGACCCGTGGGCCGACAGCGGTCCCAGTGATCGTCTGCCCGCTTCCCGCCGGCGCGGTGAGGGTGGCCGTGGCCGCGACGAGCAGCACGACCGGGGCCGGGAAAGCGGTGAGTGGGAGGGCGGCACCGCCTTCGAGCGGGTACCGCCGCAGGATCTCGACGCCGAGCAGTCCGTCCTCGGTGGCATGCTCCTGTCCAAGGACGCCATCGCCGACGTCGTCGAGATCCTCAAGGGTCACGACTTCTACAAGCCCGCGCACGAGACGATCTACCAGGCGATCCTCGACATCTACGCCAAGGGTGAGCCGGCCGACCCCATCACGATCGCCGCCGAGCTCACCAAGCGCGGCGAGATCAACAAGGTCGGCGGCGCATCGTATCTGCACACCCTCGTCCAGACGGTCCCCACGGCGGCCAACGCCGAGTACTACGCGGAGATCGTGCACGAGCGGGCGGTGCTGCGCCGCCTGGTGGAGGCGGGTACACGGATCACGCAGATGGGATACGCGGGCGACGACGACGTCGACGAGATCGTCAACCGCGCCCAGGCGGAGATCTACGCGGTCACCGAGCAGCGCACCAGTGAGGACTACCTCCCGCTCGGCGACATCATGGAGGGCGCCCTCGACGAGATCGAGGCGATCGGCTCGCGCAGTGGCGAGATGACGGGCGTACCCACCGGCTTCACGGACCTCGACTCGCTCACCAACGGTCTGCACCCCGGCCAGATGATCGTCATCGCGGCCCGTCCCGCCATGGGCAAGTCCACCCTCGCGCTGGACTTCGCCCGGGCCGCTTCGATCAAGCACAATCTGCCGAGCGTCATCTTCTCCCTCGAAATGGGACGCAACGAGATCGCGATGCGTCTGCTGTCCGCCGAGGCCCGCGTGGCCCTGCACCACATGCGTTCCGGCACCATGACCGACGAGGACTGGACTCGCCTGGCCCGCCGGATGCCCGAGGTGTCCTCGGCACCCCTCTTCATCGACGACTCCCCGAACCTGTCGATGATGGAGATCCGCGCGAAGTGCCGCCGGCTGAAGCAGCGCAACGACATCAAGCTCGTCATCATCGACTATCTGCAGCTGATGCAGGCCGGTGGCTCCAAGCGCTCCGAGAGTCGCCAGCAGGAGGTGTCGGACATGTCCCGAAACCTCAAGCTGCTCGCCAAGGAGCTGGAGGTGCCGGTGATCGCGCTCTCCCAGCTCAACCGTGGCCCGGAACAGCGCACCGACAAGAAGCCGATGGTGTCCGACCTGCGTGAGTCCGGTTCCATCGAGCAGGACGCCGACATGGTGATCCTGCTGCACCGTGAGGACGCGTACGAGAAGGAGTCGCCGCGGGCCGGCGAGGCCGACATCATCGTCGGCAAGCACCGTAACGGCCCGACGGCCACGATCACGGTCGCCTTCCAGGGCCACTACTCCCGCTTCGTGGACATGGCGCAGACCTGATCCCGCGTCCTGCAGGGTCTCGCGGCCGATGCCGTAATCTCACGGGCCGTGTCGTACCGACGTCGTATACGGCATCACCGTGAGACCAGCGCGTGGGTGCTGCTGCTCAGCGCCTCGTCTCGTACCTGGTCAGGACCACGCCGCCCGGAAACGTCCGCGTCTCCACCAGGTTCAGGTTCACCCAGCTGTCCAGCGCGGTGAAGAACGGCGTGCCGCTGCCCACCAGGACCGGATGGGCGGCGATCGCGTACTCGTCGATCAGCCCGGCGCGCATGGCCGCCCCGGCGAGCGTTGCGCCGCCGATGTTCATTGGGCCGCCGTCCTCGGCCTTGAGCCGGGTGATCTCGGCGATCGCGTCGCCGGTGACCAGGCGGGTGTTCCAGTCGACCTTGTCGATCGTCGAGGAGAACACCACCTTCGGCGTGTCCCGCCAGTTCCGCGCGAACTCGATCTCCGCCGGGGTGACGTCGGGCTGCTGGTCGCCGGTCGGCCAGTAGGAGCTCATCGCCTCCCACAGCTTGCGCCCATACAGCGACAGGCCACTCGCCTGCTCGTGGTCGAGCCACCACTGGAACAGCTCGTCGCTCGGCGGTCCGCTCCAGCCGATGTCGTCGCCCGGCGCGGCGATGTAGCCGTCCAGGGTCAGGTTCATGCCGTAGATCAGTTTCCGCATGGCTCAGCCTTCCGTTCGTGGGCGTCCGGCGTATAGACCAGCGCGGCGCGGAAAACTCATCGGTGCGCGATCTCGGCTCGCCGGACAGCCAAGAACGCCCAGGTCACGCAAGATCGACAGGTCACGAGCGGCGAGACCCTACAGTCCTCGGTGAAATGAAGTCGACGCCGGCTGCGTGGTCGGCTGGACTGGGCGCATGACATCACCTCAGGAAGACCTGCTCCCGGGCACCCGGCGCACGCTGCTGCACCGGATCGCCGTGGCCCAGTCCGAAGGGCGGGCCCCGTCGCTGGTCGCCGCCGTCGTGCGGGACGGGCGGGTCGTCTGGCACGGGGCGCGGACCTCGGTCGACGGGCACGCGCCGGACGAGAACGTCCAGTACCGGATCGGGTCGATCACCAAGACCTTCACCGCCGTTCTCGTACTGCGGCTGCGTGACGAGGGAGCGCTCGACCTCGGGGATCCGCTGGAGAAGCACCTGCCCGGCACCGGCGCGGGGGAGATCACCATCGCCCAACTGCTCGCCCACACCGGCGGGTTGGCGGCCGAGACACCCGGTCCCTGGTGGGAGCGGACACCGGGCTCGCTGCGGCCCGAACTCGCCGACGTCCTCGGTGACCAGGCGGTTCCGCATCCGGCAGGCCGCCGTCATCACTACTCCAACCCCGGATACGCCCTTCTGGGCGCACTCGTCGAAGAGCTGCGCGGTGTGTCCTGGGAGGAGGCACTCCGACGTGAAGTACTCGAACCTCTGGGGCTGGATCGCACGAGCGTCCGACCGCAGGCCCCCGCGGCGGGTGGCTGGGCGGTGCATCCCTGGGCCGACGTCATGCAGCCCGAACCCACCGAGGAGTACGGGCGGTTGGCCCCCGCCGGCCAGCTCTGGTCCACCACCGGGGACCTCGCGCGGTTCGCCGCCTTCCTGATGCGAGGCGATGACCGGGTGCTGAGCGCGGAGACCCTGCGGGAGATGGGGACACCGACGTCCCCGGCCGAGGCCGCCGACCTCGCGGACGGCGCCACGTACGGGCTCGGTATGCAGATCCTCCACCAGGGCGGCCGGCTGCTCGTGGGCCACTCCGGATCGGTGCCGGGCTTTGTGGCGGCCCTTCTCGTCGGCCTTGAGGACGATGTCGCCGCCGTGGTGCTCGCCAACTGCACCTCCGGCCCACCGACTTTCCGGGTGGCCGCCGATCTCGTACGCATCGTCGCGGAGGCCGAGCCACGGATTCCCGAGCCCTGGCGACCGCTGCGGGAGGCGGATCCTTCCGTGGTGGAACTCGCGGGCCCGTGGTACTGGGGGACCAGTGCCTCTGTCCTGCGGGTGACGACCGACGGGTTCGTCTCTCTGGGGTCCCTCGCCGGCGGCGGTCGGTACTCACGGTTCCGCGCGAACGGGGACGGCACCTGGACGGGGCTGGAGGGGTACTTCGCCGGAGAGCTCCTGAAGGCCGTAAGACGGCCGGACGGAACCGTGGACCACCTGGACCTCGGGTCCTTCGTGTTCACGCGTCAGCCGTACGAGGAGGGGGCTGCTGTGCCCGGTGGCATCGACCCGGAGGGATGGCGCGGGATCGGTTGACGGCTTCGAGGTGCGCTCTGTTTCACGTGAAACAGAGCGCACCCGCGTTCAGAGCTGGAGCTTGAAGCCCTCGTGCGAGGCCTCGAAGCCCAGTCGCTCGTAGAAGCGGTGGGCGTCCGTCCGGGCCTTGTCGGACGTCAGCTGTACCAGTTGGCAGTCCGCCCGCCGGGACTCCTCGATCGCCCACTCGATGAATCGTGTGCCCAGGCCGCTGCCGCGCTCGTCGGCATGCACACGGACGCCCTCGATGATGGACCGGGTCGCCCCGCGACGGCACAGTCCGTGGACGATCGTCAGTTGCAGTGTGCCCACGACGCGGCCCTCCCGGACGGCGACGACGAGACGCTGGTTCGGATCGGCCTGGAGACGCTCCAGTGCGGCCAGATACGGGGTGAGGTCGCCCGGCGACTCGCGCTGTGCGCCCAGGGGGTCATCCGCGAGCATGGCCACGATCGCGGGGACGTCCTCGGCGACGGCGGCCCGGATTTCGAGATCTCCCATGGCGGCACCCTAAGCGGCGGCGGGTGCCTTGAATGACTCCACGACCTGTACCAGAGGGGCCAGTTCCGGGTTCCTGGCGGCCTCGTCGAGGGCCTCGCGCAGAGCAGTGTCGTTGGTCGGCCGGGCCTCGTCGAGCAGCTTGAGGCCGGCGTCGGTGACGTTGGTGTAGATGCCTCGTCGGTCGGTGGGGCAGAGGTAGCGCTCGAGGAGGCCGCGGTCCTCGAGACGGGTTACCAGCCGGGTGGTGGCGCTCTGGCTGAGGACGACCGCGTCCGCCACCTGCTTCATCTGCAGATGGCCCCCGTCACCCTCGTGCTGCCGGCTGAGCACGTCGAGCAGGGAGTACTCGCGCACGCTCAGGTCGTGCCGGCTCTGGAGCGCTCGCTCGATATGGGCCTCGATCCGCCCGTGCAGCAGGGAGAGGGCGCACCAGCTCTGAGAGAGCGCGGTGAGTGCGGGGTCCGTCGCGGTCATGGTCCTTCTCCTCGGTCCCGGAGCGGTTGGCGCCAAGGATAGAGCAGCATCGCAATTGCCTGCGATTGCATATAACCCGCGTCTGCAACTATTGTGTGAGCTCGTAAAGCGCATCTGCAATCTTCTGGAAGGTACGACTTCATGCCTCTCGCGCTTCTGGCCCTCGCGATCGGGGCCTTCGGCATCGGAACGACCGAATTCGTGATCATGGGCCTGCTGCCCGAGGTCGCGGGCGACTTCGGGGTCTCCATCCCGACGGCCGGCCTCCTGGTGACCGGATACGCGCTCGGAGTGCTGCTCGGCGCCCCGCTGATGACCGTCCTCGGCGCCAAGGTCTCCCGCAAGCGAATGCTGATGCTGCTGATGTGCCTGTTCGTTGTCGGCAATCTGCTCTCGGCCGTCGCCCCGGCCTTCGCCGTGATGCTGATCGGCCGCGTGGTCGCCTCGCTCGCGCACGGCGCGTTCTTCGGTATCGGCTCGGTCGTCGCGGCCGACCTGGTCGCCCCGGACCGCAAGGCCGGCGCCATCTCCATGATGTTCACCGGACTGACCGTCGCCAACGTCGTAGGTGTCCCCCTGGGCACCCTCGTCGGACAACATCTCGGCTGGCGCGTCACCTTCGCCGTCGTCGCCGCCCTCGGTGTCGTGGGCCTGGCCGGCATCGCCGGGCTGGTACCCGAGATGCCGCGGCCCGAGGGCGTGCACCTGCGCCACGAACTGGCCGCCTTCAAGAACGCCCAGGTCCTGCTCGCCATGGCGATGACCGTCCTCGGCTTCGGCGGGGTCTTCGCGGCCATCACGTACATCGCGCCGATGACGACCCACGTCACCGGCTTCGCGGACGGCTCCGTCACCTGGCTGCTGGTCCTGTTCGGGCTCGGCATGGTCGGCGGCAACCTGGTCGGCGGCAGGTACGCCGACCGCGCCCTGATGCCGATGCTGTACGTCTCCCTGGGTGCCCTGGCGGTCGTTCTGGCGCTCTTCACGCTCACCGCCCACAACAAGGTCCTCGCGGCCCTCACGATCGCCCTGATCGGCGCCCTGGGCTTCGCCACCGTCCCGCCGCTCCAGAAGCGCGTCCTCGACCAGGCGCACGACGCCCCGACGCTGGCCTCGGCGGTGAACATCGGTGCCTTCAACCTCGGCAACGCGCTGTCCGCCTGGCTCGGCGGGCTCGTCATCGCCGCCGGCTTCGGCTACACCGCCCCGAACTGGGTCGGAGCCGCACTCGCCGCGGCTGCCCTGGTCCTCGCGCTCGTCTCGGCTGCGATGGAACGCCGTGCCGGTGTCGCCACCGTCTCCGGCTCCACTGTCACTGGCTCCACCGTCACCGGCTCCACTGTCGCGGGTGGAACTCCCGCTGAGCGCATGCCGGTGGTCCGCCACTGAGTGATCCGGGTCGTGCAGGCGGGCCGGCCGGCGGCAGGTTCAGCCGGCCGCCACCGTCAGCGGTGCGAAGCGGCGGCTCCAGTCGCCCGGCAGGTCCGCGATCCCGTACGTCATGACGGTATTGAAGGCGATGGGCGCCAGGCCCCGCTCCTTCACCCACGCCAGCAGTTCCTCGTGCCGTACGTCGATGTCGGTCCGCAGCGGCCGGTCGGTGCGGGCGGCGAGGGAGGCCAGCAGTTCCTTCGCGGTCTCCGTGTCCCGGGCGATCAGCGGGCCCACGACCTGGGTGTCCATGTTGGGCCAGGCAGCGGCGAATCCGACGATCCGGCCGTTGTCCTCGGCGATCCGCAGCTGGTCGGCGAAGGCGGGCAGCCGGGTGATGACATGGGTACGGTCGACGCCGAACACCTCCTCGTCGAGCCGGAGGATCGCGGTGAGGTCCTCGGCCGTGGCCGCCCGGGTGACGATCCCCGAAGACAGCCCCCCGGCGCGGACAGCACCCGGGTCGAAGCGTCCGCGGACCATCTCGGCCCGTCCCGTCGCCTTGAAGCCGAGCTCCTCGTACAGCGGCCTGCCGTTCGGAGTCGCGTGCAGCGTCAGCGGAGTCGGGCCCATCACGGAGACGACGTGGCGCATCAGCCGACGGCCGATGCCCTGCCGGGCGTAGCGCTCGGCGACCAGCATCATCCCGATGGCGCCGAGCGCCGGGCGGTCGTGGGGGCCGTATTCGGTGGCGACACAGGCGCTGACCAGACCTCCCTCGGGGGCGTCGATGCCGTATCCCTTGCCGGCGGAGAGGAGGAGGCTCCACTTGTGTTCCTCGCGTGGCCACCCCCGGTCCTCGGACAAGTCCGCACAGGCGACGAGATCGCGGTGCGTCAGACGACGGATGGGGAGAGCTGCGGGGGAAGGAGTCGGCACGCGGGTCAGGCTGACCGACCGGTGTCCTCGACGTCCACCGGTTTCCCAGGGGACGCGCGTGCTTTTGGCCATGTCATGACCAATGACAGGGCCGCTGTTTCACGTGAAACAGCGGCGCACGGAGAGCGCCGGGAAGTCCCGTCAGGGAGCTGACAGGACTTCCCGTTAGCCTCGGCCCTATGGCGAGACTTCATCTCTTCGACCTCGACGGCACGCTGCTGCACGGGACGACCGCGCCGTTGGAGATCTCACGCCAACTCGGCCTGGTGTCCGAGACAATGGCGCTCGAGAGGGCGGTCTCCTCGGGGCTGATCGGGCCGCCGGAGTACGCGGCACAGGTGCATGCGCTGTGGACCCGGCTCACCGAGGAGCATGTGGCTGCGGCGTTCGAGGCCGCTCCCTGGCTGGCACGTATTCGTGAGGTCTGGGCGGAGATCAGAAGCAGGGGGGAGTACTGCGCGGTTGTCTCGCTGTCACCCTCCTTCTTCGTGGAGAAGCTCACGGGCTGGGGCGCTCACGCGGCTCATGGGTCCCGTTTTCCCGCGATCCCTTTCACCGAGCCCGTGGATCCGGGGGGAGTTCTCAATGCCGCGGCGAAGGTGGTGATCGCCGACAGGCTGTGCGCGGAGTTCGGTCTGACCCGGGACGATTGCGTGGCCTACGGCGATTCGGGCTCCGACAAAGACCTGTTCGGAGCCGTTCCGGTCTCCGTGGCGGTCAACGCGGACCATCGGCTGGTGAGCGTCGCGACCCATTCCTACACGGGGAAGGATCTATGGGATGCCTACGAATTGGTGTGCCAACCGCAGTAGTTGAGGCTATTCCGCGCTTCGGACCTCGGCCGCGTCGCGATAGGGGAAGCCGGGACTTGTGCGGTCAGCGGCGGCCGGTATGGTCGACTCCGGTTCGCTCCGGGGCGTAGACAATCGGTGCGGACCGGGAACAGGGCGACGCAGCCCGACGGGACGGAGGGACCGAAGACCCGCATTTCCGGTTGCGTGGCCGGGGGATCGGCGGCGCGGAACCGAACCAAAAAGCAAGCCGTCTGCGGGGTAGCAGGCACCTTCCGAGCCGGGAAGTGCGCAGACCGACCGAAAGATGTTCGAGGCGAGGCACACCATGGACGCTCCGACCACCAAGTCGGCCGACAACGGCACGTCCGGCGGAGGGGACGGCTGGTTCACGCCGCGCAAACAGCCGGAGCCGGCTGCCGGGGGCGAGCAGGGAACATCGGACGGCCGCCGCCTGGCCGCGTTGCGCCCGGTGGGAAGGGGCACGGCTGCGGCCGGCGGAGCTTCCCGCCCGAGCAGTGCCGCGGCGCCGGGACAGGGCACGGAAGAGGCCCCTGCGAGCCCGTACAGCCCGATGACAGCGCCTGCGACGGCCGAACCGGCAACCGGACAGCCTCCCGTGCCGGACGAGCCCCAGCACCCCGCCGAGCCCCGAATACCCCTCCGGGCTCAAGCGCCCGCGATGTCTCGGACGAACGTCCCGCCCGCCTCCGGAACGAGCGCCTCGGCCGCGTCCATGCAGCAGCCCACGGCCACCGGACTCCAACGGCCCATGCAGCCGCCCACGGCAGGCGAGGCCCACCAGCCTGCGCAGCGGCATGCGGCCACCGCGGTGCGCGGGTCCGCGCAGACCCCTGGACCCGCCGACCGCCCCACGGCCCGGGAACCGCAGCACCCGCCCGCCGATCCCGTCGTCCCCGCCCAGCGCCCTGCCCCCGCCCCCGCCCAGGACGCTTCTCCGGACGCTGTTCTCATCCGTCGGACCATGGCCGAGGTGGCGTCGGTGGCCGACAAGGTCACGTCGTACTTCTACGCCATGCTCTTCGTGCGCCACCCGCACCTGCGCCCGCTCTTCCCGCCCGCGATGGACGCGCAGCGGGACCGGCTGCTCAAGGCGCTGCTCACCGCCGCCGAGCACATCGACAACACCCCGGTTCTCGTCGAGTACCTGCAGAACCTCGGCCGCGGGCACCGCAAGTACGGAACCCGGGCCGAGCACTACCCGGCCGTCGGGGAGTGCCTCATCGGCGCGTTGAGCAAGTACGCCGACGCCGTGTGGGACAGCGAGACGGAGGCCGCCTGGGTCCGGGCGTACACCACGATCTCCCAGGTCATGATCGACGCAGCCGCCGCCGACGAACTGCGTGCCCCCGCCTGGTGGCACGCGGAGGTCGTCGCCCACGACCTGCGCACTCCGGATGTCGCCGTCCTCACGCTCCGCCCCGACCAGCCCTACCCGTTCCTCGCCGGGCAGTACGCGAGCCTCGAGACGCCGTGGTGGCCGAGGATCTGGCGGCACTACTCCTTCGCCTCGGCACCGCGCTCCGACGGGCTGCTGACGTTCCATGTGAAGGCCATTCCGGCGGGCTGGGTCTCCAACGCCCTGGTGCACCGCGCCCGTCCCGGTGACGTCGTACGGCTCGGACCGCCCGCCGGCACGATGACGGTCGACCACACCCGGAACAGCGGGCTGTTGTGCCTGGGCGGCGGCACCGGCATAGCCCCCATCAAGGCTCTGGTCGAGGACGTCGCCGAGCACGGCATGCGCCGCCAGGTCGAGGTGTTCTACGGCGCCCGCAGCGACCGGGACCTGTATGACATCGACACCATGCTCCGGCTCAAGCAGGCGCACGCGTGGCTGGACGTCCACCCGGTGGTCGACCGCAACGGCCTGCTCCAGCTGCCCGATGCCATACGGACCTTCGGCCCCTGGACCGAGTACGACGCCTATGTCTCCGGCCCGCCCGGCATGATCCGCAAGGGAGTGGACGCCCTGCGTGGCGTAGGCATCCCCGCCGAGCGGATACGCCATGACTCGGTCGAGGAACTCGTCGCCGCCGGAAGCTGAGCGGAAGCCGCCCCGGCGGTCGGCGGCTCACCCCGGGCCGGGGCCTCGCGGGACTCGGCTGATATCGGGCGAACTCATTCCAGATCGGGCGCGTGCAGGGCCCGTACGCCCTCGATGTTGCCGTCGAGGTAGTGCCGCAGGGACAGCGGCACGAGATGGACCGAGGCGATGCCGACCCGTGTGAAGGGCACTCTGACGATCTCGTACTCGCCGGCGGGCTCGTCGATCTCGGGGCCGTGCCGCAGGGCCGGGTCCATGGACTCCAACTGGCACACGAAGAAATGCTGCACCTTCACGCCGGTCGCACCGCCGTCGTCGCCGATGTGCTCGACGGTGTCGACGAAGCAGGGGACCACGTCGGTGATCTTCGCGCCGAGTTCTTCGTGCACCTCGCGGTGCAGGGCGTGCACGACGGTCGCGTCATCCGGCTCGACCCCGCCACCGGGCGTGACCCAGTAGGGATCCACACCGGGCTTGGTGCGTTTGATCAGGATCAGGTAGTCGCCGTCCAGCAGGACGGCACGGGCGGTGCGCTTGACCACGGGTCGAACGGTCATGGGAGAAATGTGGCCCCGCATGTTCCACGTGAAACATCGCGAAACGTCACCGGCCGAGTCCACCCCGTGAACAATGCGCCGCGCCCGTTCAGCACCACTCGGCGGCTGCCCCCAGCAGCCATTCGTGGGCGCGCGCGACATGCGGCATCGCCAGCGTGCCGGTCCGCACCACCAGGACGTATGTCCGCAGCGGTGGCACGGTCGGCTCGTGCGGCGCGACGACGTCCCCCTGCTCCAGGGCGGCCGCACACAGATAGCGGGGCAGGACCGCGAGCCCGGCACCCGCTATCGCACAGGCGAGGACCGCGCGCAGATCGGGGACGATGACCGTGCCGGAGGCGGCGGGGCGGGAGTCGAAGACGGACGCCCAGTAGCGGGAGACGAGGGGCAGTGACTCGTGCACCTCGACGACCGGGAGCTTCTCCAGCGCGGATGCGCCCCGGCGGCGCAGCTTCCCGGCGTCGATCCGCTCCGCCCACTGCGGGGCGGCGACCAGGACGTGCTCCTCGTCGCACAGTGGGGTGGCCGTGAGCAGGGCGCCGCGTGGGCGGGCCGTGCTGATGGCGAGGTCGTGGTGGCCGGCCGCCAGCCCCTCCAGGACTTCGTCGGTGTTGCCGAAGGAGACGCGCAGGGCGAGCCCCTGACCTTCGTCCCCGGTCAGCCCGGTGAGGGCGGGAAGGGCGCGTTCGGCGGTGAACTCGGGGGGACCGGCGAGGTGCAGGGACCCCAGCGCGGCCTCGTCGTCGACACCGGTCTCGGCGATCTCGACCAGGGCGTCGAGATGTGGTGCGGCCTTGTGCGCGAGTTCGTCCCCGATGGTCGTCGGGGTGACTCCGCGGGCCTGGCGCAGGAACAGGGGGCGGCCCAGCTGCCGTTCCAGCGTGCGGATCTGGGAGGTGACGGCCGGCTGGGACAGACCCAGCAGGGCGGCGGCGCGAGTGAAGGAGCCGGACCGGTGCACGGTCACGAACGTGCGCAGCAAGGCCAGATCCATGAAGCGTTCTCCCCTTTCCCCGGCCTCTCTCCCGGCTGTGGGGCAGGCCCAACCATAAATATGTCGATAGGTCCCTGTCGCTACTGTGATTGGACACTGACACAGAGTCAACTAGCCTTGTTCGCGCGGTTCTTCGTGCACGGAACCGAGGACGGTCCGAGCCACGAGGGGGGAGGCTCGGACCGTCCGTCATGCGTGGTGGGACGCCGTCCGGGCGTCCGTAAGGCGGTCACCGCGCCGACTCCCGCAGCGCACGCAGCACATCGGCCACCAGGTCCTCGGGGTCCTCGGCACCGACCGACAGCCGGATGAAGCCCTCGGGGACGGCGTCACCGCCCCAGCGTCCCCGGCGCTCGGCGGTGGAGCGCACCCCGCCGAAGCTCGTCGCGTCGTCCACGAGCCGCAGGGCGCCGAGGAAACGCTCGGCACGCGCACGCGTGGGCAGCACGAAGGAGACCACGCAGCCGTAGCGCCGCATCTGCCGCTCGGCGACCTTGTGGGACGGGTCGTCGGGCAGCCCCGGATACCGCAGCCCGGTCACCTCGGGCCTCCCCCGCAGCGCCTGGGCGACGGCCAGGGCACTGGCGGCCTGCCGGTCGACGCGCAGGTGCAGCGTGGCGATCGAGCGATGGGCCAGCCAGGCCTCCATGGGCCCGGGAATCGCCCCGGCGATCTTCCGCCAGCGCCGTACGGCGGTCATCGCCTCGCCGGCCCGTCCGGTGACGTAGCCCAGGAGGACGTCGCCGTGTCCGGTGAGCTGCTTGGTACCGCTGGCCACCGAGAAGTCGGCGCCGAGCTCCAGCGGTCGCTGTCCCAGCGGGGTCGCGAGGGTGTTGTCGACGGCCACCAGAGCGCCACGCGCGTGTGCCGCCTCGACGAGCCGCCGGATGTCGCACACGTCGAGCCCGGGGTTCGACGGCGACTCGATCCACAGCAGCCGGGCGCCGTCCAGGACGCCGAGTTGGGCGTCGCCGCCGGTCGGCGCGGTCCGCACCTCGATGCCGTACGCCTCCAACTGCGCACGGACCAGGGGCAGCGCCTGATAGCCGTCGTCGGGCAGGACGGCGATGTCACCGCTGCGCAGCTGGGAGAAGAGCACGGACGAGATCGCGGCCATGCCGGAGGCGAACGCGAGTGTCTCGACGCCGTCCTGCCCCGGTGCCTCCAGCTCGCCGATGGCGCGCTCCAGGAGGGTCCAGGTCGGGTTGTCGTCGCGGCCGTAGGTGTACGGACCCGTGGGCTCGCCCGGCAGGTGGTAGTGGGCGGCGAACACCGGGCCCGGGAGGGTCGGTTCGTACTTCACCGGCTCGGGCAGTCCGGCGCGCACCGCGCGCGTGCCCTCACCGGAGTCGCCATGGGGCCGTCCGGCAGTCGCGGGGTCGCTCATGTCACCCGTCCTTCCAGGTCCTCGCGGACCGCGGCGAGCAGGCCGGTGCTCGCCTCCTCGACCATCTCCAGGCACTCCGTGAAGCCGCTGCGGCCCCCGTAATAGGGGTCCGGGACGTCCAGGTCGTCCTGGGCCGGATCGGAAGGGGAGTGCGAAGCACTCGTCGAAGGGTGGGCGTACGAACGCAGCAGGCGCACCTTGCGGGCGTCCTCCTTGGTGGGTGCGAGGCGGCGCAGGGCCTTGAGATGCCCGCTGTCCAGGGCGATCACGAGGTCGAGCCGGGCGAACCACGACGGCTCGAACACCCGGGCCGTGTGGTCGAGGGAGTAACCGTTCTCCTCGAGCACGGAGAGGGTGCGCGGATCGGCGCCCTCGCCCGCGTGCCAGTCGCCCGTGCCGGCGCTGTCGACCTCGACCCGTCCCTCGAGTCCGGCCTCCTCCACGCGCGCGCGGAAGACCGACTCGGCCATCGGCGAGCGGCAGATGTTGCCGGTGCAGACGAAGCAGACGCGGTAGGTCATGGCGGACTCAGTCCCCGTCGGGCAGGACGACGTTGAGCGCCCAGGAGACGACGGAGATGATCAGGCCGCCCAGGACCGCGGTCCAGAAGCCTTCGACGTGGAAGCTCACATCGAACTTGTCGGCCAGCCACGAGGTGAGCATGAGCATCAGGGCGTTGACCACCAGGGTGATCAGACCGAGCGTGAGGATGAACAACGGGAAGGTCAGTACCTTCACGATCGGCTTGACCAGGAAGTTCACCAGGCCGAAGAGCAACGCGACGACTATGAGGGTGCCGACCTTCTTGCCCGTGCTGTCACCGGTCAGAGTGATCTTGTCGAGCAGCCAGACGGCGACCGCCAGGGCACCTGCGTTGGCGATCGTCTTGACTACGAAATTCTTCATGTGTCAGATCGTGGCAGAGAGATCGGCAACGAGAACAGGGCGAAGGCGGACCAAGAAGATGAAGGCATTCCGGTTGGACGAACTGGAGGCGGAGCGAGCCGCCAATGACGGCGCCTACCTGCAGTTCCTACGGGAGCGGAACATGTCGGTCGGACTGTACGCGCTCGATGCCGGAGAACATGATCCACAGAATCCGCACAACCAGGACGAGGTCTACTTCGTCGTGAGCGGACGCGCCTCCATCACCGTCGGCATGGAGACCACTCAGGTGGCGCGCGGCAGCGTGGTGTACGTCCCGGCCGGGGTCGCCCACAAGTTCCATCACATCAGCGAGGACCTCCGGGTGATGGTGATCTTCTCTCCACCCGAGGCGTGACCCCGCCACCCCGGGTTCCCTAGGGGATCGGTCAGGGGAGGACAAGGGGTGCGGGGCCCCCGCCGGCACCCCTTGTGGACCTAGCATCGACGGCAGGACACCAAAAGCATCCGGACCTTCAGGAGTTCCGGACGGACGAGGACAAGGACGAGAACGATGCGAGAGATCTTCGCGGGACTGCCGTGGTGGGTGAAGTGGGTGGCGGTGCCGGTCATCGCTCTGGTCGTGTTCGGCAGCCTGATAGCCAGTGTGGTCGGCTTCGTGATCTGGCTGCTGTTCAAGGTGCTGATCTTCGTGGCACTGGTCGGCGGACTGATCTACGTCGTACGGAAGTTCATGGCGGGATCCTCCTCGCGCAGCGACTGGTGAGCGGTGCGGGGGCCGATGACCGGTAACAGGAAGCGCCGGTTCCCTCGGCCGGGGGAAGTTTTCCGGAGCGCCCGGTCGCGGGCGGTCGCGGACGGTTAGAGTCCGGAACCCGACGCGGGGACGATCCCGCGAGCGGCGTACACCCCCTCCCGTGTTCCCCCGCACGGACCGCCCCCTCGCGCCCCGGGAGTGCCCCCTTGCCCCTGGTTGACACCGCCGCCCTGGAATCCCAAGCACCGCCCGGTCGGCCGCGTTCCCCGGCGCCTCCGCTCCAGCGCCCGCCGGGCACGGCCCCTCCCGAACCCCCGCACCCCGCGGCGACGCTCATCGGCTCCGTCCAGCGCGCGATGCGTCTGCTGGAGACCGTCGCCGGGCACGAGAACGGGTCTCCGGCCAAGCAACTGGCCCGCGAGACCGGACTCGCCCTCCCCACGGCCTACCACCTGCTGCGCACCCTGGTACACGAGGGCTATCTGCGCCGGGACAAAGGCCTGTTCTTCCTTGGTGAGGCGGCCGAGCGGCTGGGGAGCAGCGGCGCGGCGCAGAAACGTCGCAGCACGGTCGCCGACATCCTCGCCGAATGGCGGGATTCGATCGGTGCCCCCGTGTACTACGCCCGGTACCGCGAGGGCGAGATCGAGATCATGTGCGTCTCCGACACCCCGGGCAATCCGGCGGTCGAGGAATGGGCGGACTTCCGTGAGACCGGGCACGCGCACGCCATCGGCCAGTGCCTGCTCTCCCAGCTGGACGAGGAGACCCGCCGCGACCACCTGGACCGCTACCCGGTGGAGGCGATCACCCCCTACACCGTGCGTGACGACAGCCTCCTGCTGCGACGCCTGGAGCGGACGCGGCGCATGGAACCGCTCGTGGAGCGGCAGGAATACGCACTGGGCACGGTCTGCGCCGCGATCCCGATCACCGTGGGCGCCACGGTCGCGACGATGGCCATCTCCCTGCCCGCCCATCAGGTCGACCGGCTGCTCCCGGCGGCGCGCGAGCTGCAGAGCGAGATCGGACGGATGCTGGGGGCCCTCGCACTCTCTATCAGTATCTGAAAACTTACTCCTTGTGATCTGCCATGTACGTTCAGCAAGATGCCTGCAGTATCAGGGGTTGATTCCCGGCCATCAACGGCAAGTGACGGGGTAGGCGATGCGCGAGTCCGTGCAGGCAGTGCAGGCAGAGGTCATGATGAGCTTCCTCGTGTCCGAGGAGCTCTCGTTCCGCATCCCGGTGGAGCTGGGCTATGAGTCGTGCGATCCCTATGCCGTACGGCTCACCTTTCATCTGCCCGGTGATGCCCCGGTGACCTGGGCCTTCGGGCGCGAGCTGCTCATCGACGGGGTGGGCAGGCCGTGTGGTGAGGGGGATGTGCGGGTCTCGCCCGTGGATCCCGACGCGTTCGGGGAAGTGCTGATCAGGCTTCAGGTGGGCGGCGACCAGGCGGTGTTCCGATCCTCGACGGCCCCGTTGGTGGCGTTCCTCGACCGGACCGACAAGCTGGTCCCGCTGGGCCAGGAGGGTGCGCTCGCAGACTTCGACGCGCACCTCGATGAGGCGCTGGACCGGATCCTCGCGGAGGAGCAGAGCGCCGGCTGAGGTGACGGCGGCGAGGGCGGCGGCCGGCTTCGCCGCGGGGTGGGCCTGAGCAGGAACGCTTCTTCTCGGGCGGGGCGGTGCATGTGATGCGGGTGATACGGGCGAAGGAGTGGTTCGGGTGATACCTGCGGCGCGACGGCGCGGGGTGCGCTGATGCAACGGCGCCGTGGTCAGCACTGCGGTGGTCAGCACTGCGGTGGTCAGCACTGCGGTGGTGCGGCAACGCGGTGGTGCGGCGCTGCGGGTGACGGGCGGGCTCCGGTCGTGGGAACTCGTACGGGCGCCCGCACACCCGTACGCCTCAGTGCTTGCGGCGTCGGCCCTTGCCGCCCCGGGGCTGGGGAGCGGCGCCCACTCCCGCGGCTCCCGCCGGAGCTGCCTCGGGGGCCGGCACCGACGCCGCCGCGGGGTCCGGCCGGTCGGCCGCGACCACGAGGGCGGCGAGGGCCGTGGTGACCGGCACCGAGGCCACCAGGCCGATCGAGCCCACCAGGGTGCGCACGATCTCCTCGGCGACCAGCTCGCTGTTGGCGACCGCGCCGACGCTGCTCTGCGCGATCGAGAAGAGCAGCAGCAGCGGCAGCGCGGCACCGGCGTAGGCGAGGACGAGCGTGTTCACGACGGACGCGATGTGGTCGCGGCCGATGCGGATGCCGGCCCGGTACAGCCCGCGCCAGCCCATCGCCGGGTTGGCCTCGTGCAGTTCCCAGACCGCTGAGGTCTGGGTGACCGTCACGTCGTCGAGGACACCGAGCGAGCCGATGATGATGCCGGCCAGCAGCAGACCGCTCATGTCGATCGACGGGTACAGGCCGTGGATCAGGCCGGTGTTGTCGTCCGTGTTGCCGGTCAGCGCGGCCCAGTCGATGAACCAGGATCCGAGAAAGCCGATCAGCATCAGAGAGATGAGGGTGCCCAGCACCGCGACGGACGTTCTGGCCGAGAGGCCGTGACACAGGTACAGCGCGATCAGCATGATGGCGCTCGCCCCCACCACGGCCACGAGCAGCGGGTTGGAGCCCTGCAGGATCGCGGGCAGGATGAAGAAGTTCAGGATCATGAAGCTGATGGCCAGCGCCACCAGGGCCATGACACCTCGCAGCCGCCCGACGACCACGACGGCGACGGCGAAGATGAGGGCCAGCACCGTCATCGGGACACGGCGGTTCACGTCGGTGACCGAGTACTGCAGGTCCTTCGGCGCCGAGGGCTCGTAGGCGACCACGACCTTCTCGCCCTGGTACAACTGCCGTGACTGGTCCGGCTGGACGATCTCGGTGAACGTACGGCCCTTGTCGTCGCCGGTGTCCACGCGGATCGTGGCCTTCTTGCAGGTGCCGTTCGCCTGCTGCTCGGCTGATGAGCCCTCGGCCGTGGAGGTGTCGCCGGTCGGCGTGCCGCCCGAGGCGTTCACCGACGAGCAGCTCACGCTCACGACCTTGGTGACCGTGGCCTGCTGGGTCTGCCGGTCGAAGCCGACTCCGGTGCGTTCGTGCGCCGGCGCGCCGCCCGGCCACAGCACCACGAGTCCGGCCAGCACGGCAACGCCGAACGGGATGAGGATGGCCGCGATGACCTTGCGCAGGTGCTTCGAGACCGGCGCGGCCGGACCATGACTGTGGCTGTGACCGTGGCCATGCCCTCCGCCGGCACCGGAGTCGTGCCCTCCACCGGCATCCGGGTTGTGGCCCCCATCGGGGCCGGAGCCCGGACTCTGGCCTCCACCGTGACCATCGCCGCTGTCATGACCGTGACCCTGCCCATGACCGCCACCGTGACCGCGACCTTGATCATCCTCGGGACCGTGGCCTTCGCCGTGACCCTGGCCTCCGCCACGACCGTGACCGTGATCGTGGCCTTCACCGAAGCCGTTCCCGAAGCCGTCCCCATAGCCGCCGCCATGACCGCTCCCGGTCTGCGGGCCCCGCTTGTCACCGGGGCCGGCACCGGGCCCGAAGGGATACCTCTGCTGTCCGGGCCGCTGGCCGGTGCCTGGCCCCGGCCCGGGTCGCTGCCCCTGCCCCTGTTGCTCCGGAGGCTGTCCTTGACCCCGGCCCTGCCCTGAACCACCCGGCGTCCTGCCGTAACCCTGCTCCGACGGAACGCGGCCGTATCCGGGACCCTGTTCGTGGTCGTGCCCGCCACCGAAGTCGCGGTTGTCCCCGCGGCCCTGGCCAGGTCGGTTCCCGGGGGCGCTCCCCAGGCCGTTGCCGGGCTGGTTGCCGGGGCCGCTTCCGGCGCCCGGTCTGCGGGGCGGCTCGGGTGGTGGGTACGGGGGACGGTTCGTCGTGGTCACCGCCCGATCATCGCAAGAACGCTTGGGGCCCTCTGTTCACCGCGCCCGAATTGACGCTAGCGTGGAGCCACCTTTGCACACGCGGGAGCTCGGAGCACCGGGCTGAGAGGGCGCTGACCTCCGTCTTCGCGATGTTTCACGTGGAACGTCATTGAGTGAGTGATGTTTCACATGAAACACCGGCAGGCGGTAGCCGCTGCGTCGACCGCCGAACCTGTTACCGGGTAATGCCGGCGTAGGGAGTAGGTCTCATGACCAACAAGGACGCACGCACGCCTGCCTCCATTCAGGACGAAAAGTCCCAAGAGGTCGGAGTGTCCGGGGATCCCGGGGAGTCCATCGGCTGGCACAAGGGATACATCGAGGGCACCCGCGCCGATCTGCGTGTGCCGGTCCGTCAGGTGCATCTCACCAACGGACGGTCGGTCACGCTGTACGACACCTCCGGCCCGTACACCGATCCGCTCGTCGACACTGACGTACGCAGGGGCCTGGCGCCGTTGCGCGAGAACTGGATCATCGCCCGCGGTGACACCGAGGAGTACGCGGGCCGCCCCGTCCGTCCCGAGGACGACGGCATCAAGCACACCTCGCCGCGCGGAGGGCTCCGCAACCTCGACGCGGTCTTCCCGGGACGACCCCGGCAGCCACGCCGCAGCAGGGACGGGCAGGCGGTCACACAGCTCGCGTACGCGCGCCGTGGGGAGGTCACACCCGAGATGGAGTACGTGGCCGTCAGGGAGAACGTTTCCCCCGAGGTCGTGCGGGAGGAGATCGCCGCGGGACGGGCGGTGCTGCCGGCGAACGTCAACCACCCGGAGATCGAGCCGATGATCATCGGCAAGCGGTTCCTGGTGAAGGTCAACGCCAACATCGGCAACTCGGCGGTGACGTCCTCCATCGAGGAGGAGGTCGAGAAGATGACCTGGGCGACCCGCTGGGGCGCCGACACGGTCATGGACCTGTCCACCGGCCGCAATATCCACACCACCCGCGAGTGGGTGCTGCGCAACTCCCCCGTGCCGATCGGGACGGTGCCGCTGTACCAGGCGCTGGAGAAGGTCGACGGCAAGGCCGAGGAACTGACCTGGGAGATCTACAAGGACACGGTGATCGAGCAGGCCGAGCAGGGCGTGGACTACGTGACGGTCCACGCGGGTGTGCGTCTGCCGTATGTGCCGCTGACGGCGAACCGCAAGACCGGCATCGTCTCGCGTGGCGGCTCGATCATGGCGGCCTGGTGCCTGGCACACCACAAGGAGTCGTTCCTGTACGAGAACTTCGAGGAACTCTGCGAGATCCTCGCCGCCTACGACGTCACGTACTCGCTGGGCGACGGCCTGCGGCCGGGCTCGATCGCCGACGCCAACGACGAGGCGCAGTTCGCGGAGTTGCGCACGCTCGGGGAACTCAACACGATCGCCAAGCGTTTCAACGTACAGACCATGATCGAGGGCCCGGGACATGTCCCGATGCACAAGATCAAGGAGAACATCGACCTTCAGCAGGAGATCTGCGATGAAGCTCCGTTCTATACGCTCGGCCCGCTGACGACGGACGTCGCGCCGGCCTACGACCACATCACCTCCGGCATCGGTGCCGCGATGATCGCCTGGTGGGGCACGGCGATGCTCTGCTACGTCACGCCCAAGGAACATCTGGGCCTGCCCAACCGCGACGACGTCAAGACCGGTGTCATCACCTACAAGATCGCCGCGCATGCGGCCGACGTCGCCAAGGGGCACCCCGGCGCGCAGGACTGGGACGACGCGCTGTCCGACGCCCGCTTCGAGTTCCGGTGGGAGGACCAGTTCAACCTGGCCCTCGATCCGGACACGGCACGGCGTTTCCACGACGAGACGCTGCCGGCCGAGCCCGCCAAGACGGCTCACTTCTGCTCGATGTGCGGGCCGAAGTTCTGTTCGATGAAGATCAGCCAGACCATCACCGAGCGGTTCGGCGGTGCGGCGGACGAAGGAGCGTCGCAGGAGGAGATCGCGGAGGGCATGCTCCAGAAGTCGAAGGAGTTCGCGGCAAGCGGGAACCGGGTGTATCTGCCGCTGGCGGACTGACATCCGGGACCGACATCCGGGACTGACATCCGGGGACCGACATCCGGTGCGACTCGGCAGACTGGTCCCATGACAGCGCGAACCATGAGCAAGGGTGCCAATCTGCCGGTCGACTTGCCTGTCGTCCGCCTCGAACTCAGCTGGTCCGAGGCGGGCGGCGGCCCCGACGTCGATGCCTCGGCGCTGCTGCTGACCACCGCGGGACGGGTGCGTGACGACGGCGACCTCGTCTTCTACAACCAGCCGCGTCACGCCTCCGGTGCCGTGACCCACCTCGGCAGGCGGACGACCGCCCACGGACCGACCGACACCGTTCAGGTGGACCTTCGCTCGCTGGAGAGCGCCGTCGTACGCGTGGTGGTGTGCGCGTCGGCCGACGGCGGCACCTTCGGGCAGGTGGCCGACCTGACACTCAGGCTGCTCGACGCGGACGGGCACTCCGAGATCGCCCGCTTCGAGATGCAGGCGGAGACGGAGACGGCGCTGATCGGCGGCGAGTTGTACCTGCGCGAGGGGCGGTGGAAGTTCCGCGCGGTCGGGCAGGGGTATGCCGCCGGTCTCGCCGGGCTGGCGACGGACTTCGGTATCACGGTCGACGAGGAGGTGACGGAGCCGACGGATGCGGCGGAGGCGGTGGGGACGGTGGGGACGGCCGGTGCTGCGGCGGCAGCGGATCTGGAGGAGGCGGTGGGGACGACTGGGGCGGCAGGGACGACTGGGGCGGTGGGGACGGCCGGTGCGGCGAAGGTTCCGTTGAGCCCCGAAGCGGTCGGTCGGTCTGTCGGGTCCGCAGATGCTCCGCCGTCCGGTCCCCGTCTGGCCAAGGGCGAGGAGCGGCTTCCCGTGGACATGCGGAAGCGGCTCTCCCTGCGCAAGGAGCAGGTCGCCGTCAGTCTGAGCAAGCGCGGGGCCGTAGGACTCCGGGCCCGGGTCGTCCTCGTGCTGGACGCCTCCGGATCCATGGCGTTCCTGTACTCGCGCGGTGTGGTGGCGGACGTGGTGGAGCGTATGGCCGCCGTGGTGGCGCAGTTGGACGACGACGGCGAGATGCAGGCCTGGACCTTCGCCAGCAACGCCGCCCGACTCCCCGACCTTCGCCTGGGTGAACTCCCCGAGTGGCTGCGGCTGCATGTGCGCGGGGGTGAGATCAGCCTGTTCCGGCGGAGCAGGAAGCCACGGAAGGGAATGGAGCCCGGGCAGGTCGACATGCGGACGGTCGGTATCCAGAACGAGGAGCAGAAGGCGATCGCCGAGGTGCGCGCGTACGTGCGGGAGAATCCCGCTGCCGTGCCCACTCTGGTGCTGTTCTTCTCCGACGGAGGGGTCTACCGCGACGCGGCGATCGAACGGGAGCTGCGGGAGGCGGTCGAGGAGCCGGTCTTCTGGCAGTTCGTCGGGCTGGGCCGCGCCAACTACGGCGTCCTGGAAAGGTTCGACACACTCCCCGGGCGCCGCGTCGACAACGTCGGCTTCTTCGCCGTGGACGACATCGCCACCGTCCCGGACCCGGAGCTCTACGACCGGCTGCTCTCGGAGTTCCCGGCCTGGATCACCGCGGCCGGCCGAGCCGGAATCCTCTGAAACATGGCGGCACGGCACAGCTCGGCCGTCCCACCGGCGGTCGGCTTGCGCTCCCTTCGTCCCGGGGTGTCCCGGGAGTGTTCCTGGGTCTTCCAGGTGCGTCCTGGAGGCTCAGGGGCCGCCGGAGGCGTCCGGGGGCCGGGGGCGCAAGCCGAGGGCCTATTCCGGCTGGTGGTCCGGGCCGCCGAAGTCCGGGCTGGAGTAGTCCGGGCTGCTGTAGCTCGGGCGGGGGCCCGCAGGGGGGCCGCCGTCGGGGCTGGTGAAGCCCGGACGGTCGTATCCGATCTTCGGAAGGCGGCCGGTCGGGGCCGGCGAGGCCGGCGGGACGGATTCCGGGCGCAGCGTCGCCGCGGCACCGTGGTCGGCGAGGGCCTCGCGCAGAAACGGCAGTATGCCGCGCTCCAGCAGGGCTTCTCGCCAGGTGTCCCTGGCCCGGACCACCTCCTCGCTCAGTTCGCCGTACGGTCCGCCCTCCAGGGAGGGACGGTTGCGCAGGGCGGTGAGCAGCAGGCCGACGGTGGCGACCAGGATCGCGGCAGCGGCGATGGCCCCGAACGCCCATCCGACGTTGAGCATGGCCTGGGCGACCGCCTGATCGGGTTCGACCGCCCTGAGGAGGTACCCGACGAGCAGGAAGATCACCGCGGCGGTTCCGGCGAGGACGGGGGTGAGGACGGCGGCGATGGCGATGGCGCCCGCGCCGGCGGCCTCGGCGACCTGGGCCGCCTCCCCCACGGTGGTGGCGAGCCCCATCGTGCCCCCGCCCGGCTCGCTCAAGCCGGTTGCGCGCGCGGACGACGGGGTGGACGGCGCCGGGTGGCGCAGTTCCTCGCGGACCTTCACGTAGTGCTGGTACTCGGCCGCCGCAGCCGCCGTGATGAGGGCGGAGGCGTTGAGCGCCATGGTGCGCAGTTGTTCGGAGTTGAGCCGCTGTCCGACAGCGGCGAGCTCCGGGTGGTGTGGTGCGGAGCGCAGCGCCTCGTCGAGGATCCGCTCGTATTCCTGGCGGTCCTCACTGAGCAGGTGCTGCGGAACGCTGTTCATGTGCATCCCCCGATGCTCCGTAGGGCTTGGGGCTCGCATGCCAACGAGCCGTCGGGCAGAAACGGAGGGGAGCCTGCTACGGATAAGGCGATGGTAGAGCGGCGACGGCATGCGGTGACAGGGGGTTTACGGAAATTGGCCCCTGGCCTGCCAGGTCGTCGGCCGGTCGAGCGGCGGGCAGGAGGCGGGCCGGGGCGAGGCAGGAAGCGGGCCGGGGCCGGGCCGGGGGCGGTCCCGGCACGCCGTCGGAGCCGCCCGGACTCCGCGGCCGCGAATGCTCAGGCGTCCAGCGGCAGTTGCTGGACCAGCAGTTTTCCGGCCATGGTCACGCCGCCGTCCATCGCGATGGCCAGTCCGTCGGCGTAGACGTGCGGTCCTTCGACGTGCGGGCCGCCCTCGTCCTCGTCCTCCTCGGAGCCGACTTCGCCCAGCAGATAGGGAATCGGGCTGTGTCCGTGAACGATGCGGGTGCCTCCGTACGTATCGAGCAGGGAACGGACGGCGTCGGCTCCCCCCTCGTCCCGGAAGGAGAAGCGCTTGGTGAACTTGCGGAACAGATCCCACACCTCGTCCGCGTCGTTGCGGGTGATCGTCTCCCGGACGGTGTCGTTGACCGCCTCGATCGAGTCGCCGTAGTCGAGGTAGGCAGTGGTGTCCGAGTGGACGAGCAGATGACCGTCGACCTCCTCGACGGCGTCGAGGCGTGCCATCCACTGCAGGTGGTGGTCCTGGAGGCGGTCCATGTCGTGCTTCTGGCCGCCGTTGAGCAGCCAGGCCGCCTGGAAGGTGGCGGTGCCCGCGCCGGAGTTGACGGGGGTGTCGCCGAACCGCTTGGCGCCGAGCAGGAGCAGCTCGTGGTTGCCCATGAGGGCCTTGCAGTAGCCGCCGGCCGCGGCGGCTTCGGCGGACAGCCGCATCACGAGGTCGATGACACCGATGCCGTCCGGGCCGCGGTCGGTGAAGTCGCCGAGGAACCACAGCCGGGAGGTGCCCGCGCACCACTGCCCGGCCGTGTCGATCAGGCCCTTCTCCTGCAGCGCGGCCGTCAGCTCGTCGAGATAGCCGTGCACGTCGCCGACGACGAACAGCGGGCCGGGGCCGGTCACGGGCTGCGGGTCCGTGGCGGGCGCCGGCTCGACGGCCACCTGGAGCGTGTCGCCCCGGTTGATGACGGGCAGGTCGCGCTGCGTGGGCGTGTAGCCCTCCGGGTGCTCCAGGGGGTCGTCGAGGGGCGGCGCGACGTTGCCGGGATGCGCGCTGTGGTCGTACGAACCGGTCTCATGGACGTATGCGGGTACCCGGAAGTCGCGCACCGTCGCCGTGCGCTCCACCTCGGGTCCCTGACCGGCCCCCTGAGTCATCAGACCCCTCCACCATCGCGCCGCATCTGCACTCTTCGGGCCGCCTGGTCGCAGCGGCCCGCGGTGCCGTGGGCCCATCATAGGAATGCGGATCGCGCCGTGTGACGACCCAGGGGTGGTGAATCGGAGCAAGGCTTCAGATCGTCGCGGCTTTCGCCCCGATTGGGCCGGGCTTCGGCAGCACGCGCTCACCTGGTGCACACCCCGCACACACCCTCACCCTACGACCCCGGGGCGCGCATGCGGGTGCCCGAGGGGCCGAGAGGGCCGGGGGAAGAGCTGTCGCCCCCCTCGGTCGGTCGGCCGGGCGAGGGACGGTGACGGGCGGCGGATGCGGACGGCCGAGCCGACGGGGCAGGGGGAGCGGCCGACCTCGGTGACGGAGGCGCACACCGCCAAGCCCACCGGGGAGCCTGCGCACGCCGCCCGCGACAGCCGCCCGTTCCAGGGCGGGACTGGGAGGGGTCATGAAGATGGCCTGGGGGGCGTGAAGATGGCGAGGAGGGCGCCCGAGGAGACCGCTGAGCGCCGGGGCTGAGGGCGGCCGGTGAAACCGCCTGAGTGGCCGTCAGAGCGCCTCGGGCGGCGCCTGTGGGTCGGGGTGTCGGCAGGGTGCCACCGTGCCGACTGCGGCGGCTCGGGCGGCCTCCCAGGGGCGCTCCTCCCGACTGCCGGACCGGCCGAGAGGACCGACCTCCCCGCCACGGCGGGAAACTCGCTCCCCTAGGGGCTGCCCAGCACCGGAGCCGGACCTGTGGCCGCCATAGGCGCGCTGGGAGCCCTGGGAGCCCTGAGAGCCGGGGGAGGACAACCCCTCGTCGCCGATACCGCGCCCTCCCACAGGAGCCCACCACCGCTCCACCACCGTCGAGGAGCCCGCATCCCGAAAGCCGTCCGCCTCCGAGAACCACTTCTGGACGGGCTTCCATCCATCCCCCAGGGCGATTCGCCGCCCAGCAACCCTCTGCCCCTCCCGTGGAGCGCGCCCCTCGCGCCCCACGGCCCCTCGCGGCGACGCCCCCTCGGGGACGCCCCCTCGGGGACGCCCCCCTAGGCGACGGCCCCCTAGGCGACGAGCCCCTGCCCCTACCCCTTCTCCGGCGTCCGAGGCGGGCTCACCGTCGTGCGTGGTGGGCGTCGCTGAGAAGAGGTACGCACGATCAGTTCGGTCGGTATCACCTGTTCGACCGGCGAGTCCGACTCCACGCCCTCGATCGCGTCGATGAGGAGCTGCACCACCGCCGTACCGATTCGGCGCGGTTTCAGCGAGAGCGTGGTGATCGGCGGCTCGGTGGCGGCGTACACCGTGGACTCGCTGCAGCACACCAGCAGGAGATCCTCCGGCACCCGCAGCCCGTAGCGGCGGGCGGCGGCGAGCAGATCCGTGCCGTTGGGATCGAACAGGCCGTAGACCGCGTCGGGACGGTCGGGGCGGGCGAGCAGACGGTCCGCGGCGACGGCGCCCGCGCACGGGTCGTGGGCGGGGTAGGCCTCGTAGACCGGATCCTGCCCGACCCGCTCGCACCAGCGCAGGTAGGCGGTGGTGGAGAGGTGGGTGTACGTGTCCGTGGTCGTCCCCGTCAGCAGGCCGATGCGGCGGGCGCCGGCGTCGGCCAGGTGGTCGAGGATGTCGAGGACGGCGGCCTCGTGGTCGTTGTCGACCCACGCCGTGACCGGCAGGGTGCCGGCCGGGCGGCCGTCGGAGACGACGGGTAAACCCTGGCGTACGAGCTCGCTGACCACCGGATCCTGGTCGGACGGGTCGATGACGACCGTGCCGTCCAGGGCGACGTTCGACCACACGTCGTGGCGCGAGGTCGCGGGGAGGATGACGAGCGCGTAGCCGCGGGCGAGCGCGGCCGAGGTGGCGGCACGTGCCATCTCCGCGAAGTACGCGAACTCGGTGAAGGTGAAAGGTTCATCCCCGTACGTCGTCACGGTCAGGCCGATGAGGCCCGACTTGCCGGTACGGAGGGTTCGGGCCGCCGCCGAAGGGCGGTAGCCCAGTCGGTCGGCGACCTCGCGGACATGGCGTCGGGTGGCATCGGGGAGCCTGCCCTTGCCGTTGAGGGCGTCGGAGACGGTCGTAATGGACACTCCGGCGGCGGCGGCCACGTCCCTGATGCCCGCCCGGCCCGGCCGGTTGCCTCGGCGTGAGGTTTCCGCGCGGCTCACCTGGTGCTTCCCTGCTGCTGTCATGGCGAGCCGATAGTAGGGCTCATCCGGTGGGGTAGGGCGGACGCATATGCACGCGTTGACAGGCACGTTTCTGCAAGGTCACAAGGGCTCAATTGGCTTAGAAACCAAGGCAGTTAACCGCTTGCATGGCAAGACGTGGCGTGTTGGCACGTATGAGCCTGCCAAGGCACCGATGTTTCGAAGAGGTCTCAACTCACCTGCACGAGGGATGCGCGCCACGGCGCGAGCTACCGGCGCATAGATATATGTATGGCGCGCCCCCCGATTCGTACGCCTTCGTCCGTAGAGATCATGAGAGATCACGACAGTTCGCTCGGCGGCCCCTCGGGAGCCGGACGGCGGCCCGCCCGAGTCCGACGGCGGCCCGCCCGCACCGCTACGCACCCGCCCCGAATCCTCATAAGGTGAGCAGCATTGAAGCCGGGAGCCGGTGATGTGGTCACGAGGAGGACTGCGGTGAGCGAGACGAGCCCCAAACTGCGCGCCGAGCTGGAGGGGATTCCCACCTACAAGCCGGGCAAGCCTGCCGCGGCCGGCGGTCCGGTGGCCTACAAGCTGTCCTCCAACGAGAACCCCTATCCGCCGCTGCCCGGCGTGATGGAGGCCGTGACGGCCGCCGCCGGCTCCTTCAACCGCTACCCGGACCTCGCGTGCACGGCCCTGGTGAACGAGCTCTCCGCGTGCTTCGGGGTGCCCGCCGAGCACCTGGCCACCGGTACGGGTTCGGTCGGTGTCGCCCAGCAGCTGGTGCAGTCGACGGCGGGCCCCGGCGACGAGGTGATCTACGCCTGGCGGTCCTTCGAGGCTTATCCGATCATCACGCAGATCAGCGGTGCCACGTCCGTGCAGGTGCCGCTGACGGCGGGGGACGTGCACGACCTTGACGCCATGGCCGACGCGATCACCGACCGGACCCGGCTGATCTTCGTCTGCAACCCCAACAACCCGACCGGCACCGTCGTACGCAGGACAGAGCTGGAACGATTCCTCGACCGGGTGCCGGGCGATGTACTGGTCGTGCTGGACGAGGCCTACCGGGAGTTCATCCGTGACGCCGAGGTCCCGGACGGCGTCGAGCTGTACCGCAGCCGTCCGAACGTCTGCGTCCTGCGGACCTTCTCGAAGGCGTACGGCCTCGCCGGTCTGCGGGTCGGCTTCGCGATCGCGCACGAGCCGGTCGCGACGGCGCTGCGCAAGACGGCCGTGCCCTTCGGTGTGAGCCAACTCGCACAGGAGGCCGCGATCGCCTCGCTGCGCGCCGAGGACGAGCTGTTCGGCCGGGTCGGCTCCCTGGTGGGCGAGCGCACCCGGGTGGTCGAGGGGCTGCGCGCCCAGGGCTGGACGGTGCCCGAGACCCAGGCCAACTTCGTGTGGCTGCGGCTGGGTGAGCACACGCTCCCGTTCGCGGCTGCGTGCGAGGAGCACGGGGTCGTGGTCAGGCCGTTCCCGGGCGAGGGCGTGCGGGTGACGGTCGGGGAGACCGAGGCGAACGACATCTTCCTGAAGGTGACGGAAGGGTTCCGCAAGGAGCTGTGACCGCACCGCGGCCGAGGGGGGTCCCGACGGCGGGGACCCCCCTTTTACGTGTCGAAAATCGGTGCGTACTATGGGCTTGTGAATGTGAACGCGTTCACAAGCGCGTCCCGATTGCTCCGCTGATGTGTGTGACATAAGGGGCAAATTGCCGCTTTACCACGGCATGTAAGGAGACAGACGACGTGGATTTGGCTCTGGCGCCGGAGACCCTGGCGCGCTGGCAGTTCGGTATCACCACCGTCTACCACTTCCTCTTCGTCCCCCTGACGATCTCCCTCGCGGCCCTCACCGCAGGCCTCCAGACCGCCTGGGTGCGGACGGAGAACGAGAGGTACCTCAGGGCGACCAAGTTCTGGGGCAAGCTCTTCCTGATCAACATCGCGATGGGCGTCGTCACCGGCATCGTGCAGGAGTTCCAGTTCGGCATGAACTGGTCCGACTACTCGCGCTTCGTCGGCGACATCTTCGGCGCCCCGCTGGCCTTCGAGGCCCTGATCGCCTTCTTCTTCGAGTCCACCTTCATCGGCCTGTGGATCTTCGGCTGGGACAAGCTGCCGAAGAAGATCCATCTGGCCTGCATCTGGATGGTCTCGATCGGCACGATCCTGTCGGCCTACTTCATCCTCGCGGCCAACTCCTGGATGCAGCACCCGGTCGGCTACCGGATCAACAAGGAGAAGGGCCGCGCCGAGCTCACCGACTTCTGGGCCGTGCTGACCCAGAACACCGCGCTCGCCCAGGTCTTCCACACCATGTCGGCGGCCTTCCTCACCGGCGGCGCGTTCATGGTGGGCATCGCCGCCTTCCACCTGTTCCGCAAGAAGCACATCACCGTGATGAAGACCTCGCTGCGGCTCGGCCTGGTCACCGTCGTCATCGCCGGCATGTTCACCGCCATCAGCGGCGACACCCTCGGCAAGGTGATGTTCAAGCAGCAGCCGATGAAGATGGCCGCCGCCGAGGCGCTGTGGGACGGCGAGGCGCCCGCGCCCTTCTCGGTCTTCGCCTACGGCGACGTCGAGAAGGGGCACAACAAGGTCGCCATTGAGATCCCCGGCCTGCTGTCCTTCCTCGCGAACGACGACTTCACCTCGCACGTCCCCGGCATCAACGACGTCAACAAGGCCGAGCAGGAGAAGTACGGGCCCGGCGACTACCGGCCCAACATCCCCGTCGCCTACTGGGGCTTTCGCTGGATGATCGGCTTCGGCATGTCGTCCTTCGCTATCGGGCTGGCCGGACTCTGGCTCACCCGCAAGAGGTTCCTGCTGCCGCAGCACCTGAGGGTCGGCGACGACGAGGTGCCCCACCTGGTCCTCTTCCGGAACAAGGCCCTCAGCCCCAAGCTCTCCAAGCTGTACTGGCTGGTGGCGATCTGGACTCTCGGCTTCCCGCTGATCGCCAACTCCTGGGGCTGGATCTTCACCGAGATGGGCCGCCAGCCGTGGGTCGTCTACGGCGTTCTGCAGACCCGCGACGCCGTCTCCCCCGGTGTCTCCCAGGCCGAGATCCTCACCTCGATGATCGTCTTCACGGCCCTGTACGCGGTCCTCGCCGTCATCGAGGTCAAGCTGCTGGTGAAGTACGTGAAGGCCGGCCCGCCCGAGCTGACCGAGGCCGACCTCAACCCGCCCACGAAGATCGGCGGCGACTCCCGTGACGCCGACAAGCCGATGGCCTTCTCGTACTAGGCCGAGGGAGCTGCACAGTCATGGAACTGCACGACGTCTGGTTCGTCCTCATCGCCGTCCTGTGGACCGGCTACTTCTTCCTGGAGGGCTTCGACTTCGGGGTCGGCATCCTCACCAAGCTGCTCGCCCGCGACCGGCCCGAGAAGCGGGTGCTGATCAACACCATCGGGCCCGTCTGGGACGGCAACGAGGTGTGGCTGCTCACAGCGGGCGGTGCGACCTTCGCCGCCTTCCCCGAGTGGTACGCCACCCTCTTCTCCGGCTTCTACCTGCCTCTGCTGGTCATCCTGGTCTGCCTGATCGTCCGGGGCGTCGCCTTCGAGTACCGGGCGAAGCGGCCCGAGGAGAACTGGCAGCGCAACTGGGAGACCGCGATCTTCTGGACCTCGCTCCTCCCCGCGTTCCTGTGGGGCGTGGCCTTCGGCAACATCGTGCACGGCGTGAAGATCGACCGGAACTTCGAGTACGTCGGCACCCTCGGCGACCTGCTCCACCCGTACGCCCTCCTCGGCGGCCTGGTGACCCTGACCCTGTTCACCTTCCACGGTGCGGTGTTCACGGCCCTCAAGACCGTCGGCGACATCCGGGAGCGGGCGCGGCAGCTGGCCATGAAGGTCGGGCTGGTGACCGCCGTTCTCGCACTGGTCTTCCTGCTGTGGACCCAGATCGACAGCGGTGACGCCAAGAGCCTGGTCGCGCTCGTCGTGGCGGTCGCCGCCCTGGTCACGGCGCTCGTGGCCAACCAGGCGGGGCGCGAGGGCTGGTCGTTCGCCCTTTCCGGCCTCACCATCGTGGCCGCCATGGCCATGCTCTTCCTGACGCTCTTCCCGAACGTCATGCCGTCCACGCTCAACGAGGACTGGAGCCTCACGGTGACCAACGCCTCGTCGAGCCCGTACACCCTGAAGATCATGACCTGGCTGGCGGTGATCGCCACGCCGCTCGTGCTGCTCTACCAGGGGTGGACGTACTGGGTGTTCCGCAAGCGGATCGGTACCCAGCACCTCGCCGACGCCGCGCACTGAGTCCGACAGGGGTGTGTTTCACATGAAACACACCCCACTGGGCCGAAGGGCATGTTTCACGTGAAACCAATCGATCCGCGCCTCCTCCGGTACGCCCGCGCCACCCGGTTCTTCCTGATGGCCGTGATCGGCCTGGGCGCTGTCGGGGCTCTCCTGGTGATTGCCCAGGCGATGCTCATCGCCGAAGTGGTGGTCGGTGCCTTCCTGCACGGTCTCTCGGTCGCCGAACTCCGCACCCCCCTGCTGCTGTTGGTGGCCGTGGCGGTCGGCCGTGCGCTGGTCTCCTGGCTCACCGAACTCGCCGCGCACCGCGCGGGCGCCGCGGTGAAGTCGGAGCTGCGGGGACGGCTCCTGGAGCGGGCCACCGCCCTGGGGCCCGGGTGGCTGAGCGGGCAGCGCACCGGCTCTCTGGTCGCTCTCGCCACCCGGGGCGTGGACGCCCTGGACGACTACTTCTCGCGCTATCTCCCGCAATTGGGACTGGCGGTGGTCGTGCCGGTCGCGGTGCTGGCGCGGATCGTCACCGAGGACTGGGTCTCCGCGGCCATCATCGTCGGCACCCTCCCCCTCATCCCGGTCTTCATGGTGCTGATCGGCTGGGCCACGCAGTCCCGGATGGATCGTCAGTGGCGGCTGCTGTCCCGGCTCTCCGGCCACTTCCTGGACGTCGTCGCCGGGCTGCCCACACTGAAGGTGTTCGGACGGGCCAAGGCACAGGCCGAGTCGATCCGGCGGATCACCGGCGAGTACCGGCAGGCGACCATGCGGACGCTGCGGATCGCCTTCATCTCGTCGTTCGCGCTGGAGCTGCTGTCGACGCTCTCGGTGGCGCTGGTCGCCGTCACGATCGGTATGCGGCTGGTGCACGGCGAGATGGACCTGTACATCGGCCTGGTCATCCTCGTGCTCGCGCCGGAGGCGTATCTGCCGCTGCGGCAGGTCGGGGCGCAGTACCACGCGGCGGCCGAGGGGCTCGCGGCGGCCGAGGAGATCTTCGCCGTGCTGGAGACGCCTGTGCCGGCGTCCGGCACGACGGTCGTCCCGGCGGGCCGGCTGGCCTTCGAGGGCGTGACGGTCCGTTATCCCGGGCGTTCGGCGGACGCCGTCTCGGACGTGTCCTTCGTCGTCGAGCCGGGGGAGACCGTCGCGCTCGTGGGCCCGAGCGGCGTGGGCAAGTCGACCCTGCTGCACACGCTGCTGGGCTTCGTACGGCCTGACGAGGGCCGGGTGCGGGTCGGGGGAGTCGATCTCGCCGACGCCGACCTGGAGCAGTGGCGGTCGCGGATCGCCTGGGTTCCGCAGCGCCCGCACCTGTACGCCGGGACGGTCGCCGAGAACGTACGGCTGGCGCGTCCCGACGCCGACGAGGCGGCCGTACGCCGGGCGTTGGCGGACGCGGGGGCTCTGGACTTCGTGGACGCGCTCCCGGACGGGCTCGGCACCGTCCTGGGCGAGGACGGTGCCGGGCTCTCCGCGGGGCAGCGGCAGCGGCTCGCGCTGGCCAGGGCGTTCCTCGCGGACCGGCCCGTGCTTCTGCTGGACGAACCGACGGCAGCGCTCGACGGGGAGACCGAGGCGGAGGTCGTGGCGGCGGTACGGCGGCTGGCGGCGGGGCGGACGGTCCTGCTGGTCGTGCACCGGCCGGCGCTGCTGGGCGTGGCGGACCGGGTGGAGCGGCTGGACGCGGTGGCCGCTGCGGACGCGGTGACTGGTGTGGACGCGGTGGAGTCGCACCGGCCGGTGGAGGCCACGGCGGCGGTCTCTCCCACGCCGCTGGAGACGGCGGCCCTTGCCTCGGACGACCCCGAGACCCCCAGCACCCCCTCCCGCGCACGCGTCCTCACGCGAGTGCGGGCCATGGCGGGCCCCCGCCGGGGCAGGCTCGCCCTCGCGCTGCTGCTCGGCAGCCTGGCCCTCGGCAGTGCCGTGGGGCTCATGGCCACCTCCGGCTGGCTCATCTCGCGGGCCTCGCAGCAGCCGCCGGTGCTGTACCTGATGGTGGCCGTGACGGCGACCCGCGCCTTCGGCATCGGCCGGGCGGTGTTCCGCTACGCGGAGCGGCTCGTGTCGCACGACGCGGTGCTGCGGATGCTCGCCGACACCCGGGTGGCGGTCTTCCGGCGGCTGGAGCGGCTGGCGCCCGCCGGGCTGCGGAGCACCCGCCGGGGCGATCTGCTGACGCGGCTGGTCGCCGATGTGGACGCGCTCCAGGACTACTGGCTGCGCTGGCTGCTGCCCGCCGGCGGCGCCGTCGTCGTGTCGGCCGGGTCGGTCGCGTTCACGGCGTGGCTGCTGCCCGAGGCGGGGGCGGTGCTGGCGGCCGGGCTGCTGGCGGCGGGGGTGGGGGTGCCGCTGGTCACCGGTGCGGTGGCCCGTCGCGCCGAGCGGCGGCTGGCCCCCGCTCGGGGCGTACTGGGCACCCGCACGGCCGACCTGCTCACCGGCACCGCCGAACTGACCGTCGCGGGCGCCCTGTCCGCCCGTACCGCCGAGGTGCGGGCGGCGGACGGCGTGCTCACCCGGATCGCCTCGCGGGCCGCCACGGCGACCGCGCTCGGTGCCGGGCTGACCGCGCTCGTGTCCGGGCTGACCTTCGCCGCGGCGGGGCTCGTGGGCGCCCAGGCGGTCGTCGCCGGACGGTTGGACGGCGTGACCATGGCGGTGGTCGTCCTGACCCCGCTGGCCGCCTTCGAGGCCGTCCTGGGGCTTCCCCTGGCCGTCCAGTACCGGCAGCGGGTGCGCAGGAGCGCGGAGCGGGTGTTCGAGGTCCTGGACTCCCCCGAGCCGGTGCGCGAGCCGGAACGGCCGCGTACGGCGCCCGCGTCGCCGTTCCCGCTCGTCGTCCACGGGCTCACCGCGCGGCACGCCGGGCAGGGCCGGGACGCGCTCGCGGAGGTCGACCTCACCCTGGCCGAGGGGCGCAGGATCGCGGTCGTAGGGCCTTCCGGCTCCGGAAAGACGACCCTCGCGCAGGTGCTTCTGCGGTTCCTGGACGCGGGCGCGGGTTCGTACACGCTCGGCGGGGTGGACGCCTACGAGCTGGACGGGGACGACGTACGGCGGCTGGTGGGGCTGTGCGCGCAGGACGCGCATCTCTTCGACAGCTCGGTGCGCGAGAACCTGCTGCTGGCGAGGAAGGGCGCGAGCGAGGACGAACTGCGCGACGCGCTGGCGCGGGCCCGGCTGCTGGAGTGGGCGGACGGTCTGCCCGACGGACTCGACACGCTCGTCGGCGAGCACGGCGCGCGGCTCTCCGGCGGGCAGCGGCAGCGGCTGGCACTGGCCCGGGCGCTGCTCGCCGACTTCCCGGTGCTGGTGCTCGACGAACCTGCCGAGCACCTCGACCTGCCGACCGCCGACGCCCTCACCGCCGACCTGCTGGCCGCCACCGAGGACCGTACGACGGTACTCATCACCCACCGGCTGGCCGGTCTGGAGTCGGTGGACGAGGTGCTGGTGCTGGACGCCGGCCGGGTCGTACAACGCGGCACCTACGCGGAACTGGCGGCCGTGCCGGGGCCCTTGCGCAACATGGCTGAGCGGGAGGCGACCACCGAGCTCATGGCGGGGGCGTACTGAGCCATCAGGGGTGAGCCGTCCCCCAGGCGTACGACTCCAACAGGACCGGTACCGCGGAACCGGGTGAAGATCGCTGACATGCGCTCATCTCGCCGTCGCCCTCTTCTCGTCCCGGTCCTGCTGTGCGCTGCCGCCGTGCTCGCGGCACGGCCCACGGCGGCCGACAGCGAGTCCGGTGACGCCCCCGCACCGGACTCCGGGCTCAGCACCCAGGTGGCCCGGCTGTACGAGGACGCGGCGGCGGCCACCCGGCGGTACGAGGAGGGACGGCACGCGGCGGAGGCACAACTGGGCGAGGTCCGGCGGCTGGAGGCGCTCCTGGGCCGTGAACGTCGGGAGATCGGCGCCCTGCGCGACGATCTGGGCCGGATCGCGCGGGCCCAGTACCGGAGCGGGGGCGGGCTGCCGATCGCCGCGCAGATGGTGCTGGCGGGCAGCCCGGATGAGCTGATGCGCGGTCAGCATGTGTTCGCCCGGGCGAGTCTGGCTGTCGACAACGCGATCGGCAGGAGTCGGCGGGCCGAGGCGAAGCTGGCCGCCGACGAGGCGCGGGCCACGGAGGCATGGCGGGCGGTGGAGCTGCGCAGGGGCGAACTCGCCGCGTTGAAGAAGGGCATCGAGGACAAGCTCGAACAGGCGCGCCGGCAGTTGCAGGGGCAGGCGGACGTCTCGGTCGCCGCGGGCTCGTGCCGTGGTGCCGTACGGCTCGACCAGCCGCGGCTGCACTTCACGCGCGCGTGGGTCGCTCCCGTGGAGACGTACACGTTGTCCGCGGGCTTCGGCAGCGGCGGCGACCGCTGGGTGAACCGGCACACCGGGCAGGACTTCGCGGTGCCGATCGGAACGCCGGTGCGGGCGGCCGGGGCGGGGCGGGTGGTGCGGGTGTCGTGCGGAGGCGCGTTCGGCATCCAGGTCGTGCTCCGGCACGCCGACGGCTACTACACGCAGTACGCCCATCTCGCCGCCGTCACCGTCGACCAGGGCGACGGTGTGAGTCCCGGGCAGTGGATCGGCCAGTCGGGCACCTCCGGCAACTCCACGGGCCCGCATCTGCACTTCGAGGTCCGGGTCACGCCGGAACTGGGATCGTCGGTGGACCCGGTGCCGTGGCTGGCGGAACGCGGGGCGCCCGTGGGGTAGTCAGGCGTGTTCCGCGAGGAGCTGCTCGATGACGACCGCGACACCGTCCTCGTTGTTGGCGACCGTCCGCCCCGAGGCCGCCGCGAGCACGTCCGGGTGCGCGTTGCCCATCGCGTACGACCGGCCGGCCCAGGTCAGCATCTCCACGTCGTTGGGCATGTCCCCGAACGCGACGACCTCCTCGTGCGAGATACCGCGTTCCGCGCAGCACAGGGCGAGCGTGCTGGCCTTGGAGACGCCGGGACCGCTGATCTCCAGCAGGGCGCTGGGGCTGGAGCGGGTGACGTTGGCGCGGTCGCCGATGGCGAGCCGGGCGAGGGTGAGGAAGGCGTCCGGGTCGATCGTGGGGTGGTAGGCGAGGATCTTGAGGACCGGCTCGGTGGACGCGGCGCCGCCCTCCGCCAGCAGTTCCTCGGCGGCCGCCAGGTTGTCGGGGGTCTCCATGTGCATCTTCGGGTACTCCGGCTCCTGGTAGAAGCCGTACGTCTGCTCGATCGCGTACAGCGTGCCGGGCGCCGCGTCCCGCAGCAGCCGTACGGCGTCCAGCGCGTTCTCCAGCGCCAGTTCGCGCACCTTCACGAACCGGTGCGCGCCGGGGCCGCCGTGCAGGTCGACCACGGCGGCGCCGTTGCCGCAGATCGCCAGGCCGTGCCCGTGGACGTGGTCGCTGACGACGTCCATCCAGCGGGCCGGGCGGCCGGTGACGAAGAAGACCTCGATGCCCGCCTCCTCGGCGGCGGCGAGGGCGGCGACCGTGCGTGGGGAGACCGACTTGTCGTCGCGCAGCAGAGTGCCGTCGAGATCGGTGGCGATCAGTCGGGGCGGAAGGGCGGCGGCCGGGGTTTCGGGCTGTCGAGTCGCTGAGGTCACCGGGCCATTCTCGCGCATATGCCCGCACGACCGTGCGAGAGTCCGCCCACATGAGGATCCGGACCGGGCGTGGACGGCCGGAGGTCAGCGGAGCTGGTCCGGTGCCTCCAGGGCGATCTGCTCGAAGACCTTCTCGTCCACGGCGAAGTCGGAGTCGGGGATCGGCCAGTGGATCACGAGTTCCGTGAAGCCGAGTTCCTTGTGTCGGCCCGCGAAGTCGACGAAGGCGTCCAGGGACTCCAGCGGACGGGTGCGGTCCGGGGTGAACCCGGTGAGCAGGATCCGGCCCAGCTCGGCCACGTCCCGGCCCTCTGCGGCACACGCGGCGGTGAGCTTCTCGACCTGGCCGCGAATGGCCTGAAGCGACTGCTCCGGGGTGCCGTGCTCGTACAGCTTGGGATCCCCGGTCGTCACCCACGCCTGCCCGTGGCGGGCGGCGAGCCGCAGCCCGCGCGGTCCGGTCGCCGCGACGGCGAAGGGCAGCCGGGGGCGCTGGACACAGCCGGGGATGTTGCGGGCCTCGTGGGCCGAGTAGTGGGTGCCGTCGCAGGACACCGAGTCCTCGGTGAGCAGCCGGTCGAGCAGCGCCACGAACTCGGCGAACCGGTCGGCGCGCTCGCGTGGGGTCCACGGCTCCCTGCCGAGCACGGTGGCGTCGAATCCGTTGCCGCCCGCGCCTATGCCCAGGGTCACCCGGCCGTCGGAGACGTCGTCCAGGGAGATCAGTTCCTTGGCGAGGGTCACCGGGTGGCGGAAGTTCGGCGAGGTCACGAGGGTGCCCAGGCGCAGGGTCCGGGTCACCGACGCTGCGGCCGTGAGGGTGGGGATCGCCCCGAACCACGGTCCGTCCCGGAAGGTCCGCCATGACAGGTGGTCGTACGTGTACGCGGTATGGAATCCGAGGTCCTCGGCCAGCCGCCAGTTCTTCTGTCCCTCGCTCCACCGGTGGATGGGGAGGATCACCGTGCTCAACTGCATGCCCTCGACCCTACGCGTCCCCGCTCTCTGCTCTCGGCGCTGTTTCACGTGAAACAGTCATCGCACCCGGCTCGCCAGCCAGCCGCTCAGCCCCAGCGAGATGAACTCCTTGTGCACGCGGTCGCCCGGCAGCGGCACCACCAGGAAGCTTCCCGGTGGGAAGCGACGGGACGTGACCCAGGCATGGCCCTCGTGGACGGCCCGGACGAAGGCGGGGACGTCGTCCCGGTCGACATCGGGACACTCCACCCCATCGACGGTGATCAGGGCGTCGCCGTCCGGGTAGAGCCGCACGCTCACGCTCGGCCGGCCGCCGAGCTCGACGTAGGCCTCGTGGGGCAGGGAGCCGTCCGGGTCGGTGGTGACGCCGATGCCCGCGGTGGTGCGGCGGGAGGTCTGGTCGGCGCCGATGTCATGGGTGACCTCGATCTCGAGCGCGTACGCGTCGGCGATTTCCCGGAGGGCGGTGACGGCGGCTTCCGTGGTGGGGAGGTGGTCCATACCAGTGATAATGCAGCGTCAGTGCTGTTCGGGAAACCTCAGATACCGCGGCGGTACGGTCTTGGTCAGCCACACCCCGTTGGCGCTGACGTGGAACACATGGCCGTCGCTGTGCATGGCTCCCGCGTCCACCGAGAGGACGACGGGGCGGCCCCGGCGGGCACCGACGCGGGTGGCGGTCTCGCGGTCCGCCGAGAGATGCACGTCGTGCCGGTTCATGGGCCGCAGCCCCTCGTCCCGGATCGCGTCCAGGTAGCGGGCCACGGTCCCGTGGTACAGGTACGGCGGCGGGGTCGCCGGGGGCAGGCCGAGCTCGACCTCGATGCTGTGGCCCTGGCTGGCGCGGATCCGGGTGCCCTCGACGGCGAAGCGCTTCTTGTCGTTGGCCGCGACCACGTGGTCCAGCTCGGCCCGGGTGAAGCGGAAGCCGTGCGCGGCGCAGGCCGCGATGAGTTCGTCGATCTCGACCCAGCCGGCCTCGTCGAGGGTGAGGCCGATGCGCTCGGGCTGGTGGCGCAGATGCTTCGAGAGGTACTTCGACACCTTCACGGTGCGTCTCTCGTCCATGTCCTTTTCGTTCACGCTCCCAGCATGACGGGAGAGACGTGGATCACCTATCCAATTTCGCGCTCCAGGTTTGATCCACAACCAACAGTAGTTATCCACAGGCAAGTTGGAGTTTCTGTGGACAACTGGCGGCCGTTTTCGGACCTTTCGCCAACCTCAACTGACGGCCCGTGACTTGGAGCAGGACACCCCAAGTCCCCTCACAGGGGTGGCCGCAGCCGTGCCACAGCTCTCAACATCCCGGGTGCGAAACGCGACAGCGCATGCGCTCCGCGTGCCTCCGGCGTCACCGGGACCACCGCCTCGTTGCGGACCACCGCACGCAGGATCGCGTCCGCGACCTTCTCCGGCGGGTAGTTGCGCAGCCCGTACGCGCGCGTGGAGCGTTCCCGGCGGCGCTTCTCCTCGGCCGCGTCGACGCCGACGAAGGTGGCCGTGGACGTGATGCCCGTGTTGACCAGTCCAGGACAGATCGCCGTAACGCCGATGCCCTGACCGGCGAGTTCGGCTCGCAGACACTCGCTCAGCATCAGGACGGCCGCCTTGGAGGTGCTGTAGGCGGGCAGCGCCCTGGACGGCAGAAAGGCCGCCGCGGAGGCGGTGTTGACGATATGCCCGCCCTGCCCGCGCTCCGCCATCCGCCGGCCGAAGAGCCGGCACCCGTGGATGACACCCCACAGGTTGACGTCGAGAACCCGGCGCCAGTCGTCGGGCGTCGTGTCGAAGAAGGAACCCGACAGCCCGATCCCGGCGTTGTTCACCAGCACGTCCAACACCCCGTACTCGGTATGGACCTTGTCGGCGAGTTTCTCCATCTCCTGTTCGTCGGAGACGTCCACGGTCTCCGCCCAGGCCTCCGGCGCGCCGATCAGCCGGGACCGCTCCGCGGTACGGGCCGCGCTCTCGGCGTCCCGGTCTACGGCGATCACGCGCGCGCCGGCCTCGGCGAACGCGAACGCCGTGGCCCGCCCGATCCCACTGCCCGCACCCGTGACCAGCACCAACTGCCCGCCGAATCGGTCTGCGTGGCGTCCTGTGGCGCGCCGCTCCGGCTGCCCGTCCTCGACGGACGCGACGAACCCTGCGATCCAGGAGGCGACCTGGTCGGGGCGCGTGCGCGGAATCCAGTGCTTCGCCGGGAGCGTGCGCCGGGTCAACGACGGCACCCACCGCTCCAGTTCGTCGTACAGCCGCTCCGACAGGAACACATCGCCCAAGGGTGTGACGAGCTGCACGGGCGCGTGGGCGTGCGCGTCGGGACGGGGGCGGCGCAGCCGGGTCCGCACGTTGTCCCGGTACAGCCAGGCGCCGTTGGCGGCGTCCGACGGCAGCGACGGCGTCGGGTAGTCGTCGCCGGACACCTTCTCGAGGCGCCGCAGAAGGCCCGGCCAGCGCTTGCCGAGCGGGCCGCGCCAGGCGAGTTCGGGCAGGGCGGGGGTGTGCAGCAGGTACACGTACCAGGACTTGGCTCCCTGGCCGAGGAGTTGGCCGACCCGGCGCGGAGTCGGCCTGGTCAGGCGCTGGTTGATCCAGTGGCCGAAGTGGTCGAGGGACGGCCCGGACATCGAGGTGAAGGACGCGATGCGGCCCCTGGTGCGCTCGACCGTGACGAACTCCCAGGACTGCACCGAGCCCCAGTCGTGCCCCACCAGGTGCACCGGCCGGTCCGGGCTCACCGCGTCGACCACCGCGAGGAAGTCGTCCGTGAGCTTCTCCAGGGTGAAACCTCCGCGCAGGGGAAGCGGCGCCGTCGAACAGCCGTGCCCCCGGACGTCGTACAGGACGACATGGAAGCGCTCGGCCAGCCGCGCGGCCACCTCGGACCACACCTCCTTGCTGTCCGGGTAGCCGTGCACCAGTACGACCGTCGGCCGCCCGGGATCCCCCAGCTCGGCGACGCACAGCTCGATGCCGCCCGTCCGCACCCGGCGCTCCCGCGCGCCCTTCAGCACCGTCACTCGTCCTCCGCCCAGCGCCGCACGTGCGGCAGATCGTCGTCCAGCAAGAAGGCACTCTCCTCGGGATCCGCGGCCGAATCTGACACTTGCTAGATAAATCGTCAATAGGGCGGGTAAGGGCTGAGAGCCGGCGGCCGTAACTCTCAAGCAGGGGATCCCCTACGGGCCCGTACATCTGAGGTCTGACGTGAAGACGGCTCTGAAGTCTGACGAAATCCGTGGCGAACATCACTAAATTCGAGAACGTGACTGTGATCGCGACCGAAAGCCTGAGCAAGCGGTTCCCCCGGGTGACCGCTCTTGACCGGCTCTCCGTGGACGTCGGCCCCGGTGTGACCGGACTCGTCGGCGCCAACGGAGCCGGCAAGTCCACATTGATCAAGATCCTGCTGGGTCTGTCCCCCGCCACGGAGGGCCGCGCCGAGGTGCTCGGCCTCGACGTCGCCACCAAGGGCGCCACCATCCGCGAGCGCGTCGGCTACATGCCGGAGCACGACTGCCTGCCGCCCGACGTCTCGGCCACCGAGTTCGTCGTGCACATGGCCCGCATGTCCGGCCTGCCGCCCACCGCCGCCCGCGAGCGCACCGCCGACACCCTGCGCCATGTGGGGCTGTACGAGGAGCGCTACCGCCCGATAGGCGGCTACTCCACGGGCATGAAACAGCGGGTCAAGCTGGCCCAGGCGCTGGTGCACGACCCGCAACTGGTCTTCCTCGACGAGCCGACCAACGGCCTCGACCCGGTCGGACGCGACGAGATGCTCGGCCTGATCCGCCGCATCCACACCGACTTCGGCATCTCGGTCCTCGTCACCTCCCACCTGCTGGGCGAACTGGAGCGCACCTGCGACCACGTCGTGGTCGTCGACGGCGGCAAGCTCCTGCGCTCCAGTTCCACCACCGACTTCACCCAGACCACGACCACCCTCGCGATCGAGGTCACCGACACCGACGACCACCCGGACGGCACCCGCGCGGTGCGCGAGGCGCTCCACGCGCGTGGGGTGGACGTCCTCGAATCCGGCACCGGCCTGCCGGGCGCCGGCCACATCCTGCTGCTGACCGCACGCGGCGAGGAGACGTACGACGTCGTCCGGGACGTGGTGGCCGACCTCGGCCTCGGCCTGGTCCGCATGGAACAGCGCCGGCACCACATCTCCGAGGTCTTCACGGACGCCGACGAGAAGAACACCGACGGCAACGACAGCGACGAGCAGCGGAAGGAGGCCGTCGGCCATGGCGGTTGAGCACCCGGTCACCGCGCCCCCGGGCGACCAGACCCGTATCCACAACATCGGCTACCGCAGCTACGACGGCCCCCGTCTCGGCCGCGCCTACGCCCGCCGCTCCCTGTACTCGCAGTCCCTGCGCGGCTCCTACGGCCTCGGCCGCTCGGTGAAGTCCAAGGTGCTGCCGATGCTGCTGTTCGTGGTGATGTGCGTGCCCGCGGCCATCATGGTCGCCGTCGCGGTCGCCACGAAGGCCAAAGAACTCCCCGTGGACTACACGCGCTACGCGATCGTCATGCAGGCCGTCATCAGCCTGTACATCGCCTCGCAGGCACCCCAGTCCGTCTCGCGCGACCTGCGCTTCAAGACCGTGCCGCTGTACTTCTCGCGGCCCATCGAGACCGCCGACTACGTGCGCGCCAAGTTCGCCGCACTGGCCTCGGCGCTCTTCGTCCTCACCGCCGCCCCACTGCTCGTGCTCTACGTCGGCGCGCTGCTCGCCAAGCTCGACTTCGCCGACCAGACCGAGGGATTCGCACAGGGACTCGTCTCCGTGGCACTGCTCTCCCTGCTCTTCGCCGGCATCGGCCTGGTCATCGCCTCGGTGACCCCGCGCCGCGGCTTCGGCATCGCGGCCGTCATCGCCGTCCTGACCATCTCCTACGGCGCGGTCTCCACCCTCCAGGCCATCGCCGACGCCCAGAACAGCACCAGTGCGGTCCCGTGGATCGGCCTGTTCTCGCCGGTCACGCTCATCGACGGAGTGCAGTCCGCCTTCCTGGGCGCCAGCTCGGCCTTCCCGGGCGGCATAGGACCCTCCAAGGGCGAGGGCGCGGTGTACGTCCTCGCCGTCCTCGGCCTGATCGCCGCCAGCTACGGCCTCCTGATCCGCCGCTACCGGAAGGTGGGCCTGTGACCACGCTCAGCATCGACCACGTCTCCCGCTGGTTCGGCAACGTGGTCGCCGTCAACGACATCACCATGAACATCGGCCCCGGCGTCACCGGACTGCTCGGCCCCAACGGCGCCGGAAAGTCCACCCTGATCAACATGATGGGCGGCTTCCTCGCCCCCTCCACCGGCACGGTCACCCTCGACGGACAGCCCGTCTGGCGCAACGAGGCGATCTACAAGCACATCGGCATCGTCCCCGAGCGCGAGGCGATGTACGACTTCCTCACCGGCCGCGAATTCGTCGTCGCCAACGCCGAGTTGCACGGCCTGGGGGACAAGGCCGCACAGAAGGCGCTGGCCACGGTCGAGATGGAGTACGCGCAGGACCGCAAGATCTCCACCTACTCCAAGGGCATGCGGCAGCGCGTGAAGATGGCCAGCGCGCTCGTCCACGAGCCGTCGCTGCTCCTGCTCGACGAGCCCTTCAACGGCATGGACCCGCGTCAGCGGATGCAGCTGATGGACCTGCTGCGGCGCATGGGCGACGAGGGCCGCACCGTGCTGTTCTCCTCCCACATCCTCGAAGAGGTCGAGCAGCTCGCCTGGCACATCGAGGTCGTGGTCGCCGGACGGCACGCGGCAAGCGGCGACTTCCGCAAGATCCGCCGGCTGATGACCGACCGGCCGCACCGCTACCTGGTGCGCTCCAGCGACGACCGCGCCCTCGCCGCCGCGCTGATCGCCGACCCGTCGACCTCCGGCATCGAGGTCGACCTGGCGGAGGGCGCGCTGCGTATCCAGGCCGTCGACTTCGGCCGCTTCACGGCCCTGCTGCCCAAGGTCGCCAGGGACCACGGCATCAGGCTGCTCACGGTCTCGCCGTCCGACGAGTCCCTCGAGTCCGTCTTCTCGTACCTGGTCGCGGCGTAGGAGGCCCAAGAATGTACGACCCCACAGTCGCCCGGCTCACGTACCGGGCACTGCTCGGCCGCCGCCGGGCCCTCATCCTGGGCGCCCTGCCCCTGCTGCTGATCGCGATCTCCGTGGTCGTGCGCGGCCTCGCGGGCGCCGACGACCAGACGGCCGCCGACCTGCTGGGCGGGCTCGCGCTCGCCACCATGGTGCCGATCATCGGCGTCATCGCCGGCACCGGCGCGATCGGCCCGGAGATCGACGACGGCTCCGTGGTGTATCTGCTGTCCAAGCCGTTGAAGCGGCCGACGATCATCTTCACCAAGCTGATCGTGGCGGTAGCCGTCACGATGGTCTTCTCGGCCCTGCCGACGCTGATCGCCGGCTTCATCCTCAACGGCAACGGCCAGCAGGTCGCCGTGGCCTACACGGTGGCCGCGCTGGTCGCCTCGATCGCCTACGCGGCACTCTTCCTGCTGCTGGGCACGGTGTCCCGGCACGCGGTGGTCTTCGGACTGGTCTACGCCCTCGTCTGGGAAGCCCTGTTCGGCTCACTGGTGCCGGGTGCGCGCACGCTCAGCGTCCAGCAGTGGTCGCTGGCCGTCGCCCAGAAGGTGGCCGGCGGGGACCTGGTCACCTCCGAGGTCGGACTGACGACGGCGACGGTGTTCCTGGTCGTCGTGACCGTCCTGGCCACCTGGTACGCGGGACAGAAGCTGCGGGCGCTGACGCTGGCGGGCGAGGAGTAGGAGGCGGTCCGGAGACCGGCGTGGTCCCTGACGGGGCGTGGGTTCCCTGACGGGACCGCGGGGCCACGCAACGGGGCGGGCGGGCCCGCCTTGACGGGGGCTTCACGCCCCTCCGCGCACACTGGACAGAGCGGATGAGACCAGGAGGACGGGGATGGCGGACGACACATCGGTCAGCGGCGGTCGCGGACAGTCCGGGGACGAGGTCTGGGATGACCTCGTCCTGGACGAGGAGTTCATACGGTCCGCCGGGACGTCCGAGCCGTCCGCCCGGGCCCGGATGCTCGCCGCACGCTGGAAGTCGCAGGAACCCGAGCCGCAGCCGTGGCGCTCCGACGAGCCGCCCGCCGGATGGTTCTTCAGCAAGTCCCGCCGCCGCAGGTGGCGTCGCCGGTAGCGGCCGATTTATTCGGTGGCGCCCAACTCGTCCCCCGGGCAGAGTTGTTGTCGTCCACCACATGCCGGGAGAGGAGCGGGGCGATGTCCATGCACGGCAGTACGTCCAGCTCCCGACAGGGCAGCCGGCGGCGGGCTTCGGAGTAGTTACCCCTCCATAAAGCCCGGTTCGCACGGAGAGCTGCCCGGGGCGGCCGCTTCGAGCACGCGATGTCGCTCTCGCGTGGGCCGCCCTCCCGGAGGACAGACGTTGTCACTGCTGGTCGCGCCCACGCGGCGGAGCCGCATGTTCATACAGCCCCGCGCCCCTGATCGTCTGTGGCGAACGGGCGCTCTTAACCCAGCAGGCGTTCCAGGACCGTCGCGATGCCGTCCTCCTCGTTCGAGGAGGTCACCTCGTCGGCGACCGCCTTCAGTTCCTGGTGGGCGTTGGCCATGGCTACGCCGTGGGAGGACCAGGCGAACATCGGGATGTCGTTGGGCATGTCGCCGAAGGCGATCGTGTCGGCTGCCTTGAGGCCCAGGCGCCGGGCCGCCAGGGAGAGGCCCGTGGCCTTCGACAACCCCAGGGGGAGCAGTTCCACGATGCCCTCGCCGGCCATGGCGACGCTGACGAAGCCGCCCGCGGCACGGCGGGCCGCCTCGGCGAGTTCGTCGTCGGAGAGAGCCGGGTGCTGTATGTAGATCTTGTTCAGCGGGGCGGCCCAGAGGTCGGACGCGTCCGTGAGGGGGATCGAGGGAAGGACGCCGGAGACCGCGTAGCCGGGGCTGACCAGTACCTCGCCGTCCAGGCCGTCCCGGCTCGCCGCGAGATGCAGCGGGCCGACCTCCGCCTCGATCTTCGCGAGGGCGACCCCGCCCAGCTGGCGGTCCAGGGTGACGGATGTCAGCAGGCGGTGCTCGCCGACGTCGTAGACCTGGGCGCCCTGACCGCAGACGGCGAGGCCCTGGTAGCCGAGGTCGTCGAGGATGTGTCGGGTCCACGGGACCGAGCGGCCCGTGACGACGATGTGCGCGGCACCCGCCGCGGTGGTGGCGGCGAGTGCCTCACGGGTGCGCTGCGAGATGGACTCGTCGGAGCGCAGGAGCGTCCCGTCGAGGTCGGTCGCGATCAGCTGGTACGGGAACCCTCCGGAGGGAGACTCGGCGCTCACTTGGTGACCGGTTCCAGGACCTCACGGCCGCCGAGGTAGGGGCGCAGCACCTCGGGCACGCGCACCGAGCCGTCGGCCTGCTGGTGGTTCTCCAGGATGGCGACGATGGTGCGCGGGACGGCGCACAGCGTGCCGTTGAGCGTGGCCAGCGGGCGGACCTGTTTGCCCTCGCGGACCCGGATCGACAGCCTGCGGGACTGGAACTCGGTGCAGTCCGAGGTCGAGGTCAGCTCGCGGTACTTGCCCTGCGTCGGGATCCACGCCTCGCAGTCGAACTTGCGGGCGGCCGAGGCGCCGAGGTCTCCGGTGGCGACGTCGATCACGCGGAACGGCAGCTCCAGCGAGGTCAGCCACTGCTTCTCCCACTCCAGCAGGCGCTGGTGCTCGGCCTCCGAGTCGCCGGGGGAGACGTAGGAGAACATCTCCACCTTGTCGAACTGGTGGACGCGGAAGATGCCCTTGGTGTCCTTGCCGTGCGAGCCGGCCTCGCGGCGGAAGCACGGGGAGAAGCCCGCGTAGCGCAGCGGGAGCTTGTCCGCGTCGATGATCTCGTCCATGTGGTACGCGGCGAGCGGGACCTCGGAGGTGCCGACCAGGTAGAGGTCGTCCTTGTCGAGGTGGTAGACGTCCTGGGCCGCCTGGCCGAGGAAGCCGGTGCCGGCCATGGACTGCGGGCGGACCAGCGCCGGGGTGAGCATCGGCGTGAAGCCGGCCGCCGTGGCCTGGGCGATCGCCGCGTTGACCAGGGCCAGCTCCAGCAGGGCGCCGACGCCGGTCAGGAAGTAGAAGCGGGAGCCGGAGACCTTCGCGCCGCGCTCCACGTCGATCGCGCCGAGCAGCTGGCCGAGCTCCAGGTGGTCCTTGGGCTCGAAGCCCTCGGCGCCGAAGTCGCGGATCGTGCCCTGCGTCTCCAGGGTGACGAAGTCCTCCTCGCCGCCCACGGGCACGTCCGGGTGGACGAGGTTGCCGAGCCGGAGCAGAAGCTCATGGGTCTCGGCGTCGGCCGCGTCGCGCTCGGCGTCGGCGGTCTTGACGTCCGCGGCGAGCTGGCTCGCCTGCTTCAGCAGCTCGGCCTTCTCGTCTCCGGCGGCCTTGGGGATGAGCTTGCCGAGCGACTTCTGCTCGGCGCGCAGCTCGTCGAAGCGGACGCCGGACGACCTGCGCCGCTCGTCGGCGGACAGGAGGGAGTCGACGAGCGCGACGTCCTCTCCACGGGCGCGCTGGGACGCGCGCACACGGTCGGGGTCCTCACGGAGCAGGCGAAGGTCAATCACGCGGTCAAGGCTACCGGTGCGGGGTTGCGGCTCACGACTCACTATTCCGAAGCGTGTGATGAGCGTGTGACGGCCTGTGCCGCGCACGTGCAGTGTGTAATGAATTGTCCCTTACGTTCTGTTATGCGGAAATTGCCGAGTGTGTCAAGAAAAAGTGTCTCACTAACTGGGACGGGGCATGCGGCGGGCGCCGCGTTGACTCGATTTCCCTGTGGGGAGCGGTACTTGGAGGCGGAGTTGTCCACAGGAATCCACACCCCGAGCGAGTTATCCACAGGGTGTGCGAAAGGTCTGTGGACATTGGATTCGATCATTGCGGGGGCGTGCCGAGGGGTGGCGAATCCTGTGCTCAAACCCCTCTCGCACCCACTTTCGGGTGGAAATGGGTCGCCCCAAAGGATTGATCAAAGGAAACAAGTGGACGAAGGGTGAGGTGTCGAGCGCGGTCGACACCTGTGCGTCACAGGGCGATTTGTCGACTGTGCAGTGCTGCGGTGTCGACTTGTCCCCAGGTCGAGAAGGAGGCCTGTGGATAACTTCTGTGGATAACGCAGAGCCGAACGTACGACTGTCAGAAACGGCCGTCCTGGCAGCGCGCCACCCAGTCCGCCGCCGACATGAACGCCTCGTCCGAGGTCCCGGGCAGCGGAGCCGGTACGTCCGCCGCGCTCACCACGTCCGCCCTCGGGTACGAGCCGAGGAAACGGACATCGCGGCAGATCCGCTTCAGCCCGGTCAGCGTGTCCGCCACCCGGCGGTCGGAGATATGGCCCTCGGCGTCGATGCAGAAGCAGTAGTTGCCGATGCCGGCGCCGGTCGGCCGGGACTGGAGCAGCATGAGGTTGATGCCCCGGGTCGCGAACTCACCCAGCAGGTCACGCAGGCCGCCGGGGTGGTCGTCGCGCTGCCACAGCACCACCGACGTCTTGTCCGCGCCGGTCGGTGCCGCGGGCCGGGCCGGTCGGCCCACCAGCACGAACCGGGTCTGGGCGTTCTCCGCGTCGTGGATCCCGGTCTCCAGGGCCGTGAGGCCGTACCGGGCCGCGGCGAACTCACCGGCGAAGGCGGCGTCGTAGCGGCCTTCCTGGACCAGCCGGGCGGCGTCCGCGTTCGAGGCCGCCGACTCCCACAGGGCCTCCGGGAGGTTCGCCTTCAGCCAGTTGCGCACCTGCGGCTGGGCCGCCGGATGCGCCGAGACCGTCTTGATGGCCGACAACTCGGTGCCGGGCCGGACCAGCAGCGCGAAGGTGATCGACAGCAGCACCTCGCGGTAGATCATCAGCGGTGTGCCCGCGACGAGTTCGTCGAGCGTGGTGGTGATCCCGCCCTCGACGGAGTTCTCGATCGGCACGAAGGCGGCCTCGGCCTCCCCGCCGCGCACGGCGTCGAGCGCCGACTGCACGGACACATAGGGGATCAGCTGCCGGGTGGCGGTCTCCGGAAGCGTGCGGAGGGCGACCTCCGTGAAGGTGCCCTCAGGACCGAGATACGCATAGCTGGCTGGCATGACCTCACCCTAATGGCCCTTGTGGAAGCAGACGGGCGTGTCTCGTCGGCGCCCCTCGCAGGAATGAATCCGCGGAGCCTCAGGCCTCCAGCAAGGCCTGGCCGACGTACTCGCCCTGCGCCGCCCCGCCCGGGACCGCGAACAGGCCGCTCGCCTCGTGGCGGATGTACTTCGACAGGGCGTCGCCTCGGTCCAGCTTGCGCTGCACGGTGACGAAGCCGCGCAGTGGGTCCGCCTGCCAGCAGACGAACAGCAGGCCCGCGTCCGGGGTGCCGTCCACGTCGATGCCGTCGTGGTAGGAGAAGGGCCGCCGCAGCATGGCCGCGCCGCCGTTCTGGTCGGGGCGGGTGATGCGGGCATGGGCGTTGAGCGGGACGACCAGATCGCCGTTCGCGTCCGTCTTCTCCAGGTCCATCGCGGTCGTCTCGTCGCCGCCCGACAGCGGCGCCCCGTTGGCCTTGCGGCGCCCGACGACCTGCTCCTGCGCCGTGAGCGACAGCTTCTCCCAATCGTCGAGGAGCATCCTGATCCGGCGTACGACGGCGTAGGAGCCGTTGGCCATCCACGCCGGGTCCTTCTTGCTCGACGCCGGGACGAAGATGCGCTGGTCGAAGTCGGACTCGGTCGGCTTGGGATTGCGGGTGCCGTCCATCTGGCCCATCAGATTGCGGGCCGTCATGGGATGGGCGGTCGCCCCCGGGGTGCGGTTGAAGCCGTTCATCTGCCAGCGGACCTTCGCCGCACTGCCCGCGTCCTTCTGGATCGCGCGCAGGCCGTGGAAGGCGACCAGGGCGTCGTTCGCGCCGATCTGCACCCACAGGTCACCGTTGCTGCGGGCCTTGTCGAGATGGTCGGAGGAGAAGTCCGGCAGCGGGTCCAGAGCGACCGGGCGCTGCTTCTCCAGGCCGGTGCGGGCGAAGAAGCTGTTGCCGAAGCCGAAGGTGATCGTCAGCGAGGAGGGGCCGGCGTCCCGGGCGACGTCCGTGTCGTCGTTCGGCGCCGCCTCGCCCGCCATCAGCCGCCGGGCCGTCTCCGACCAGCGGCGCAGCAGCGCGACGGCCTCCTTGCGGCCGGCGCCGGCCGCGAGGTCGAAGGCGACGAGATGGCCGCGGGCCTGGAGGCCCTCGGTGATGCCGGGCTGATGTTTCACGTGAAACGGCACCTGCCCGGCGCCGATCGAGGACAGCGGGGTCGCCTGCGCGGGCGCGGACACATAGCCCACGGCCGCGCCCGCCGCGCCGAGCACGAGCCCGGTGGCACCCGCGGTGCCGAGCAGCCTGCGCCGGGTCGGGCCGTCGGGAGCCGGCGGGCCCTCCGGCCCGACTTCCGGGGCGGCGGCCTGAGGGATGGTCTGGTCGGACATGGTGCGGTTCAGCCGATCTGCGCGTTCTTGGAGACGGTCACCTGGTCGATGTCGGAGGTCCGTACGGTCACGGCGACCTTCCACTCGCCCGCCACGGGGATCTGCACTCCGGTCGCCGCCCAGTGACCGGTGGCGATGTGGTCGGGCGTGACGGGCAGCGGGCCGATCTTCTTGGCCTCCAGGGTGAAGGCGACCTTGACCTCGGGGATGTCGAAAGCGCGGCCGTTGGGCCGGGTCACATAGACATGCATCTCATTGGCACCGGTGCGCGCGGGGTTGAGTTCGACGCTGACGACCCCCTTGCCGTCGGTGCCACCGGTGTCGAAGGACATGTCCAGGGTCACGGCGGCGGAGGTGGAGTCCCCGGAGTCCGAAGACGACGAGGACGACGAGGAGGTCGCGTTCGCCTTGGCCGCGTCCAGCTCCGTACGGCCGGGCTCGGTGGAGGTCAGCACGGTGGTGACGGCGAGGAGGACGACGGCGACACCGGTCTCGGCGAGCACCGAGCGGCGCAGTCCGAAGCGGTTCGGGTCGGCGTCCCGCAGCCGCTTCTCGCGCGTCGCGTCCACGGCGGCCTGCTGCCGGGCGAGCTGGGCGCTCCGCTCGGTGTCCTCGGCACCGGGTCCGGCTGCCTTGCCGCCGGACCCGCCGCCGGACTTGCCACCGGTCCTGTCGCCGGCCTTGGCAGCCCCCTTCCCGCCTGCCGTGGCGCCCGCGCCCGCCTTCACAGCGCTGTCCCCGGCCCCGGCCGGGGCCGTGACGTGCTCCTTCTCGGGCGCGGACTTCCGTACCGCCGCCTTGACCGTCGTACCGGCCGTACCGGCGGCGGTACCAGCCGTGTCGGCCAGTCGCGCGGTCCACCGTCGGGAGATCCACGCGACGCCGACGAGCAGGGCCACCAGGCAGATCTTGACGAGGAGCAGCTGGCCGTAGCGGGTGTCGGTGAAGGCGGACCAGGAGCCGAGCTGGCGCCAGGACTGGTAGACGCCGGTCGCCACGAGGGTGATCACGCTGCCGAAGGCGACCTGGGAGAAGCGGTGGACGGCGGTGGCCTCGACGGGCCGGTCCGCGGGCGCCCGGTACAGGGCGACGAGGAGCGCGGTGAGTCCGCCCAGCCAGGTGGCGACGGCCAGCAGATGCAGGACGTCGACCGGCATCGCGATGCCCGGCTGGAGGCCGGTCGAGGCGTGCTCGGCCATCGCCCAGCTCGCCGCGAGCCCCGCGGCCACCACGGTTCCGCCGACCGCGAGCCCGAAGGTCAGGTCCCGCTTCTCCTCGTCCTCCCGCTTGTCGTACGCGCCGAAGAGCACGGCGATGAAGAGCGCCGCCGCGGCGAGCAGCAGCAGCCGGGAGACGAGCGCCGCGCCCGTCTTGGTCTGCAGGACCTGGCCGAGCAGCTCCAGGTCGAAGATGTCCCCGAACTTCCCGGAGGTGGTGTACGAGCCGCGCAGGAGCAGCAGGAACAGCGTGGCGGCGGTCATCGCGAGCCAGCCGGAGACCACGAACCGCTGCATCGCCCGCACTCCGGTGCCGCGCTGCCAGCAGGCCAGGACGAAGGCGGCCCCGCCGGCCAGCACGATGAACCCGGCGTACGACATGTACCGCCCGAAGCCGTAGAGCCAGCCGACGACCCCGCCGCCCGCGGTCTGGTCGGACACCGAGACGCTGGTCTTGGAGGCGGAGCCGATGGAGAAGGTGTAGGCGCCGGCGACCGGGTGGCTGTCGGCGGACACCACCTGGTAGGTCACGGTGTACGTGCCGTCGGGCAGCCCCGAGTGCAGCTGGACGGCGTACGACGTGCCGCTGACGTTGGACGGCTTGCCCTCGTCGACCCGGGCGCCCTTGGGGTCCAGGACGCGCAGCGAGTCGTCGTTCAGGGAGACGGTCTCGGAGAAGGTCAGCGTCACTTGGGTGGGAGCCTTGTCGACCACCACCCCCTGCTGGGGGTCGCTGCCGGTCAGCGCGGCGTGCGCGGCGGCCGGTCCCGCGCCGGCCAGGAGCGCACCGGTGACCGCCAGGAACAGCAGCACGATCATCCGGACGCGGGGGGCGATGGTCTGCCTCACGGTGGTCCCTCCCTCAGTGGCCGGTCTTGGGGTTGTACACGGCTGACTCCACCGGGATCTCGACCTTCAGGGGGCCGGATCCGGCGAAGTGCAGTTCGACGTCGACCGTCTCGCCCCGCACCGGCTTGCGCTTCAGCTTCTCGAACATCAGGTGGTTTCCACCGCTCTTGAACACGAGTTGACCGTGCGCGGGCACATCCAGGGAGCCGACCTCCTCCATCGACGACCCGACGGTCTCGTGGAGGGTCACGCTGCCCGCGACGGCGCTGGTGACGGAGGTCAGCTCGTCCTTCGCGCCGCCCTTGTTGACGACGGTGAGGAAACCGGCGGCCATGGTGTCGGAGACCGGCTGCGGTATGTAGGCGGACTCGACGGACAGTTCCGCCTTGCCGTCGGAGTCCGAACCGCAGCCCGTCAGAAGGAGCGCCGCGGCGAAGACGGCGCTGCTCCCGGCGAGGTACCTCACGGGTTCTGCCCCTTGACGATCTTGGGCAGGTCCTTGGTGTAGTCGTCGACCGTGGCGTCCTCGCCGTACAGCAGGTACCCGCCGTCCGTCTTCGGGGAGAAGGCGACGACCTGGGTGCCGTGGGTGGAGACCATCTTGCCGTTCTTGTCTTTGTGCGGCGGCTCGACGGAGATGCCCAGGCTGCGCGCGGCGGCCTGGATGGTGGCGAACTTGCCGGTCAGGCCGACGTCCTGGGGGTCGATGCCCTTGAGCCACTTGCCGAGTGCGGCCGGGGTGTCCCGGTCCGGGTCGGTGGTGACGAACACCACGCGCAGGTCGTCCTGGTCGGCCTTGGACAGCTGCTTCTTGGCGACGGCGATGTTGCTCATCGTCAGCGGGCAGACGTCCGGGCAGTTGGTGTAGCCGAAGTAGATCAGGGTGGGGTGGCCCTTGGTCTCCTTGCGGAGGTCGTACGACTTGCCCTGGGTGTCGGTGAGGACCAGGTCGGGCTTGGCGAAGGGCTGGTCGAGCACCGTGGCGGCCTGCTGCGAGCCGCCCTCCTCGTCGACGGAGGCCACTGAGGCGACCGAGCCGGTGTCGCTGTCCCCGTTGCCGCAGGCGGAGAGGGTGAAGGTGGCGGCGGCGAGCAGCGCGGCCACGGCGAGCGTCTTCTTACGCATAGAAAAATGTCCCAGATATGTGTACTGCGTCGCGCACCGGGGTCTTGGGCACGAGCCCTGGTGCCCCGGTGCGCAGGCGGTCGAGCAGGGTGGGTCGGGCAGGTGGGCCGGGCCCGGGACTCAGGACTCCGCGGGCGTCCGGCGGCGTCCGGCCAGCACGCCGTACGCCACTCCCGCGGCGCCGACGACGATGCCGACCACGCCGAGGACGCGGGCGGTGGTGTCGGTGCCGCCGGAGGAGTCGGCGGCCTCGGTCGTCGCGGCCGCGGCTTCGGCGTCTTCGGCCTCGTCCGAAGCCTTCTCCGCGGTCGCGCCGTGGGCGTGCTCGTCCTCGGCGGCGTCGGAGAGGGCGAGCACGGGCGCCGGGTTCTCCGGCTCCTCGGCGCCGTTCTCCTGCACCTCGATCCAGCGGACGACTTCCTTGTTGGAGTACGTCTGGATCGCCTTGAAGACCAGTTCGTCGGCGTCGTCGGGCAGGGCGCCCATGGAGACCGGGAAGCGCTGGACGAAGCCGGTCGCGATGCCCTTGTCCTCGGCGGTCCAGGTCACCTTGGTGACGGCCTCGGTGATCTGCCGCCCGTGCATCTCCAGCGGCTTGGCGAGCTTGCTCTTGGTGACGGCGATCTTCCAGCCGTCGATCTGCTCCGGCATCACCGAGGCGAGCGGGTGGTCGGCCGGGAAGGTGACCTCGAGCTTGGTGGTCGTGGCGTTGTCCCGCTCGTTGGGGACACGGAAGTTGACCAGGGCGTAGCCGCCCTTGGCGGCGGTGCCGTCCGGCTGCACGCTGACGTGCGCGAACGCGGGCGAGGACAGCACGAGTACGGCGGAACCGGCGACGGCCGCCGCGGCGGCGAGACGAGCGGTGGTACGAGAGACGCTACGAGAGACCTGCATGACAGGAGCACTCCACTCTGGGTGAGGTCCGGCGGTGTTGGGGGGCGCGCGGGGACGAAACACACGCACGCGCGCGTGCCGTACGACAGCGGCCACCCCTCCCACGGAGTGCTGGTCGTGTCGCGTCAGGCAGCGAGGACGAAAAGGGATACGTCCGGCGGGCCGCGTCTGATCACCGTGTGCTGGAGTGCGCTGGTCCGGGGCTTCGGCGGCGCGCGGAACGCCGTACGCGCGGCGTGCGGTTCCGTACCGGGTGTGGCGGGCAGTCCCCCGAGCAGGGCGCGCACCAGCGCGAGCGCCCCGCGCAGGGACCGTACGAGGGCTCCCTCGGCGATGCCGTGCGCCGACAGTTGGATCAGCCGCCGCAGTGCCGCGTCGCCGCGCCGCAGCAGCCAGCCGGTGGCCAGGGCGGCGAGGACGTGGGCGAGCAGCATGGGCAGGGACGGCAGCAGGGACATCGACGAGCCGGCGGCGGTGGACAGGGCGTCGGCCGGATGGTGCATGGCACCACCCATTCCGCCCATGCCGCTCATGCCGGCCATCGGGTCCGTCTGCGACCCGGTGCCGTGATCGCCGGTGTAGAGCCGGGCCTCGATGAGCATGCTGCGGGCCCGCGCGGGGCTGATCGGCGCCGCCGTGGCCCCACAGACCAGCCGGGCCGCGCGTGCCACCAGCGTCGCGTCGGAGGCCGCGGCGGAGGACGCCACGGTCGTCGTACCGCTGTGCGCGAGTTGCCCGACCCCGAACAGCGTGTGCAGCACGGTCTGTCCGACCGCGAGCAGCGCCGCGATGCCCGGCAGCGAGCGCTCGCGCCCGGCAAGCGGCACCACGGCCGCGAGGACGCCCAGGAAGCCGACGGTCAGCGTCCACAGCGGAACCGTGGCGCAGGAGGCCAGTGCGTGCCCTGCGGCGGCCAGCACGACGCAGACCGCGGCGAACACCGCGGCCCGCAGCAGGCGGACGTCGACGTCGCGTCCGGAACGCACCGGGCGCGGGTGGGGGGCACTCATGGCGGGCTCATCATCGCACTGGCCTTACGGACGCCATACGGCAGGTCCACAAGGTTCCGTACGGTGCGGTACGTCATGGTAAAAATTGGAAGATCATATTCTGATGTGACTGGTACGACCGATGCCCTCTGGGGTGCACATACACCGATTCCGGCTCTGGTCGCATCCGCCGTATGGGCGGCGTCACGCGGAAATCGCGCTTATACAGGCGCGTGGGCGGCAATACGTATCGGTATGTCGAGCCGCGGCCAGGAGGCTGGAGCATGAGCATCTGGTGGTCACTCCATCTGCGGCGTGAAGCCGCGAGCGTCCCGCTCGCCCGCCGGCTGCTGATCGGCACCATGGAGACGGCGGGCGTGGATCCCGACGTCAGTTACGACCTCTCCGTCGCCCTGAGCGAGGCCTGTGCCAACGCCGTCGAGCACGGTGGGGACGGCGCGCGCGGCGGCCGTTCGGAGGCGTACCGGGTGACCGCCTATCTGGACGGCGAGAAGTGTCGTATCGAGGTCGCCGACTCGGGCCCGGGCTTCACCGGCGAGAGAGCGGAGAAGGCCGTCCGCCCCGCCGTCGCGCCCGGGTACGCCGAACAGGGCCGCGGACTCCACCTCATCCAGGAACTCGCCGATCACGTCCACATCGGCAACATGCCCGGGCACAACGGAGCCGTCGTCAGCTTCGACAAGCTGCTCAAGTGGCGCGAGGACGCACCCTTGATGGCCGTATGACGGCGCGTCAGTTCACCTGACGTACGGGGGACTTCAGCTTCCTCAGCACTCACAGGTTCCTCTCAGCGTTCTTTCAGCCCGCTGATTGCCTGCGTTCCTAACTTCCTGGTCATGACGGGAAACCACAAGGACACCAGCATCACCCGGCGCCGCGCGCTCGTGGTGACGGGCGGTACGGTCGCGGCCGGCGGACTCGCCGTCGCGGGCTACCAGTCGGCGTTCGCCGACACCGGGACAGGCGCCGAGGCGACCGCGGACGCCACCTCCACCAGCAGCGCGTGCATGACGCTGATGAGCAGCGTCACGGAAGGGCCCTACTACCTCGACGGCGCCCTGGTGCGGAAGGACATCACCGAGGGCAAGAGCGGCGTACCGCTCACCCTGCGCCTCACCGTGGTCGACGCCACCGACGGCTGCACGCCGGTCAAGGGCGCCGCGGTCGAGATCTGGCACTGCGACGCCTGGGGGTACTACTCGGGCTACACCACCGCCAACCCCGGCGGCTCGGCCCCCGCCGAGAGCGAGGACGGCTCCACCGCCAACGACAGCACCTATCTGCGCGGCTACCAGGTCGCCAACGCCAACGGGGTCGTCAAGTTCGAGACGATCTTCCCCGGCTGGTACACGCCCCGCACCTGCCACATCCACGTCAAGGTGCACACCGGCGGCGAGAAGGAGGACGGCACCTACGAGGGCGGCAAGGTCAACTACACCGGCCAGTTCTTCTTCGACGACGCCATCGCCGAGGAGATCTTCACCCTGGAGCCGTACTCGAAGCACTCCGGCAGCTACACCACCCTCGACAACGACATGGTCTACGACGGCGGCGGCGCCTCCAGCGGACTGCTGACCCTCAAGGCCGTCCACAAGAAGGACCCCTCCAAGGGCTACAAGGGCTTCCTCACCCTCGGCGTCGACCCCGACGCGGAGAACACCGGCGCCGGCAGCGGCGGCGGCGGAGGAACTCCCCCGAGCGACGCGCCGACGGGCACCCCGCCGAGCGACGCCCCCTCCGCCTCGGCATCCTCCTGAGGCAGGGCCCCATGACCCGCCGTGAGGACGACGTGCTCGCGCAGGCCGCCGTGGCCGCGCTGACCGGTCAGCTCGCCCTGGCCCCCAAGCCGGGCCTGCCCGACCCCCGTGACCTGGACGCCCGTGTCACCCGCCGGGACCACTGCGGGCTGCGCTGGTCGGCCAAGGCGCTCTCACCCGGCCTCGCGGCGATGGCCGCCGCCGCCCGCCGCACCGGCGAGGCGACGCCCCGGCTCCGCGCGGAACTGGGCGCGATAGGCCGCTGCACCGAGCATTCGGTGGGCCTGGCCGGCGGCGGCCACCGGGGCGCCCTGTGGACGCTGGGCCTGCTGGTCTCGGCCGCCGCGCTCGACCCACGCGCGCGTGGGGCCGAGATCACCGCGACCGCCAAGCGGATCGCCGCCCATCCCGACAAGGGCGCGCCACGGCGGCCGTCCCGCGGCTCGTCGGTGTCCGCGAAGTACGGCGCCGCGGGCGCCCGGGGCGAGGCGCGCGCCGGATTCCCGCATGTACGGCGTGCCCTGGACGCCCTCGCCAAGGCCCGCCGGGCCGGTGCGGGCGAGCCGGAGGCGCGCCTCGACGCGCTGCTCACCGTGATGTCCACGCTCCAGGACACCGAACTCCTGCACACCGCCGGCCCCCTGGGCCTGCGCCATGTCCAGGCGGGCGCCCGCGGCGTCCTGGAAGCGGGCGGTACGGCGACGGAGGCGGGCCGCGACGCGCTCGCCGCCCTCGACGCCGATCTCCACACGCGCGCGTGGAGCCCACGCGGCAGCGCGGGCCTCCTGGCGGGCGCGCTGTTCGTGGACGCGCTGCCGGTCGTCTGACAGCCGCCGGTCGGTGGGAGTGACACACACAGAGCCACCGACCGGCGATGCCGGATGTCAGCCCTTCAGGCCGGCCATCCACGCCTCGACCTCGTCGGACCGGCGCGGGAGCCCGTCCGACAGGTTCCGGTTGCCGTCCGCCGTGACGAGGATGTCGTCCTCGATCCGCACGCCGATCCCCCGGTACTCCTCGGGCACGGTCAGATCGTCGGCCTGGAAGTACAGCCCGGGCTCGACGGTCAGCACCATCCCCGGCTCCAGCGTGCCGTCGACGTACGACTCCACGCGCGCGGCGGCGCAGTCGTGGACGTCCATGCCGAGCATGTGCCCGGTGCCGTGCAGCGTCCAGCGGCGCTGGAGGCCGAGCTCCAGCACCTGCTCCACCGGGCCCTCGACCAGCCCCCACTCGACCAGCTTCTCGGCCAGCACGCGCTGCGCCGCGTCGTGGAAGTCGCGGTACTTGCCACCCGGCTTGACGGCCGCGATACCGGCCTCCTGGGCCTCGTACACCGCGTCGTAGACCTTCTTCTGGACCTCGGTGTAGCGGCCGTTCACCGGCAGCGTGCGGGTGACGTCGGCGGTGTAGTACGTGTGCGTCTCGACGCCCGCGTCCAGCAGGAGCAGGTCGCCCGAGCGCACCGGCCCGTCGTTGCGTACCCAGTGCAGCGTGCAGGCGTGCGGCCCGGCGGCGGCGATGGTGCCGTAACCGATGTCGTTGCCCTCCACGCGCGCCCGGAGGAAGAACGTTCCCTCGATGTAGCGCTCGGAGGTGGCCTCCGCCTTGTCGAGCACGCGTACGACGTCCTCGAAGCCGCGGACCGTGGAGTCGACCGCCTTCTGCAGCTCGCCGACCTCGAAGTCGTCCTTGACCAGACGGGCCTCGGAGAGGAAGACGCGCAGTTCCTCGTCGCGCTCGCCGGTGACCTTGTCGGTGAGGGCCGCCTCGATGCCGGCGTCGTAGCCGCGTACGACGCGTACCGGGCCGGTGGCCTCGCGCAGCGTGCCGGCCAGCTCGCGGACGTCGGCGGCGGGGATGCCGCACCGCTTCTCGGCCTCGTTCAACGAGTGCCGCCGGCCGACCCACAGCTCGCCCTGGCCGGAGAGCCAGAACTCGCCGTTCTCGCGGTCGGAGCGCGGCAGGAGGTAGACGGTCGCCCTGTGGCCGTCGGCGACGGGCTCCAGGACCAGGACACCGTCCTCGGTCTGGTTTCCGGTCAGATAGGCGTACTCGACCGACGCGCGGAACGGGTAGTCCGTGTCGTTCGAACGGGTCTTCAGATTGCCCGCGGGGACCACCAGACGCTCGCCGGGGAAGCGCGCGGAGAGCGCGGCGCGCCGGGCGGCGGTCTCGGCGGCCTGGGGGATCGGCTCCAGGTCCCGCAGCTCGGTGTCGGCCCAGCCGGACTTCATGTTCTCGGCCAGTTCGTCGGAGACGCCCAGGTACAGGCTGTTCTTGCGCTGCTTGACGGGCTCTTCCGCGCTCTCTTCCGGGGTCTCCGGGGTGAGCTCTTCGGCCACGGTCTTCCTCCTCGATACGGCACTGAACCCCCTCCATCGTACGGTCGTACGTAAGGGAGCCCAGGGGGGTTCGTTCCGAGCGGAACCGTTCCCGGCCGGTCACTCGAACCGCGCCGCCAGCAGCACCACGTCCTCCTCGCTCTGCCGCTCGGCGAGCCCGTCCGGCAGGACCGTGCGCAGCACATGGTCGGCGATCGCGCCCGGGTCGTGGCGCAGCGCCTTCGGCACACCGGAGGCGGCCGCGTGGAGGCGGGCGAAGGCGCGGTCGACGGGGTCGCCGGTGCGGTGCAGCAGACCGTCGGTGTAAAGCAGAACCGTCTCGCCCGGCTCGGGCTCCAGCTCCACGCTGGGCGCCTCCCAGCAGGCCAGCATGCCCAGCGGCGCGGAGACGGAGGTCTCCGCGAACGCGGTGCGCCGCTCGCCGACCAGCAGCGGCGGACAGTGGCCCGCACCGGCCAGGGTGATCTTGCGCAGGGCGGGTTCGCAGTAGGCGAACAGGGCGGTCGCCGAGCGGGCGGGCTCGGTCAGCCGCAGCAGCAGCTCCAGGTCGGACAGGACGGCGACCGGGTCCTCGCCCTCCATCACGGCGTACGCCCGCAGGCTGGCGCGCAGCCGGCCCATCGCGGCGACGGCGCTCGGCCCGGATCCGGTGACCGAGCCGACCGCGAGGCCCAGGGCCGCGTCCGGCAGGGGCAGCGCGTCGTACCAGTCGCCGCCCCCGCGCGGGCCGGTACGGTGCCGGGCCGCGAGCTGGACGCCGGGCACCCGGGGCAGCCGGGACGGCAGCAGTTCCTCGGCCATCGTCGCCATGCACGCGCGTGTGCGCTCGGTCTCCAGCAGCCGGGCGAGGTGCTCGGCGGCGTAGCGGACGTACAGGCCGACCAGGTGGCGTCGGCGTTCGTCCGGTTCGGCGGGCTCGTCGTAGAGCCAGACGGCCGCTCCCAGCCGTCCCCCGGCGCCTTCCGGGACCAGGGGCAGGGCGTAGCTGGCGGCGTAGCCGAGGCGGGCGGCGACCTCGCGGTGGCGGGGGTCCAGGCCGTCCTCGGCGAACAGGTCGGGTTCGGCGATCTCGCCGTCGCCGCCGGGCAGCCCGTCGAGGATGCGCCCGTGGGACAGGGCGGTGCGCGGCACGGTCTCGATGTGGCCCAGATCTGCGCGGCCGAGGCCCAGGCCGATCGTGGAGTCCGGGCCGAGCCCGTCCGCGGGTTCCAGCACGACGAGACCGCGCCGGGCGCCCACGAGGGCGGCTCCGGCGCGCAGCAGTTCGATCTGGGCCTCGGCCAGGGTGTCCGTCCGGGCCAGGCGTTCGGTCAGTTCGTGCAGGGTCGTGAGGTCCGACACCCAGCCGGCGAGCCGGTCCGTCAGCAGGGCGCCCGGGCCGGAGGAGGCTGTGGCGACCGATGAGGTGCCCGGGGCTGCGGGCGCGGGCGCGACAGTGTGTGCGGGCGAGGGAACCGTTGAATCGATTCCGGCCACTTTCGGAGCGTGAGGGGCGTTCATGGCGTCCGGCTCTCGGACCGGAGCGTTCTGCTCAAAAGCATCGCAAACCCCCATGTCATTCTGCGCCGCTAGCAGTGTCTCCACATGTACACGCACTCGTAAGGGGATGTCCAGCATTGTCCTGTAGGGATCGCTGGTGTCCGTGGGGCCTATGGGGGGAATACGGCACAGTTCTTCCGGCCCCCTTGTGTAAAAGCAAAGTTGGCTTAAAACTGACTCGGGTAACGGGTGTTTGCGGTCGACTGGGTTTGCTCCACGGAGCGTCACAGCGGTCGTGATGGGTACGTACTCGGTAAGGGCCAGGGGTCGTTGGGAGCCACCCGGAACCTGGTGACCGACCCGGGCGTCCTATCCACCGACGACCGTGACCCATCCTCCCGTGGCGGAGGCGAAGAGAAATACACCGGACGGCAAAACGCCAGACTTCGCCACCCCACGCCATGCCCAGGCTTTTGACGGAAGCAAGTCGGCGGAGTGGCCGCGGAAGCAGCCAGTACTCGGCCCGCAGGGGTCCCCTTGTCGCGGACGGTCGCGGACAGGGGTGTGATGCGCCAACAGGTATGCACAGTGAAGTGATCGACACATGGTGTGATGTGGCCCACGGTGTTGCCAGCGGTGCAACGGAAAGGAACGAGCGCACATGCGCGAGATCCTCGGAAGGCGACGCAGGCTCCTGTCCCAGCGCAGCGGTAAGGAGCTCGAGTTGCTCGACTCGGCCCTGACCATCGCGACGGAATGGCAGTGGCCCGTCCTCCCGGGTGTGACGGCGGACCGGCGGAGTACCTCCCGCTGCGGATGCCCCGACCCCGAGTGCGCGATGCCCGGCGCTCACCCCTTCGACCCCGGCCTCCTCGCGGCCACCACCGACGCCCGCATGGTGCGCTGGTGGTGGAAGAACCGGCCGGCCGCGCCGATCATCCTGGCCACGGGGGGCACGGCCCCCTGCGCGGTCAGCCTGCCCGCTCTCGCCGCCTCCCGCGCGCTCGTGGCGCTGGACCGGCAGGGCATGCGGCTGGGCCCGGTCGTCGCCGCGCCCACCCGCTGGGCGATCCTCGTCCGGCCCTACTCCATGGAGCAGCTGGGCGAACTCCTGTACGCCAAGGACTTCGTCCCCGGCTCCCTCCGCTTCCACAGTGAGGGCGGTTACCTCGCCCTGCCGCCGTCCGAGACGGGCCGCGGCGACATCCGCTGGGAGCGCGCGCCGCTGCCCGGCTCGTCCTCCCCCTGGGTGCCCGACGTCGAGGCCGTGGTCGACGCGGTCGTCGACGCCCTCACTCGTACGGGTGTGAGCGCTCCCGAGTTGTAGGGGTGTCGGGCGCGCGCCGGGCGGTACGACCGGGTGCGCCCCTTATCTTCCGCGTATGAACCTTCGTCTCGTTGCCCTCGGCGGCGTCGTGGCCTGCGCGCTCGCACTGCCTCTGGCCATGGCGTCCGCGGGGCAGACCGGGGACGAGGGGCGGTCGGACGTACGGTCCGCCGCGCGCTCCGTCGTGGGGTCCCTCACGTCCTCCGACGAGAGGGACACGGCGGACGACGGTGGTGACGGCCGCGACGGCGCTACGAATCCCAGGGCGTCGTCGGCCGCGCCTTCGCGCTCTCCGCTGCGGCTCGGCCTCGGCCTGGCCACCGCCGTCCGCTGCGGTCCCGAACTCACCTCACCCGAGGGCGTCGAGGCGCAGACCTGTGTGCTGACCCAGGGCGAGGACACCTGGGCGCGCACCTACTACCGCAACGTCACCGGCCGCGTCCTGGAGGCCGTCCTGAGCCTCATGGCGCCCGAGGGGCGCACGGTACAGATGCGGTGCGCCGTGGGCGCCGAGGACGAGCCGGGGGCCTGTGAGACGCCCCGTGAGCGCACCCGGGGCGGGCTGGACGCGTACACGGCGGTCACCGAGTTCTCGAATGACGGGGGGACCGGGCCGCTGTTGCTGCGCTCCGGCAGCAACTCCGCGTCCGACGGCGGCAGTTGACGCCCGACAGAGATCCGTCGAGGTGGGCCGCGCAGGAAAAAACCCGGTTGCTGGCGACGGGGGATGCACCAGCAACCGGGCTATTGGAACGGTAACAAGAGATCGGCTCCAAGCAAATTCGATCTCTTGTTTTCATCGGGCTTTCGGACACCTGTTGATCGGCGGTTTCTGGCGCCGACTCGCCTTGTGCAGGCGGGAGTTGTGAGCGGAGTCACGTCACATGCGCCCCGCTCCACCCCTTGTGCCTCAGCTGAGCGTGACCTGTCGGTTGGTCAGTCCGCCGCGCGCGCGACGCTCCTCCGCGGTGAGCGGTGCGTCCGAGGCCAGCGCGGTGGCGAGCCGCTCGGCGAACTCGGCGGCCGGCTTCTCCACGTCGTCCGCCGAGACCCCGCTCGGCAGGTCCCAGACGGGCACCGTCAGGCCGTGGGCCCGGAAGGAACCCACCAGACGGGTGCCCTCGCCGAGGCCGGCGCCGCCCGCCGCGTGCAGCCGCGCGAGAGCGTCCAGAAGCCGCTCCTCCGGGTGCGGCATGACCCAGCGCAGGTGGTTCTTGTCGGGGGTCTCGCACCAGTACGCGGCGTCCACACCGGACAGCTTCACAGTCGGGATCGCCGCCGCGTTGGCCCGCTCCAGGGAGGCGGCCACGTCCGGAGCGGCGTTTTCCGGATCCGGCACCCAGAACTCGAAACCGCTGTGTACAACTGGCTCGAACACGCCTGCGGGGTCGAGGAGATCCTGCATCCGCGGACCGTCCGCCGGGGCACGCCTGGCCTGCACCGGAGTACCCGGCTCCGCCTCCAGGGCCCGCCGCAGGGTGTCCGCGAGGTCACGGCTGATGTCGCCGGACGGCGTGTCGTTCTGCAGGCCGAGCAGGATGGAGCCGTCGTCGCGGCGCAGCGCCGGCCAGGCCATCGGCAGGACCGTTGCGAGCGTGACCGAGGGAACGCCCTCGGGCAGGCCGTCCTTCAGATTCAGCTCGACCGTGGCCGCCGGCACCAGCTCGCGCAGCGCCACCCAGTCGCACTCGCCCGGCAGACCCTCGAAGGGGCGCTGCACCAGTTCGGTCGCGGCATGCGCGGCGGCCCGGCCGTGACAGGCCTTGTAGCGGCGGCCACTGCCACAGGGGCAGGGTTCCCGGGCGCCGACGACCGGGATCTCCCCGTCCGTGAGCTGCGGCCGGCCGGCCTTCGTCTGGGGTCGCTTCTTGGCCATCTGGGTGTCTCCCGGGTACGGCTCGTCTGGTACGGGCGGGAGCCTAGCCGCTCATACGCGCGACCACGGGAACCTGTGGACAACGGGGCGCCTGTGGAAAACGGGATGCCGGGCGCGCGGGGGCGGTTGGCCGCGGTTGGCCGCAGGGCCGGGAGGGCCGCTTGCCGCGGGTGGCCGCAGGGATGGGAGCGCCTGCCGGGGCCGCGGGCGGGTGTGTCGTACGTCTGGGGGGGCGCTGGTCCGGGCCGAGGCCAGGTGGCCCGTGCGTCCGGGGGCATCCCGCGTGTCCGGGGCCGGGGCCGGGCAGGTCCTGGTCTCCGGTCTTCGGCCGCCGGCCTCGGGTTTCCCGGTCCTGGTCCCGGCCCTGGTCCGTGCCGTCAATCCGTGCCGTCAGTCCGTGCCGACAGTCCGTGCAGTCAGACGGTGCCGTCAGTCCATGTCGTCGAACGCGTCCGTGAAGTCCAGGCCCGGCATCGACGCCACCGAGGGGGCCGCGACCCGGGAGGCGAAGTCGTCGCGCCGACGGCCGGCGTCGGGATCGTGGACGTCCGCGTGGACCAGCACCCAGACCGTGACCTCGCCGCGGGCGTCGTCGCGGACGCCCCAGTCGTCGGCCAGCGCCGTGATGATGTTCAGCCCACGGCCGCCGTGCGCGGTGACGGAGGGGGTGCCCGGTGCCGGACGGGTCGGGCCGCCGCCGTCGGTCACCTCGACGACCAGCCGGCCGCCGGTCTCCATCCGCCACGCGGCGCGTACGTCGCCGTCCCCGGCGAGGGCGTCGCCCAGGGGCCTGCCGTGTTTGCAGGCGTTGCTCAAAAGTTCGGAAAGGATCAGTACGGCATCTTCGATGACCGATTCCGACACCCCGCCGCTGCGCAGCTGATCACGCATGCGGTGTCTCGCCTTCCCCACTCCCGCAGGGCCATGGGGTACGGCCATGCTTGAGGACGTGGGCACCTCCTGTGCCACCACCAACGCCACCCCCGAGACCTCCTTCGCCCCACGCCACGGTGTGGATGCCCCATTGGCCTGTACCGGAAACCGGCCAATCCATGTCCTCAGACGCATTCGCCCCGATCGAATACGGACCGAACGCGCCGGAGCACTCCCTGTGAGGGGCCTGTCAGCGTATGGCTGGATTTCTGCGGTCTGGCTGAGATTGGAGGATGGTTCATGCCGAACTGTGTGGTCAAGAGGTGCGGATGGGGCTTCTGTTACTTCTGTGACTTCCTATAGGGGCAATTGGGGATTAATTGGGAGGTATTTGGAGTGTGCTTGGGAGTGTGCTTGGAGTGCGCCTGGAGCGTGCTGGTGAGCGTCCGTCTCAGCGGCCCAGTTGGCGCAGCACCGCGCGCGGGCGGTTGGTGATGATCGCGTCGACGCCCAGCTCGACGCAGAGGGCCACGTCCTCGGGCTCGTTCACCGTCCACACGTGCACCTGGTGGCCCGCCCGCTTCAGGCGCTCGACGTACGACGGGTGGTTGCGCACGATCCGCATCGAGGGGCCCGCGATCCGTACCCCCGCGGGCAGCCGTCCGTCGCGCAGCCGGGGCGAGACGAACTGCATCAGATAGACGGTCGGCAGCAGGGGCGAGGCGGCACGCACGCGATGCAGCGAACGCGCCGAGAAGCTCATGATCCGCACCGGCGACTCGGCCGCCGAGGCCGGCGCGTCCAGCCCGAACCGCTTCAGGAGCAGCAGCAGCCGCTCCTCGACCTGCCCCGCCCAGCGCGTCGGATGCTTGGTCTCGACCGCCAGCTCCACCCGGCGCCCGGCGTCGGCGACCAGCTCCAGCAGCCGCTCCAGGGTCAGTACGGAGGTCTCCTCGCGGTCCTCGGGGCGGAACTCCCAGTCGGGCTCCTCGTCGCGCGCGTGCCATGCCTCGCGTGCCTCGCGGGTCTTCCAGGAGCCGAAGTCCAGCCCCGCCAGATCGGAGAGTTCCAGTGCGGAGACCGCGCCGCGGCCGTTGGACGTACGGTTGACACGTCGGTCGTGCACACAGACGAGATGCCCGTCCGCGGTCAGCCGTACATCGCACTCGAGGGCGTCCGCACCGTCCTCGATCGCTTTCTTGTACGCGGCCAGAGTGTGCTCGGGGGCCTCTTCGGAGGCCCCGCGGTGGGCGACTACTTGAACGGGGTGCCGCGTGTGCTGCTGTCGTGCGTGGGTCACCGCGACATGGTGCCATCTGAGAAGCGTCTGAGATGTTTCGAGGATGCGCACTTATTGCACTGAAAGTCCCTTATAAAGATTCTTCGGAGACCCACAGACACCGCTTATGGTGCTCTGACGGCCTGTGGGAAAAGCTGAGCCATACAAAAGCACACGCACAGCTGCAGCGCGCCGGGTCGACGACAAGCGCGAACAAGCATGAACGGGCGTGACCCAGTGCGACCGACGAGAGAACAGCCGTGAACCGAGGAGAAGAGCTGTGAGCACCGAGAACGAGGGCACCAACGAGGGCACCGCGGTTCCCCCGGCCCCGTCCGCACCCCCCGTGCCGGTGGAGTCTCCCTCGGCCGCCCCGCACACACCGGCCTCCGACTCCGGCGCGCGCACCACCCCGCTTCCGCAGACACCGGCGGCGGCCCCGGCCGCCCCGGTGGGTGACTGGCCGCCTCCGAGCCTGCCCCAGGCGCCTCAGCCCGCGCCGCCGGCCGCCGAGGGCGAGTGGCCCCCGCCGACCCCGCCGCAGACGTCCCACCCGGCGGCCGAGGGTGACTGGCCCCCGCCGGCCGCGCCCCACGCGGCTCCGGACACCGCTCCCGCCGCTCCGGCCTCCGCCGACGGCTGGCAGAACTCGCCCACCACGCCCCTGTACGCCGACGGCGGCACGGGCACGCCCGCGTACGGCGACGCCGGCTACGGCGGTGGGGCCGCAGGCGGGGCCTGGGGTGCCTCCTACCAGCAGCCCGCGCCGAAGGCGGGCCGCGGTCGCGGCGGACTCATCGCCGCGGTCATCGTCGCCGCGCTGGTCGCGGGCGGCCTGGGCGGCGGCCTCGGCTACACCCTCGCCAAGAACGACGACAACACCGGCTCGACCACCGTCTCCGCCTCCACCAGCGGCGGCGACGTCAAGCGCGCGGCCGGCACGGTCGCGGGCGTGGCCGCCACCGCCCTGCCGAGCACGGTCACCATCGAGGCCGAGTCCAGCAACGGCGAGGGCGGCACCGGCACCGGCTTCGTCTTCGACACCCAGGGCCACATCGTCACCAACAACCACGTCGTCGCGGACGCGGTCGACAACGGCAAGCTGACGGCCACCTTCCCGGACGGCAAGAAGTACGACGCCGAGGTCGTCGGCCACGCGCAGGGCTACGACGTCGCCGTCATCAAGCTGAAGAACGCCCCGTCGGACCTCAAGCCGCTCACCCTGGGCGACTCGGACAAGGTCGCGGTGGGCGACTCGACGATCGCCATCGGCGCGCCCTTCGGACTGTCCAACACGGTCACGACGGGCATCATCAGCGCGAAGAACCGCCCGGTCGCGTCCTCGGACGGCACCGGCAGCAGCTCGTCCTACATGAGCGCCCTGCAGACCGACGCGTCGATCAACCCGGGCAACTCCGGCGGTCCGCTTCTCGACGCCCAGGGCAATGTGATCGGCATCAACTCCGCGATCCAGTCCACCGGCAGCGGCGGCCTGGGCGGCACCTCACAGTCCGGCTCGATCGGCCTCGGCTTCGCCATCCCGATCAACCAGGCCAAGTACGTCGCCCAGCAGCTGATCAAGACCGGTGAGCCGGTGTACGCCAAGATCGGCGCGTCCGTCTCCCTGGAGGACTCCTCGGGCGGCGCGAAGATCACCGACCAGGGTTCGGGCGGCGCCGCCCCCGTCGAGTCGGGCGGCCCCGCCGACAAGGCCGGCCTCAAGCCCGGCGACGTCATCACCAAGCTCGACGGCACGGTGATCGACTCCGGCCCCACCCTCATCGGCGAGATCTGGACCCACAAGCCCGGCGACAAGGTGACCATCACCTACGAGCGCGACGGCAAGTCCAGCACCGTCGAACTCACCCTGGGCTCCCGCAACGGCGACAGCTGACCCGAGACCGGCCCGGCCCGACCCGGCCGGGGTCCCGTCCCGAACCCGCGGCGACGCACACCATGCGTCACCGCGGGTTCGCGCGTTACCCGCCCTACCCGCCGCCCGCCTCCCGAGCGGTTCGTTCGTGCCCCAGACCGCCCACCCCGCCCGCGCGCACCACGCGGTGCCGGTACGCTGTACCCGCTCCACCCCAGGTGGGCCGGGGCGTAGGTGGGTTGCCCGAGCGGCCTAAGGGAACGGTCTTGAAAACCGTCGTGGCAGCGATGTCACCGTGGGTTCAAATCCCACACCCACCGCAGTGTGAGAGCCCCTGACCAGCGGAAACGGTCGGGGGCTCTCGGGTGTCCGGCCTGGGGCAGGGTCATGCCTCATGCATCGGGCACACGAACTCGTGAGCGGGGAAGACGGGCTCTCCGGGGGTGGGATCGATGGCGCCGATCCTGATGGCCACGGTTGCCACGGGGATGGGGGTGTTCGCTGCCCTCGGGCGCATCAGACGCCAACGGTGGCGCGGAGGGACCTTCTTCGCCGGCAGCTCGAACGTGGCCAGTTCGACCCAGCGGTCGTAGTTGGTCGGGTAGCAACGCACCGGCGCGTCGCAATGCCGGCAGTTACGGGGCTCGACCCATTCCACGTCGTCCGGGTCGAACTCGGGCTCCGGTGCCGCCGTGGCGCCCTCCTTCAGGGCAAGATCGTTGGCGACCTTGTTCCAGCACCTGTCGCAGAATTCGGCCAACAGGGGAATGATCCGTCCACGCTCACGAACATCGGGCCCGTTCGAGGAGCACAACAGGCACTCAGGTCGGCTGACACTGTGGAGAACCGCCATTTTTTGAGTGTGAGTGCCCGGTACATCATTCAAACAGGGCGTTTTTCGGCCTTATTCGGCAAAGTCGCACTTCAGTAGCTGGAATGGGGCGCCTCTTCCGTGCGCCTCGTCACCCCAGGGGCCGGGTCATTCGTGCCGCCGAGGCGATCGTGGAGCGGGCCTCGTGTTCCGTGAGGCCGGTGTGTACGGCCGCGGCGGTCAGTTCGTCCGTCAGGGCGGGCCCGATGCCGTTCTCGTACGCCCGGCAGGCCGCCCAGAACAGGCGGGTGTTGCGCTGGCCCTCGTGGGCGGCGAGGACGAACTGGACCAGGCCCCTGCCGTGTGCCGTGCCCGCCGCTGATCCCGTCGCTGATCCAGACGGTCCCGTCGTGCGCGGCGGGGGCAGCAGGAGGCGCAGGAGGGCGTGCGGGCAGGGCGCCGGGGTGAAGCCGGCCGTGCCGGGGGCGGCCGTGTAGGTGCCGTGGGTGGTGCGGGAGCCGGGGCCGACCAGGTAGCCGCCGGCGCCCCGGATGTCGATGCCGGGGGCGAGCCGGCCGGCCGAGTTGGGGACGACGACGTCCGGCGGACCGGTGAGCCAGAGGTGCCGGCCGCCGGACGGGGTGAGGACGACGACGGTCGGCGGGATCGTGAAGAGATGGCGCAGGGCCAGTTCACGCAGGGCGGCGGTGGAGTCCGTGCCCGACTTCGTGTCCAGGTCGACGCCGATCAGGTGGTACGGCGGCAGGCCGCACGCTATGCCGTAGCCGGTGGCCCAGGGGGCGGCGGCGAAGAGCGCACGGACGCGCGCGGGGTCGGCCGAGGCGTCGTACACGCCGTGGCCGAAGCGGCCGCACGTGCCGTGGCACGGGGGGTCGTCGGGGCTGTGGGGGGAGCGCAGGGCAGGGAGTTTCGTCCGGGACAGGGGGATGACGGCCAGGCCGCGTTCGGCGGCCGACAGGGCGTGGGCGAGGGCCAGCGTGCTGGCCTGCCGGGGGTGCCGGGCGGGGTGCCGGTCGATGGTGGCCATGCCTCCATAGTCGTACTAGTGTTCGAAAAAAGGAAGGGGTGACGGGTGCGACGCGCCGAGGTGGCGGGGAATGGTCGGGTGTGCGGCGGAATGTGACGGAACGCTTCGCCCCTTGCGGGGGCTGGGGTCCGAGGGTCCGGACGGGCACTGCTTGCGAGAGAGTGATCAAGAAAAGTGGTGCTGGGGGTTTATCTACTTGTCATCACGCTTGCGTGCGAATCACGGCTTCCGGGGTGGTTCGCCGGGGATTCGGTGGGCAACTCTGGTCTCGCGACGTCGTCACCACACCGGAGCGGTTGGCCAACTGCCCTGGTGAAACCCGTACTTCATGTTCTGGAGGAACAGCATGGCAAGCATCCGTACCGCCCGCGTCATCGCCGCCGTCGCCGCCCTTCCGCTGGCCGCCGCCCTGTTCGGCGGTGTCGCGGTGGCCGACAACGGCGGATTCGCGAGCGACGGATCGAACGCGGGTGTCGCGAGCATCGTGGGCAGCGGTGTCGGCGGCAACAACAACGGCAACTCGTCCACCACACAGCAGAACGCCGTCGGTTCGGGCGCCTCGAACCAGAGCAACACTGCGCAGGTGGACGGCTCCGCGTTCACGGCGGTCAACCAGGGCAACAACACCGTGGGCCTCGCCTTCGGCCCGCTGTGGGGGTGATCTGAGGGGGCCGGCGGCGACCCGGCCCCCAGGGTTCCTACCGGGTGAGTTCCGTGGGGTGTGACGCGTCTGCGCGGCGGTGCCATTGGCACCGCCGCGGGGGTGTGTTCCGGCGGTGCCAATGGCGCCGCCGCGCGGGTGTGTTCCGGCGGAGCCATTGGCGCCGCCACGCGGTGTGTTCCGGCGGGGCCGTCGGCACCGCCGCGCGGGTGTGTTCCCGGGCGGACGGAATGTCCTTGAGCATTCTTGACAGCACGTCATATCTGACGGACAGTCAGAAACCGTTCGGCAGCGGTCGCGAAGGGAGCCCAACGGTGGACGACGCCGGCCTGCACGTACGCCTGAGGACCTACGAAGGCCGCCCCGCCGCCGTGGCCGGCACCGGCCGTGACCCCGTCAACGCGCCCATGATCCGGCACTGGTGCGAGGCCATGGGCGACGGCAACCCCGCCTACGCCGGTCCCGACGCGGTCGCCCCGCCCACCATGCTCCAGGCGTGGATCATGGGCGGCCTCGGTGGCCACGCCGCCCGCTCCCGGCCCTACGAGGAGCTGCTCGCCCTCCTGGACGAGGCGGGCTGCACCTCGGTCGTCGCCACCGACTGCGAGCAGGAGTACCTGCGCCCCCTGCGCCCCGGCGACGAGGTCACCTTCGACACGGTGATCGAGTCGGTGTCCGAACGGAAGACGACGAAACTCGGCACCGGTCACTTCGTCACGACCCGGACCGACGTCAGGGTCGGCCCCGACCTCGTCGGCACGCACCGCTTCCGCATCCTCAAGTACGCGCCCGCCCACGGCCGTTCACGGAAACCGCGCGAGCTACGGCCGCGCCCCGTCGTCAACCGGGACAACGCCGGTTTCTGGGAGGGTGTGCGCGACCACCGGCTCCTCCTCCAGCGCTGTACCGCCTGCGCGGCCCTGCGCTTCCCGTGGCTGCCCGGCTGCCAGTCCTGCGGCTGCCCGGACTGGGACACCGTCGAGGCGAGCGGCGAGGGGACCGTGTACTCGTACGTCGTCATGCACCATCCGCCGTTCCCGGCCTTCACGGAATCCGCTCATGCCGCTGACGCGGCGGGTCCCTACGCGGTCGGGCTCGTCGAACTCGCCGAAGGGGTGCGGATGATCAGCAACGTGGTCGGGGTGCCGTACGACAAGGTGCGGATCGGGATGCCGGTGCGGCTCGAATTCCGGCGCTACGACGACGAGTTGACGCTCCCGGTGTTCAAGGGGGTGACGGTGTGAACGTGGGTGACGTGCTGCCGCCGCTGGAGATCGAGGTCACCCGCACCCTGATCGTCGCCGGCGCGCTCGCCTCGCGGGACTACCAGGACGTCCACCACGACCCCGAGGCCGCCCGGGCGAAGGGCTCCCCGGACGTCTTCATGAACATCCTCACCACCAACGGCCTGGTCGGCCGCTACATCACCGACACCTTCGGTCCGACGGCCGTGCTCCGCAAGGTGGCCATTCGGCTGGGGGTGCCCAACTACCCCGGAGACACGCTGGTGTTGCGGGGCACGGTCGAGGAGATCCGTGGCGAGGACACGGCCGTGATCCGCGTCGTCGGCGACAACGGCATCGGCAGACACGTCAGCGGGACGGTGACGGTGACCGTGCCCGGGGGCGACCTGGGGAACCCGCGGCACGGCATCGGCAGTGTGACGGTCACCCTCCAGGAGGGCGGTGCGGGATGAGCGTACGGACGCGGGACGCCCTCGGCGGGCGCGCGGCGATCGTCGGGATCGGGGCGACGGAGTTCTCCAAGGACTCGGGGCGCAGCGAGCTGCGGCTGGCGGCGGAGGCGGTGCGGGCGGCGCTCGACGACGCGGGGCTCACCCCCGCCGACGTGGACGGCATGGTGACGTTCACGATGGACACCAGCCCGGAGATCACCGTCGCGCAGGCCTGCGGGATCGGTGAGCTGTCCTTCTTCTCCCGCGTCCACTACGGCGGCGGGGCGGCCTGCGCGACCGTGCAGCAGGCGGCGCTGGCCATCGCCGCGGGGGTGGCCGAGGTGGTGGTCTGCTACCGGGCCTTCAACGAACGCTCCGGACGCCGTTTCGGCTCCGGCGTGAAGCACCGCGAACCCTCGGCGGAGGGCGTGGCACTCGGCTGGAGCCTCCCCTTCGGGCTGCTCACCCCGGCCTCCTGGGTGGCGATGGCGGCGCAGCGCTATCTGCACGTCCACGGGCTGACCCCGGAGGAGGCGTTCGGGCCGGTCGCCGTCACGGCCCGCCGGCACGCGGCGGCGAACCCGGCGGCGTACTTCCACAACCGGCCGATCACCCTCGACGACCACGCGTCCTCCCGCTGGATCGCCGAGCCGCTGCGGCTGCTGGACTGCTGCCAGGAGACGGACGGCGGCCAGGCGCTGGTCGTCACCTCGGTGGAGCGGGCCCGTGACCTGCCGCGACCGCCCGCCGTGGTCGCCGCCGCCGCGCAGGGCGCCGGGCGGGCACAGGAGCAGATGACCAGCTTCTACCGCGACGGCCTGACCGGCCTGCCGGAGATGGCCGTGGTCGCGCGCCAGCTCTGGCGCACCTCGGGGCTCGCGCCCGCCGACATCGACGTGGGCATCGTGTACGACCACTTCACGCCGTTCGTGCTGATGCAGCTGGAGGAGTTCGGCTTCTGCGCCCCCGGCGAGGCGGCGGCCTACGTCACCGAGGACCGGCTTCCGCTCAACACCCACGGCGGCCAGCTCGGCGAGGCCTACCTGCACGGGATGAACGGCGTCGCCGAGGCCGTACGACAACTGCGCGGCACGTCCCCGAACCAGGTGCCCGGCGCGGCGCGCACCCTGGTGACGGCGGGCACCGGCGTGCCGACGTCGGGCCTGGTACTGACCGCCGACGGATGAGCCCCGATGAGCCCCGACGGCTGATCCCTGAGGGATGAGCCCCGAGGGGTAAACCCGTAGTACAGCGGCCCTTCTCGTCCACCTACAGGAGGTGCAGCCCGCACCACCCCTACGACCTGAGGCGGAGTCGTCTTCGGCACCTACGGCCGATCCCCCGGAGCGGGGTGCGAACCTAGCGTGGAGCCATGACCACACCCGTCTGCACCAGTGCTTCGAACGGCATGCGGAGCGCTTCGAACGGCATGAGGCGACCTGTTCGACCTGTTCCGTACCCGTCGTTCGCGTCGTACGTCAGAGCCCGTCAGCCGGTGCTGCTGCGCACCGCACGGTCGCTGACCGCGAACCCGAGCGACGCGGAGGACCTGCTGCAGACCGCGCTCACCAAGACGTATGTCGCGTGGGAGCGGATCGAGGACCACCGGGCGCTCGACGGCTATGTCCGCCGGGCCCTGGTGAACACGCGCACCTCGCAGTGGCGCAAGCGCAAGGTCGACGAGTACGTCTGCGACGAACTGCCGGAACCGGAGCCCACACTCGGCGAGGACGACCAGGCCGAGCGGCAGGCGCTGCGCGACGCGATGTGGCGGGCGATCATGAAGCTGCCCGACCGGCAGCGGGCGATGGTCGTCCTCAGGTACTACGAGGACCTCAGCGAGGCCCAGACGGCCGAAGTGCTCGGCGTCTCCGTCGGCACGGTGAAGTCGGCGGTCTCCCGGGCCCTCGGCAAGCTGCGGGAGGACCCTGAGCTGGGCCTCGCCCGCTGACGGCGCGATCTCCCGTGACGTCACGTGTGACGTCACGTTTTGACCGGGGCTTTAACGTGACCCGATCGTTCGTCCCTCCCTAGTGACATACCGCGCGGTATGTGCGCAGAATCATGCCAACCGTTACCACCGCGTAGGCAATGTCGCCGCCCTGGGAGGACGCCGTGCTGAGCACCATGCAGGACGTACCGCTGTTGATCTCGAGGATCCTGACCCACGGGGCGAAGATCCATGGCTCGTCACTGGTGACCACCTGGACGGGTGAGAGCGAGCCGCAGCGCCGCTCCTACGCCGAGATCGGCGCCCGTGCGGCCCAGCTGGCGCACGCCCTGCGCGAGGACCTGGCCGTCGAGGGCGACGAGCGAATAGCGACTCTGATGTGGAACAACTCGGACCACGTCGAGGCGTACTTCGCGATTCCCTCCATGGGTGCGGTGCTCCACACCCTCAACCTCCGTCTCCCCGCCGAGCAGCTGGTCTGGATCGTGGGCCACGCGGCGGACCGCGTCGTCATAGCCAACGGCTCCCTGCTTCCCCTGCTCGCCCCGCTGCTCCCGCATCTGCCGACGGTCGAACACGTGGTCGTCTCCGGCCCGGGCGACCGCTCCCTCCTGGCCGGCGCCCGCCCGCAGGTCCACGAGTACGAGGACCTGATCGCCGGGAAGCCCACCGACTACGACTGGCCGGAGCTGGACGAACGCACGGCCGCCGCGATGTGCTACACCTCCGGCACCACCGGCGATCCCAAGGGCGTGGTCTACAGCCACCGCTCCATCTATCTGCACTCCATGCAGGTCAACATGGCCCAGTCGATGGGCCTGACCGACCAGGACACCTCGCTGGTCGTAGTACCCCAGTTCCACGTGAATGCCTGGGGCCTGCCGCACGCCACCTTCATGACCGGCGTGAACCTGCTGATGCCGGACCGTTTCCTCCAGCCGGCCCCGCTCGCCGAGATGATCGAGACCGAGAAGCCCACCCACGCCGCGGCCGTCCCCACCATCTGGCAGGGCCTGCTCGCCGAGCTGACCGCCAAGCCCCGTGACGTCTCCTCCCTCACCCAGGTCACCATCGGCGGCTCGGCCTGTCCGCCCTCCCTCATGAAGGCCTTCGACGACCTCGGCATGCGGGTCTGCCACGCCTGGGGCATGACGGAGACCTCCCCGCTCGGCACCATCGCCCGCCCGCCGGCGCAGGCCGTCGGCACCGACGAGGAGCTCGCCTACCGCCTCACCCAGGGCCGCTTCCCGGCCGGCGTCGAGGCCCGCCTCACCGGTCCCGGCGGCGAACGCCTCCCCTGGGACGGCGAGTCGGCCGGCGAACTCGAGGTCCGCGGCCCCTGGATCGCCGGCGCCTACTACAACGGCCCCGACGCCGACCCCCTCCGCCCCGCCGACAAGTTCAGCGAGGACGGCTGGCTCAAGACGGGCGACGTCGGCACCATCTCCCCCGACGGCTTCCTCACCCTCACCGACCGCGCCAAGGACGTCATCAAGTCCGGCGGCGAGTGGATATCGTCCGTCGACCTGGAGAACGCGCTGATGTCCCACCCGGACGTCGCCGAGGCGGCCGTGGTCGCCGTCCCCGACGACAGGTGGGGCGAGCGCCCGCTGGCCACGGTCGTCCTCAGGGAGGGCGCCACCGCCGACTTCACCACCCTGCGCACCTTCCTCGCCGGCGAGGGCCGGATCGCCAAGTGGCAGCTCCCGGAGCGCTGGACGATCATCGACTCCGTCCCGAAGACGAGCGTGGGCAAGTTCGACAAGAAGGTGCTGCGCAGGCGGTACGCGGAGGGGGAGCTGGACGTCACACAGCTCTGACGTACACACCGGGTCCGGCAACAGGGGTCCGGCTTCGGGCTCGTACGCCGGCTCAGGCTCAGCAAACAGGGCTGCGGCTCCGGCACCGGCGTCGACTCAGGCACCGGTACGACGATCTGGCCGTACGGCGGCGTTCTCACCGTCGTACGGCCCTCGTCGTACGGCTGGATCGTCGTACGGCCAAGCCGTCGTACGGCAAGGGCCGCGTACGGCTGGATCGTCGTCCGTCTCACCGCCGTACGGCGGTGGCGCTCCACCCCGCCACCAGCCACGTGGCCGCCACCGCGATCACCCCGCCCCAGCCGAAGTGGGTGAAGGCGAGGCCCGCCAGGGCGGAGGCGGTGGCGCCGCCGGCGAAACCCGCGACGATGTAGGCGCTGTTGGCGGTGGCCGGGGCGGAGGTGGTGGTGAGGGCGAGGGTCTGGTTGGCGACCTGGGAGGCGACCAGGGCCGCGTGGATCACGATCGCGGCCACGAAGAGCGCCACGACGGCCTGCCCGCCCAGCCAGAACAGGGGCACGGAGACGGCGGCGAGGGCATACGCGCCGCGTACGACCTTCGCGGCGCCGAAACGGTCCACCAGGCCGCCCGCCAGCGGAGCGACCAGGCTCGCCGTGAGACCGAAGAGGCCGAAGAGACCCGCGGTCGCGGTGGACAGGTGGTACGGCTCGCCCGTCAGCAGCAGGGCCAGCGAGGTCCACAGGGCGCTCCAGGCGCCGTACATGCCGGCCTGCCGTACGCACGCCCGCCACAGGTCGGGGGAGCGGCGGACCAGCCCGGGCATGGCGCGCAGCCCGGCGAAGAGGCCGCCCTCGGGGCGCGGGCGGTGGCGTTCGGAGGGGAGCGCGGCGGCGGTCAGCAGGCCCAGGACGGCGGTCAGGACGGCCGCGCCGACGAACACCGGCCGCCAGCCGAAGGCCTGACCGGCTAGTCCGCCGAGGACACGGGCCGCGACGACGCCGGCGAACAGCCCGGAGATCACGGCGGCGACATGCCGCGCCCGGTGGTGGGCGGGGGCGCGTTCGGCGACCAGCGGGACGAGCAGTTGCGGTACGACGGTCGCGGCGGAGGCGACCAGTACGGCGGCGGCGAGCGTGACGATCCCGGGCGCCGCCGCGCCGGCGACCAGCGCCGCCGTGGTGACCAGGGAGAGGGCGGCGACCAGCGGGCGACGGTTCACCCGGTCGCCGAGCGGGGCGAAGAAGAGCAGACCGGCCGCGTAGCCGAACTGCGCCACCGAGGCGATCCAGGCCACGCCCGAGGCCGTGGACCCGAAGTCGCGGGCGATGAGCGGGAGCAGGGGAGCCGCGAGGTAGATGTTGGCGGCGGTGACGGCCGTGCAGAGGGCGATGAGGACGAGGAGGAGGTCCCCGCTCCGGCGCGTGGCGGCGGGTCGTTCGGGCCGCGTGGCGCGCTGCGTGCCCCGGGCGGTGACTGCGGACGGCATGGCGTGATGCTCCTTTGAGCCGGCTCCGGTGGAGGTGGCTGTAACCAACCAGTTGGTTGGATCGGTAGGCACCAACAGTCTGAGGCGGCGCCCCATTCCCCGTCAACCAACTAGTTGGTTACGAGTCGGATCCGACTACCATGCCCCCATGGCAACCACCCGGGACCCCGAGGCCACCAGGGCGCGGATCTTCGACGCCGCCGTCGCCGAGTTCGCCCGCCACGGCGTCGCGGGCGCCCGCATCGACCGCATCGCCGCCGAGGCCAAGGCCAACAAGCAGCTCATCTACGCCTACTTCGGCAACAAGGCGGAGCTGTTCACCCGGGTCCTGGAGCGGACCATGCTCGACCTCGCGGTCGCCGTCCCCGTCGACGCGGACGACATCGAGGGCTGGGTCGACAGCGTGATGGACTACCACGCCACCCACCCCGAGGTGCTGCGCCTGCTCTTCTGGGAGGGACTGGAGTACGGCACCGCCGAACTCCCCGACGAGGCGGAGCGCCAGGAGCACTACCGCGAGAAGATCGCGGTCATCCGGGAGGGCCAGGAGCGGGGCGTCGTCAGCGACGCGATCCCGGCCGGCGACCTGTTCTTCCTGCTCATCTCCCTGGCCAACTGGGCCGCCGCCGTCCCGCAGCTGCGCCGCATCGTGGTGGGCGCCGCGACCGACGACAGCGAACGCCTGCGCGACTCCGTCAAGGAGGCGGTGCGCAGGATCGTCACGGCCTGAGCCGGCCGGCAGTGGGTTCGCCGGTGGCGGCTCGGTGGGTGCGGGCTCGGTGGGTGCCGGCTCCCTTGGTGTCGGCTCAGTTGGTGCCGATGCTCGCCAGCAGTTCCACGATCCGGCTCTGCACCTCGGGGCTGGTCGACCGCTCGGCGAGGAACAGCACCGTCTCCCCAGACGCCAGCCGCGGCAGGTCCGCCTGGTCGACGGCGGCCGTGTAGACGACCAGCGGGGTGCGGTTGAGCTGGCCGTTCGCCCGCAGCCAGTCGATGATCCCGGCGTACCCGGTCTGCCGCCGGTGCACCTGCATCAGGTCCATCACCACCAGGTTCGGCCGCAGCTGCCCGGCGAGCGTCACGGCGTCCGCGTCACTCGCCGCCCGCGCCACCTGCATCCCGCGCCGCTCCAGCGTCGCCGTCAGCGCCAGCGCGATCTCCGCGTGCTCCTCGACGAGAAGCACCCGCGGCGGATGCTGCTCGCTGTCCCGCGGCGCCAGCGCCTTCAGCAGTACGGCGGGGTCGGCGCCGTACGCCGCCTCGCGCGTCGCCTGCCCGAGCCCGGCCGTGACCAGGACCGGAACCTCGGCGGCCACCGCGGCCTGCCGCAGCGACTGCAGTGCGGTACGCGTGATCGGCCCGGTCAGCGGATCCACGAACAGCGCCGCGGGGAACGCCGCGATCTGCGCGTCGACCTCCTCGCGCGAATGCACGATGACGGGCCGGTAGCCGCGATCGCTGAGCGCCTGCTGGGTGGAGACGTCCGGCGCCGGCCACACCAGCAGCCGACGCGGATTGTCCAGCGGCTCCGGCGGCAGCTCGTCGTCCATCGGCACCTGCCGCGGCGGATCCGCCACCTCGACGGCCCCACCGGGACCGTCCAGCGGCTCGGGCCCCTCGGCGGCGTTCTCGTCCGGTGCTCCTATGGCGTACGACCGCCCGGCGCCGTCGGTGGTCCCGGGCGCCAGCCGCGCCTGTCCGGCGAGGGAGGGCTGCGGGACCTGCGCCTGAGGCTGGGGAACGGCGGGAACCGGGGATACGACGGGCTGCTCGGCCGGCGGATGCGGACGCGCCGTCTGCTCCGGGCGGGCCGTCGGCTCGGCGCGCGCGGCCGGGTCCGGCGGGGTGCCCAGCTTGCGGCGCCGTCCGGAACCGCCGGGTGAGTGCGGGACGGGCGTTGCCGTGGCCTGCGCCGCGGACTGCGCCTGCTGCACCTGCGCGGCCTGCCGGGTGAAGGGCACGCCCTGGCCCAGCGTCCGCACGCTGATCGCCCGGCCCTGGGTCGAGTTCGGATCCAGGGGCGACACCGCGGCCTCGGCGGGGAGGGGCTGGTCTGGGTGCGGCGCGCGCGCAGGAACCGGCCCAGTTCCAGGTCGGCGCTCCTG